>NZ_JBGQOI010000010.1:0-216583 GCF_052113765.1 Pseudomonas sp. W22_MBD1_FP4 | reverse complement strand
CCAAATGTGGGAGGGGGCTTGCTCCCGATGGCGGTGTGTCAGTCACAGCTGCATAAACTGACACACCGCCATCGGGAGCAAGCCCCCTCCCACAGTTTGATCTCCATAGATCAGAGGCGCCCCGTCAAACACGCTGGCCGAACGCAGGCTTTAATCCGTGGCTAACTCGGCAGGACGCCGGGTTAGACGCACTGGGCCATGGATGGCCCAGCGCGGTGGCCCACGGATTCAAGCCTGAGTGCGTGCACACCGAGCCTAGGCGGCTAGTGGTCCCGCTCTTACAACGGGTCACTTTTGTAAAGGCCGGAATGCCGGCCATCGTGGTTGACGGGGCGATTTCAGATCAAAAGCAAGAGCGTGGTGGCCTTAGAGCCGACCGGGCTCTTAAGTTGAACTCATTTCAAATGTGGGAGGGGGCTTGCTCCCGATGGCGGTGGGTCAGTCACAGCTGCATAAACTGACACACCGCCATCGGGAGCAAGTCGAACCGTCGCACCGCCATCCCACAAGGGATCTCCATTTATCTTGAGGTCTTCACAAAGCCAGGCTTGAGGCCAAACACCTCAACCCCCTGCGCCGTCGATTGCCCGGTGGTCACTTTCACTCGCTCCACCGGCTTATCCATCGCTTCTCGATACTCCACCGTCATATCTGCCTGGATCGCCTCGCTCGGAATCACAATCGCCTGCGCATTGTTGTAGGTGATGATGGTCAACCGTGCACTCATCCCCAACCGCACCCGCTGCAACTGCTGGGGCGTCAGCTTGGGGATCGATAGCGTCACCGGAAACTGCGCACTGCCCTGGCTGTCACTGGCCATCGCCAACCCGCTGACCACGCTGACTGAGCCAGTCAGCCGCTCGCCATCAAACCCATCGCCCATGACCTCCACCGCTTGGCCCTGATGCAATTGGTTGATGTCCAACTCCGAGACCTTGGCGACGATTTTCAGCCGTTCTATATTCGCCAACCCGAACAACACCTGGCCTTGGCTGATCTTGCTCCCAACCTGGATGGGGGCGTTGGTAATGCCGCCGCCTTGGGGTGTGTTATTGCCAGGCGCGGGTACCACGATGCCGGAAAACGGCGCCTTGACCTCCTGGCCTTCGAGCAACGTGCGCAGGGCCTCGTATTTCACCGTAGCGTTGGTCAGTTCCATGTCGGCAATCTGGCGGTATTCGCCTTTGCCCTGATCGAGCGCCTGTTGCAGTTCGCTGCGGGCGGAGGCGAGGTCCAGCTGTTGTTGCTGGGCTTGCTGCTTGAGTTCGTCCAGTTCGTTGCGCGGGATGATGCCGCGCTTGAACAGGTTGTCGCTTTCGGTGAGTTTGCGCTGGGTGTTGCCGGCATTCATCTCGGTGGTGCGCAGGCTGCGGCGGGCACGGCTGACTGCCGGGCTGCTCTCCCAGTCTTGCATCTCCTGCACGGTACGCCGGGCCTTGAGCTGGGCGGAAAGTGCGTCGCGCAGTTGCACTTGGAGGGTGGCCGGGTCCATGCGCAGCAGCACCTGACCGGCCTCGACCCGTTGGCCTTGTTCCACCAGGTTGGCCTGCACGTTGCCGTCGAACGGGGCGGTGAGGATGAGGGTGGTGTCGGGCTCGATCTTGCCCACCAGACCTATCTGGTGCACCAGCGGGTCGGGTTTTATGGCCAGCCATTGCTCGGCGGTGCTGGCGGGACTGGAAGCAGGACTGCGCAACGCCAGCCCCGCTCCGACCAGCAGCAGGATCACTACAGCGCCCAGCAGGCGTTTTCGATTAGTAGTCATTGAGGGTGATTTCCCAACTTTCCAGCGTCATGCCCAGGGTCAAGTCGAGCTGGGTCTGGGCGTTCAAATAAGCGATCAGTGCATTGAGCTGCGCGTTTTCGGCGTTGCGCAGGTCGGTCTCGAAACTCAGCACCTGGAAGTTGGTGGAACGTCCGGCACTGAGCTTTTCACGCTCGATCTCGATCTTGCGCCGTGACAGCTCCACCGCACGCTGGGAGATTTCATATTGGCGCCAACGGGTGCCGAGGTCGCGCACCACATCGTTGACGCTGCGCTCCAGTTCCTGACGGGCGTCGGTGATGCGGATTTCCTGATCCTCCACATTCACCCGCGCACGCACTTCGGCCTGGCGTGTGCTGATGTCGCCGATGGGGATCTGCACCTGCACCCCGGCGTAGCTGTCCCAGGTGCGGTTATTGCTGCTGCCGGCGTCGTTATTGTAGTTGTCGCGAATCTGGTTCGCGCCGGCCACCAAATCCACCTGCCAGCGCCCGGAGTCTTTGGCGATCACCAGGTCGAGGTCGGCCTGCTGGCTGCCGAGCAGGGCGGCGAGGTACTCCGGTTGCTGGGTTTGCGCCAGGGTGAAGGCCTGGCGCTTGTCGATCTGCATGGGCTTGGCCTCCAGGGCTTCGGTGGCGCGAATCGGCGTGGACAGGTCCAGGGCCAGCAGACGTAGCAGCGCCATGCGATTGGTATCGAGTTGGTTTTGCGCTTCTTCCACGCCCAACTGCTGGGTGGCGATATCGGCTTCGGTCTGCACGATTTCGAACTCGGCCATGCGCCCGGCGCTGATCAGCGCCTTGTTCACGTTCAGCAAGGTGTCGGAGCGTTTGAGGGCTTCCTGCACGATCAGCAGTTGCTCCTGGGCGCGCAGCAGTTCGCGGTAGGTGGCGATGATCTGGCTGATGGTCTGCGCCACGGTGGCCTTGAGGTTCAGGCGATTGGCCTGTTCCGACAGGCGCGACAGGCGCAGCGGCGCGGTGGTGGCGTCCCAGCCGGCACCGCGCAGCAGCGGTTGGATGATCGCCAGGTCCAGGCCGTCGCTGCGGTAACGGCCGGCGCGGTCGGCGTTGTTCAGTTGCTGGGTCCAGCCCATGCTCAGTCGGGTGCCGTACTCACTGAGCAAACTGGTGGCCGGCGCCACGTTGGTGTTGCGTGCGCTGTCCTGGGAACCGCGGGTGGCGCGGTAATAGCTGTTGAGGGTGAGCTTGGGGTTGAACACGTCTTCAGCGACCCGCAGGTCGAACTTCTGCGCCACCCGTTGCAGGTAGGCGCTGCGGATTGCCGGGTTGTTGCGCAGGCCCAGGTACACCGCGTCGCCAAGGGTCAGCGCGGTGACCTGGGCGTTCAACGACACGCTGCGGGGGCTGCTGGGGGCCGAGGGACGGATGACCACATCGGCCGCCACGCCGGGCAGGCTGATCAGCGCGAGCAACCAGAGCCATTTACTCATCACGCAGGGCCTCCACCGGTTGCAATCGCGAGGCCGAAACTGCCGGGTAGAGGCCGAAGAACAAACCCACCAGCAATGTACTGCCCACGCCGAGGGGCAGGGCGGCAGCCGCCAGCGCGAACTCCCAGCCCGACAGCCAGGCGTAGAGCCAGGCAGCGCTCATGCCCAGCACCGCGCCGCACAGCGCGCCGACGGCGGTGAGGGTCACGGCTTCGAGCAGGAACAGGTTGCGGATATCCCGCTGGCGAGCGCCCAAGGCCATGCGAATGCCGATCTCGCGGCGGCGCTCCGAGACGTTCATCAGCATCACGTTCATCACCCCCACGCCACCGCCCACCAGGGAAATCGCGCCGAGGGCCAGTAGCAGGTAGGCGAAGGTGCGGCTTTGCCGGGTCATGCCGTCGATCATTTGCTGGGGCACCTGAATGTCGACAGTGTGTTCGGTGAGCTGGGTCTGCAAGGCGTCGGCGGCTGCCCGGGCGATGTGCTCCATGTCCTGGCCGGGCGCGGCGCGGATGATCACATTGCTGATCTGCGGCGTGGCGTAGATACGGCGCATGCCTTCGGCGGGGATGAACAATGACTCGTTGGCCTGCACCGGCATCAGCATCGCCCGCGGTTGGTTGTGCAGAATGCCGACGATCAGGAACAGGTAGTCGTTGATGCGCACCCGGTCGCCCAGTTGCACGGGATCGCCCGGCGCGCCGAGTGCCTGGGCGACCTGGTCGCCAATCACGCCATAGGTTTCGTTGGCGTCGTAGCTCGACAGAAAACGCCCTTGTCGCAGTTCCAGGCGCATCGTTTGGGGAATCTCCGCTGTGCCGCCGACGAAGTTGGCGTTGGCTGTGCGGCCATGGAACACGATGGGCCCGCTGAACAGGCTGAGTGCGCCGATGTGCGCGATGCCTGGCACGGCCTCGCGCACCGCTTGCAGGTTGAGTGGGGTACGCATCGGCACATTGTTGTTGCCTTTGGGCGGGAACTGCACCACCAGGGTGTCGGTGCCCATGTCCTTGAAAATCATCGCGGCATCCACTGCCGCGTTATGGCCGATATTGATCAGTGCTACCACCGACGAACTGCCAATCACGATGCCCAAGAGGGCCAGAACCGAGCGCTTGCCAAGGGTGCGCAGGCTGATGAAGGCTTCATGCAGCAATTGGCTGAGGCTCTGTTCGACCCGCAGGCTCATAGGCGACCGACCTCGTGCACCACGCCGTTGCGCACCAGAATCTTGCGTTCCAGTCGCTCGGCGATAGTCGCGTCGTGGGTGACGATGATCAGCGTGACCTGTTGCTCGCGGTTCAGCGCCAGCAGCAGGTCCATGATGTCCTGAGCGGTGCTGCTGTCGAGGTTACCGGTGGGTTCGTCGGCCAGGATCACCGAAGGTTTGCCCACCAGCGCGCGGGCGATAGCAACGCGTTGGCGCTGACCGCCGGAAAGGTCGGCGGGGCGATGGTGAGCGCGATCGGCCAAACCCACTTGTTCGAGCATGCGCAGGGCCTGTTCCACCGATTCATGGCGCGACACTCCGCGATAGCTCAGGGGCAAGGCGACGTTGTCCAAGGCGCTGAGGCGCGGCAGCAGGTTGAAGCTCTGGAACACAAAACCGATCTGCTGGTTGCGGATCGCCGCCAGTTCATCCGGGGTGGCGCTGAAAATATCGTGGCCCGCAAAGTGGTACTGGCCGCAGTTGGGCAAGTCCAACAGGCCAAGAATATTGAGTAGGGTGCTTTTACCGGAGCCGGACGCGCCGAGAATGCCGCAGCTGTCACCGCGGGTGATGGACAGGCACACGTCATTGAGAATGGACAGCTCTTGCCCGGCCAACTGATAGCGTTTGCCGATGCCTTGCAGGGAGATCAAGCCTGGGTGCGCGGGGGTATCTGTCATCATGACTACGCCTGCAGTCTCGACGCTGCCGTCATGTCCCCCGGTAAATCCTTGTAACAAGTTCGGGAGTTGTCAGGTACGCGTCACGGACTGGTTTTATTTCTTGTTTTTAAAATATTGTTTGAATACTAACCGTGTTCCCAGCGCTTCGCCAGCCATGGATGTAGAGCGGTTTTACCCTTTGAAACGATTACATAAGACGGTGTGAGGGGCCGCCAAAATTGTCCGGATCACCCTCAAAATGCCCGCTGGCCAAGGCTTTGAATCGTATGGCGGTGTATCCCCACTTGCTTTCGAACGGCCGCCCCGGTATAAAAAATCAAATTATTTTTTAAAACAATATTTCCGCCGTGGAACCCTTTATGGTCGCGAAGAAACTCAGCGCTCCAAACATTACCAAGACTCGATTGCTGGATGCGACAGAGGCGCTCTTTATTAAGTACGGTTATGACGCAGTGTTGTTACGGCAGATTACCGAGCGAGCCCAAGTGAACCTGGCCGCTGTGAACTACCACTTCGGGGACAAGGATTCCCTGATGAAAACCCTGCTGATGCAGCGCCTGGAACCGCTCAATGAGCAGCGCCTGGAACTGCTGGCTCGTTGTGAAGCCGAGTCTGATGGCCCACTCGATTGCGATACCCTCCTAGGCGTGCTGTTCGCCCCGGCCATGGGCCTGGAGCGCAGCGATCCGGCCAGTGCGAGTGGGGAAGGGCGTTCGTTCATCCGTTTCCTGGGTCGTGTGTACAGCGACACCTCACCGTTCATCCAGGAATACCTCAAGGTGCATTACCAGCCGGTGTTCCAGCGATTCTTCGAAGCGTTCGCCCTGGCCTTGCCGGATCTGCCGCGCAATGAGCTGGGCGTGCGCCTGCAATTTGCCCTCAAGGCGATTTCCGGGGTGATGGCCGGCACCGAACTGCGCCTGCTGATGAATTCCATGAGCCTGGGCCGCCCGGCGACGGATGCCGAAGTGATGGCCAAATTGATCACCTTGGTCTCGGCGGCGATTCGTGTGCCGCAGCAAAGCCCGGAAGCGGAAACCGCGTTGGCGAAGGTGCTGGATACCCAGCGTGCCATTCGTGAACAAGCGGCCGCGCCCGCTGCCAAGGCCTCGCGTTAAGTCAAATCCCAGGCAAAAAAAAGCCCGCTGGGGCGGCGGGCTTGATGTGCAACGTTTGTAACGGATGAGGCTTCACCCTACGTCCCGGGATGTGAATAAAACGTGAAAAATATGTAGGAGAAAGTGTGAAGGTGTAGATGCTGGGTACACGTCAACGGACCAGCTTTCTAGATCTTCCAGCGCCCGGCGCTCTTAGCCAGCCGCTGGCGCATCCCATCCACATTCGCCGCCAATTGCACCGTCAGCAACCGATAACCGTCCAACGCGCTGTAGACCGGCGTATCCAGCGCCGGCTCGCTCACGCCGGCATGGCTTGGCCGCTCCAACCGCTCTGTCACCCCTGACTTCAGCGCCCGCGCCATCCCCACCAACTGCACACGAATCTGCCGGTGCTCAGCCTTCAACATCATCTGCATGCGCGCAGTGGCCTGTTCATCACGCGGGTCCGGCCGCGTGTTGCCGAGAATTTCCAGGGTGCTGATGCACATGCGCAGATGCCGCTGGATCGTGTCCAGCTCGGTCATGGAGATGCGCACTTCCTTGGACACCGACGGCATCAGCGAGCGCAGTTGCACCATCGCGGCGTTCAAACGGTTCAACAATTTGAGGTGTTCATCATCAGTGACCGATTGGCCGTTGATGATTCTGCTGTAAATCGCCGCACAGTCGCGCAAAGCACTGGCCAGGTTGTAGCGCCACGAGTACACGGCATACAGCGGTAGGGCGAAGGAAAACGCCAGGGCCAGCACGATGCCAATCAGGATATCGACCGTGCGCCACAAACCATCCGAGATCGGATTGTCTCCGTGGCCGGCGACGATAAACACCGTGATCGCCGACAGCAGGGCGATGTATCCGCCCTTGCCGATGGCGTGATAGGAAAAGAACCCGCACACCACCGACATCAGCAAATAGGTCAACAGCGGCAGACCGAAGTAGGCCTGTTGCACCACCAGCAGCAAGCCGACGCTGGCGCCGATCAAAGTACCGTAGGCGCGCTCCACGGCTTTCTTGCCGATATTGCCGTGGTGCTGCAAACCGCCGATCACGATCAGCATGGTCACCGACGCCCACTCACCGTGGGGCAGGTTGATGCCGGTGGTCAGCAGGATCGTCGCCAGCAAGCCAATGGACACGCGCACGGCGTGGATCAGCTTGGCATGGCGATAGCGACGGTACGGGTCGAGCAACGGACGCAGCAGGCGCCGGGCAAACATAGGCAAATGCAGGTTAATCAACTGCTCGCGTTCCTCTAGAAAATGTAATCGGTGGTCAGGAAGCTCGAATCGCGGTTGCGCAGGATGTCGCTGACCAGCGCCTTGTTGCTCTCTTGGAACTTGGTGGCCACCAGGGTGCGGATCGAGAACACCCGCAAGGCGTCATGTACCGACAACGTGCCTTCGGCCGAGTTCTTGCGCCCGTTGAATGGGAACGTGTCCGGCCCGCGCTGGCACTGGGCGTTGATATTGATCCGGCCAACCTGATTGGCAAAGGTGTCCACCAGACGCCCAACTGCCACGGCGTTGGTGCCGAAGATGCTCAATTGCTGCCCGAAGTCCGAGTCGAGTACGTACTCGATCACCGTCTCCAGATCGCGGTAAGGCACGATCGGCACCACCGGGCCGAACTGTTCTTCGTGGTACACGCGCATCTGCGGGTTCACCGGGTACAGCACGGCCGGGTAGAAAAACGAACCACGGCTGGTGCCACCGTTGGCATTCACCACCTGGGCACCGTGTTGTTGAGCATCGGCCACCAGATCATTGAGGTAATCCACCTTGCCCACTTCCGGCAGCGGCGTCAGCGACACGCCGTCTTCCCATGGCATGCCGGGCTTGAGTGTCGCCAGCTTGGCGTTGAATTTCTCGATAAAGCTGTCGACCACATCCTCATGCACAAACAGGATTTTCAACGCGGTGCAGCGCTGGCCGTTGAACGACAACGAACCGGTGACGGCCTCGCTGACGGCATTGTCCAGGTCCACCTCGGGCAACACGATGCCGGGGTTTTTCGCGTCCAGGCCCAGTGCAGCACGCAAGCGGTGCGGCTTGGGGTGCAGTTTTTTAAGGTCGCTGGCGGCCTTGTTGGTGCCGATAAACGCAAAGATATCGATCTTGCCGCTGGCCATCAGCGCGCTGACGGTTTCACGGCCACTGCCGTAGATCACGTTGATCACTCCGGCCGGGAAGCTGTCGCGGAACGCTTCCAGCAGCGGGCGGATCAGCAGCACGCCGAGCTTGGCCGGTTTGAACACCACGGTGTTGCCCATGATCAACGCCGGGATCAGCGTGGTGAAGGTCTCATTGAGCGGGTAGTTGTAGGGGCCCATGCACAGCGCTACACCCAGCGGTACGCGGCGGATTTGCCCGAGGGTGTCCTGTTCCAGTTCGAAGCGGCTGCTGCGACGGTCCAGTTCCTTGAGGGCATTGATGGTGTCGGTGATGTAGTCGCAGGTGCGGTCGAACTCTTTTTGCGAGTCCTTGAGGTTCTTGCCGATTTCCCACATCAGCAGCGTGACCACGGCATCGCGCTGTTCGCGCATACGGCGCAAAAACGCTTCGACATGCTGGATACGGTCCGCCACACGCATGGTTGGCCATTCGCCCTGGCCCCGGTCGTAGGCGCGCACGGCGGCATCGAGGGCGGTGAGGGCGGTGTCGGCGTCCAGCAGCGGCGTGCTGCCGATCACCACACGGCTGTCGCCCAACTGCACCGGGCTCTGCACCTGGGCCAGCGGGCCGTTCCACACCTGCAACTGGCCATCGACCAGGTAATCACGCTGTTCAATGGGCGCTTCAAGCCGGAATTGCTCGGGAATATCGGCCACGGACGTTGGAAACAGCTGGGCGAGCAGGTTGCTGGTGGTCATGTCGCTACCCCTGGAATAGTTTCAAAACATGACTAGAGAGTCACCCAACAGAGGGCTCTATGGCAAGGCTTGCGCGCTTTCTCCTACGCACGATGACGTACGGCGGGTAAACTGCGCGCCTTTCTTGAAGGAGTTCACATGAGTCACTACCAGCCGGGCATTCTTGCCGCACCGGTGCCTTTGCAGGCACGCCATCTGTTTTTTGCCGTGCAAACCCTTGAAGCCGTACCGGCCGCGTTGGACGCGCTGGTGCAACTGGTGGATTCGGCGGCAGTGGTCGGTTTTGGTGAACCGCTGGTAAATGCACTGGGCACGCACATCGATGGTCTGCGCCCATTCCCGGCTGTCAGCGGCCCGGGTGCGAATAATCCGTCCACCCAGCAGGCACTGTGGGTGTGGCTGCACGGTGTGGATCGCGGTGAACTGCTGTTGCGCAGCCGTGCCTATGAAAAGGCCCTGGCCCCGGCGTTTGGCCTGGTGCAGTCAACCGAAGGCTTTCGCTACAAGACCGGTTTTGACCTCACCGACTATGAAGACGGCACCGAAAACCCCCACGACGACGCCGCCGTTGACGCCGCGCTGACCGACAGCGGCGCCAGCTTCGCTGCGATCCAGCAATGGCAGCACGATCTCGACGGCTTCGCCGCCTTGCCCGCCCAGGAGCGCGACCACATCATCGGCCGCCGCCATGGAGACAACGAAGAGCTGGACGACGCCCCCGAATCCGCCCACACCAAACGCACCGCCCAGGAAAGCTTTACCCCGGAAGCCTTCGTGGTACGCCGCTCGATGCCATGGGCCGAGAACGGTCAGGCGGGGTTGATGTTCCTCGCGTTCGGCCACTCGTTCGATGCTTTCGAAGCACAACTGCGCCGCATGAGCGGGTTGGAAGATGGGATTGTCGACGGGTTGTACCGCATCAGCACGCCGTTGACCGGTGGTTACTACTGGTGCCCGCCGGTTATAGGCGGGCATTTGGACCTGAGCGCGCTGGCGAACATGAAATTGTCGACAGGCAACTGATCCGCGGCTGAAAAAAATCAGCGCTGCCCTTAATCTGGCAGCCTTATCACCCGCGTGGATCGTTCATGTCTTCTGCCGCCGATGGCCTGCCTCTCAACAAACGCCTGCCTGCCGTGATCGCGATCTCCCTGGGGATCGGCATGGCGACGTTGGACACGGCCATCGTCAACACCGCACTGCCGACACTGGCCGAAGGGATTGGTACCGATTCCGCCTCGGTGATCTGGGTGGTCAACGCCTACCAGTTGGCGATTATTGCCACGGTGCTGCCGTTTGCGTCGCTGAGTGACGTGCTGGGGCATCGCCGTGTGTACCTTGGCGGGTTGCTGCTGTTTATCGTCTCGTCGCTGTTTTGCGGGTTGGCCGGTTCGCTGGAGACCCTGACGGCTGCGCGGGTGGTGCAGGGGCTGGGGGCGGCGGCGATCATGAGTGTGAACACGGCGTTGCTGCGGCATATCTACCCGTCGAAAATGCTTGGGCGCGGCCTTGGTTATAACTCGTTGGTGGTGGGGTTGGCCTTTACCTTGGGGCCGACCGCCGCGTCGGCGATCCTGTCAGTGGCGACCTGGCACTGGCTGTACCTGATCAATGTGCCGCTGGGGCTGTTGGCCCTGGCACTCGGCGTGCGTTCACTGCCCATCCTCCCCATCACCGGGCACGCGTTTGACCGGCTGGCGGCATTGTTATGTGCCGGTTTGTTCGCCTTGTTGGTCTTGGGCCTTGGCACAGCGGTGCACGGCGCTCAAGGCGCACTGACCCTGGGCTTGATTGCCGTGGCGCTGCTGTGCGGCACCTTGTTGCTGCGTCGCCAGGCCGGTCATCCGGCGCCGATGCTCGCCTTGGACCTGTTCAAGCGGCCGGTGTTTGCCTTGTCTTCTCTCACTGCGATCTGCGCCTTCAGTGCCCAGGGCCTGGCCTTCGTGTCGCTGCCATTTCTGCTGCAAGCAGTGCTCGGCCATAGCCAGGTGGAAACCGGCTTCCTGATGACGCCGTGGCCTGCCGTGGTGGCGGTGATGGCACTGGTCGCCGGGCGCCTGGCCGACCGTGTGTCCCTGGGCCTGCTGTGCGGCATCGGCCTGCTGATGTTGAGCCTGGGCATGGCCGCATTGGCGACCTTGGACACCGGCGCGTCGGCCTTCGATATCGGTTGGCGCATGGCCTTGTGCGGCGCCGGTTTTGGTTTTTTCCAGTCGCCCAATCTCAAGGCGTTGATGACCAGTGCACCGCTGGCGCGCAGCGGCGGGGCCAGTGGCATCGTGGCGATTTCGCGCTTGTTGGGGCAGACGCTGGGCGCCTCGCTGGTGGCGTTGTGTTTCCACCTGTTCATGGCCAGCGGCCCGCACTCTGCGTTGTGGCTGGGCTGTGCATTTGCGCTGGTGGGCAGCGTGGCCAGCGGTTTGCGTTTGCTGCCCTATGGGAAAAAGACGTGACGGGGCGTTGTAAAGCGCGGTTCGCTAAGGCTACCGTGGCGACCTGAATATTTCGGGATGTTTCAGATTTATGTCCAGTCAGGCCCAACGCACTGCCGACACCACCTCCCGCCGCGCCGCGCTGACCCTGGCGTTGTGCCTGCCCAGCGACGTGCTGCTCTACCTGCTGCTGCCCATGGAATCCCAGGCCTTTGGCATTACCCTGGCCCAGGCCGGGGTGTTGCTGGCGGCCAACCGCCTGGTGCGGATTTTCGGTTACCGGCATGTGTTGAATTTCTACGCGCGCAACGGCGATCGCCTGACCTGCATGATCGCCGCCGGTGCCGCTGCGCTGTGTGCCCTGGGCAATTCGGTGCTATCCGGCTTTGCCGCGTTGCTCGGGTTGCGGCTGGTGTGGGGCCTGTGTTTTGCCGCGTTGAACCTGTCGACCCAGGTATTGGCCACCGCTGAGCCAGAGGGCGCCGCGCGCCGGGCAGGGCGTTCGCGGGCCTTGATCGCCTGGGGACCGATGCTGGCGTTGCCGTTCGGTGGTTGGCTGACGCTGTGGGCCGGGCCGCGTCCGATCTTTGTGATTCTTGCCGGTTGCTGCCTGATAGGCCTTTGGATGGCGCGCGGCTTGCCCAGCGCCGGACATGATTTGCACAGCACACCAGGGCGTCGCTTCAAGTGGCCGGACAGCGTTGCACTGTGGTCGTTTATCGAAGGCGTGGCGCTGGACGGGCTGTTTATCTTTGGGCTGTCGATCCAGGCCCAGAAAATTCTCGGCGGCGATGCGGTGCTGATTGCTGGTGGCTTAATGGCCCTGCGCTACGTCTCGGAAATGCTTCTGAGCCCCTTGGGCGGTCGCGCGGCGCAGCGATTTGGCGCCACCGCCATGTTGCTGCTGTTTTCGTTCTTGAGTGCCCTGGCCTTGAGCGCATTCGGCAGCTATTGGGTGATCGTCGGCGCGGCGGCGGTGCTGGTGCTGCGCGCATTGCAACTGCCGCTGGTGACTACCTTGGTCGCCGAGCGCAACCCCGGTTCGATGCGAGTGTCGGCGCTGGCGTCCAATGCGGTCTGGCGCGACATCGGCGCTGGCCTGGGGCCGCTGCTGGCGGGTCTGCTGCTGCCGGTGGCGTCGGCGCCGCTGGTGTTTGGCGTGGCGGGTGCGGCGATTGCGGTGAGTGCGTTGTTCTGCTGGCGAGGCAGATGATTTAAACGCTTTTCAAACCGTCCAGCCACGCGGGGTCGAAACGGGTCTGTTCGGTGTCGATTCCCAGCGTCTGCATCCTGGCTTTATGCGCGTCCATTTCGCCGACCAGTTGCGCCTGGGCGCTGGAGTTGGCGTCCAGTGCATGCATCTGCGTCAGCCCCAGGTGATAGAAACGCAGCACTTTCATGGCCGTCGGATCATTGGCCTGCACACGTTCGGTGACGGTGTGCATCACATTGGTCACGCGCATCAGCGTGCGCTTGAGCTGCCAGCCGTACACCGCAGCGGCCAGCCACGACTTGGACCAGAACGGGCCGCGCACCAGGGCGACGGTAATCAGCACCCCCGCGAGCACACCGCCGACATTGAAGCGAAAGTTATCACCGCCGGGTTCGCCGAACAGCATCACCGCCAGGGTCGACAGCAGCATGGCCAAGGCCATGAACAGCACGGCCACGATCAACGTGCTGCGGCGGGTCTGTTGGCGGTAGGTGACGGGGTCGCAGGGTTTGAGCTCGAACATCCGGTCCAGGTCTCCAGGGCGGGTAGGGGGTGGCATCTTCTCATGGTCAGCGGTCAGCGGTGGGGCAATCAAGTTGAACCATGATCTGTGGCAGTTTCTCTAAACGAATGTAGTCCCTTTGAGGTGAACCACCATGCCCGAATACAAGCAACCACCGCCCGGTACACCCGACCCTGATCGCACACCCGGTGAAGAAGAGCGCGACAACGATGCCTTGCGCCCCAATGACCCGAAAGAGCGTGACGACCATGATGATGTGGAGCGCGTCGAAGAAGACTTGGAAAACCTCCACGACAAAGCTCGCCCGCTCTAACAGGAGACCATGATGAACAAGCGCTCGGATGGGCCCCCCTCTAACGAACACGCCAGCGGCAAGGATGAGCTGGGATTTGACCCCGACTCGCCGGATGTGGCTGATCCGCAGGTTGACCCGGTAGGTCCGGCCATTGCCCCGCTGGATAAAAAGGACAAGGACGAGGCGAAAAAAAAGCCGCCCTACGATCCGTTGGGCGACTTAAAGAAATAACAGCGTAATAGGTAATCAGGCCCCGCCATTGAGCGGGGCCTTCGTTTATTTAGGTGGCGTCCAGGAAACGTCGGTAATCCCGAACTTCTCCGCCCAGGGCCGGGTGGTTTTTTTCACTTGCTCGTGGCCGACGCGGCCGATACGGCTGACATGAGCAATGTCGGCATCGACCGCTGCCCAGTGCCAGGCCTCGGCGTTATTCATCACTTCGGCACGCACCACAAAGGACTTCGGTTGACCGTGCAGTTGGTAGTGGATGGTGTAGATTTTTGCGGTACTCATGTTGCCTCCCTGTCTTGTTATAGATGGAGGCTGAAGCGTTCAAAAAGGTTCATTCAAAATGACAGTTTGCATGTGAACGCGGCATAGTGACGCACTCTTCCTGCGCCCAAGGACCGTGCCATGACCCGCCTCAACCACAGCCATCTGTACCTGCAGCGCCTGGGATACGATTCGCCGCCACCGCCCACCCTGGCAACCCTGCGGGATCTGCAACTGCGCCATGTGTGCACCTTCGCCTTTGAAAGCCTGTCGACCCTGCTGCGCCTGCCGGTGCCGATCGACTTGCCCAGCGTCGAGCAAAAGGTGTTGTTCGATGGCCGCGGCGGCTACTGCTATGAGTTGAACCAGATGTTCCTCGCGCTGCTGCAGGAACTGGGTTTCGAGGCCCGTGGCATTACCGGTCGGGTGGTGATGGGCGGACCGCCGGACGCGCGCACGGCACGCACCCATCGTTTGAGCCTGGTGACCCTGGACGGGGTTCGTTACATCACCGATGTAGGCTTTGGCGGCATGGTGCCCAGCAGTCCGTTGCAGTTGGACACTGAGGCCGTGCAGGCCACCGCCCATGAGCCCTATCGCCTGACGTTCAATGCGGGAGAGAACAGTTACACCTTGTGGGCCGAAGTGGCGGGGGAGTGGCGTGGTTTGTATGTGTTCGACTTGCAGGTGCAGGCCGCCATCGATTACGAAATCGGTAATTGGTATGTCTCGACCCACCCGAACTCGCCGTTCTTGGGCCAATTGAAAGTCGCACTGCTGGCGCCCGGCAAACGCCATACCTTGAACAACGCGCATTACGCGATCCATTCCCTGGATCAGCCCAGCGAAAAACGGCTGCTGAACAACGCGCAAGAGCTAACGGCCTTGCTGAGGGACACCTTCGGTATTCGCGTGCCGGTGCAGCCGTCACTGGCTCAAGCAATGGCCGGCGGGTGGCCGACCTAAAGCCAGGCGACGCCATTTATGAGTGCGCGTTCTCTGCTCACGAGCGCTGCATTCGCAGCTTAATCCTACGCCCCGCAATGACACTGCCTGCATTCTCGTGTGGTCCCATCGCTATATAAATCCGCCCACGCTGAATATTTTCGGCAGTAGGCGTAGCGCGGGGGCTCCAACAGGCTCAGTTTTCTGAACCGTTGGATTCGACGTCCCGACTCGCGGCTCTACTGCCAGAGCCATTTGCCCGAGGGACACATGATGGGGTCGCCCACCGAAGCTCAACCACTGGATTTCACCCTGTTGTGCTTGCCCCTGAGCGAGGCCGATGGCGGTGGCCAGAACTTTGAATATTCGGCGCAATTCTTAGAACTTGAAGAAGAGGCACTGGGTAAACCCGAGGTTCAGTACGGCGACACCGTTACCGACGCCATCGAGCCGAACTGGAAGCGCGTCATGGCCCTCGCACTGCCGATGTTGGAGCGTAGCCGCGATTTGCGCCTGGCCATCTGGGCCACCCGCGCCGAACTCAACGTGCACGGCATCGCCGGCCTGTCGGCTGGCCTGGGGCTGGTGCAGGGGTTGTTGGAAAATTGCTGGGACGGGCTGTACCCCAGGCTCGACCCGGAGGATGGCTATGACCCGCTGTTGCGCATCAATGTCCTGGCGTTCCTTTGCGCCCCCAACGGCCTGGTACGCGACGTGTTGGATGCGCCGTTGATCAACGCGCGAGGCATCGGCGCGGTCAGCTTGAGAATGATCGATCTGGCGATTGTCGAGCACGGCGGCGAGGGCAATCACCCGAGCCTGGCAATGATCGAAGGGGCGCTTGTCGATGCCAATGCGCAACAGCTACAGGCCATTCACCTTGCGCTGACCCAGGCGTTAGCGCACAGCCTGCAGATTGAGCAGTGGCTGACGGAAAAAGTCGGCGTAGGTCGCGCCATCGACCTCAATGGACTGGTCGCTCCACTGCGTCGCGCCGCTGAAATAGTCCGCCGGTTCTTGCTTGAACCTGCGCCAGTCGAGGCGGCTGCAGCCACTGTTGCTACCTCAGAGGTGGCCGCACCGCAGGCACTGTTCGGCGAGATCCGCAGCCGCGAAGAGGCGCGCCAGGTCATCGATCGGCTGTGCAGCTATTTTCATACCCATGAGCCCGCGAGCCCGGTGCCGTTCCTGCTGCAACGGGCAAAAACACTGATCGACAAGAATTTCATGGAGTTGCTGCAAGACCTGGCGCCCGATGGACTTGCGCAACTGGCGCAGGTCAGCGGCATCCGCACCAACGACAACTGAACGTTCATCTATCCACTCCACTCACCGGAGCCAGTTCCGTGGCCAAAGAAAGTAGCCAGAAGTTTATCGCCCGCAATCGTGCGCCGCGCGTCCAGATCGAATACGACGTGGAGATCTACGGCGCGGAAAAAACCGTGCAGTTACCCTTCGTGATGGGCGTGTTTTCAGACCTTTCCGGCAAACCGGCCGAGCCTTTGCCGCCGGTAGCCGAGCGCAAGTTTCTGGAAGTCGATGTGGACAACTTTGACGAACGCCTCAAGTCCATGAAGCCCCGTGTGGCATTCCAGGTGCCCAATACCCTGACGGGCGAGGGCAACCTGCCGGTGGAGATCACCTTTGAGAGCATGGACGACTTCTCCCCAGGTGCAATCGCCAACAAGGTGCCCAGCCTTAATCAGTTGTTGGCCGCGCGCCGCCAGCTGTCGAATCTGCTGACCTATATGGACGGCAAGGTAGGGGCCGAAGAATTGCTGGCCAAAGTGCTCAGCGATCCGAGTGTGATGCAGGCCCTGTGCGCGGCCCCCCAACAACCCGACTAACTGAATGACCGTGGTCTCTGCCGGCGCCTCGTTTGCCCCGGTATGGGGACGCTGTTGCCCATAATTCAAGGATACCGTCATGTCCACTACGCAATCGGAACAACCCGAACAGGGAGCTCCGGCCACGGCATTCGACGCCGGTGACTTCGCCAGCCTGCTGCAAAAAGAATTCAAGCCCAAGACCGACAAAGCCAGGGACGCCGTGGAATCCGCCGTGCGCACCCTGGCGGAACAGGCGCTGCAAGGCACGCAGGTGATGTCCCATGACGTGCTCGGCACGATTGAAGGCCTGATCGCCAGCCTCGACCAAAAGCTCACCGAACAGGTCAATCATATCCTCCACCATGAGGAGTTCCAGGCCGTGGAAAGCGCATGGCGCGGCTTGCATTACCTGGTCAGTAACACCGAGACCGACGAGTCCCTGAAGATTCGGGTGATGAACATTTCCAAGCACGAAGTGCATAAGACTCTGCGCAAGTTCAAAGGAGTGGCCTGGGACCAGAGCCCGATTTTCAAGAAGCTGTATGAAGAGGAATACGGCCAGTTCGGTGGCGAGCCCTATGGCGCCTTTGTCGCTGACTACTACTTCAACAACAGTGCGCCGGACGTCGAGCTGTTGACCCAGATCGCCCGTGTCAGTGCCGCCGCGCACTGCCCGCTGATCACCGCCGCTGACCCCAGCGTGATGCTTATGGAGTCCTGGCAGGAACTGGCCAACCCACGTGACCTGACCAAAATTTTCCAGACCCCGGAGCACGCGGCGTGGCGCAGTTTGCGCGCCAGTGAAGACTCACGCTACGTGGGCCTGGCCATGCCGCGTTTCCTGGCCCGTGCTCCTTACGGTGCCAAGTCCAATCCGGTGGAAGACTTCGATTTTGAAGAAACCACCGACGCCGCCGACGCCAAGGATTTTACTTGGGCCAACGCGGCTTACGCCATGGCTGTGAATATCAACCGGTCGTTCAAACACTATGGCTGGTGTTCGCAAATTCGCGGCATCGAATCCGGCGGCGTCGTGGAGGGCTTGCCGGTGCATACCTTCCCGACTGACGACGGCGGTGTGGACATGACCTGCCCGACCGAGATCGCCATCAGCGACCGGCGCGAAGCCGAGCTGGCCAAGAACGGCTTCATGCCTCTGGTGCACAAAAAAAACAGCGATCTGGCGGCCTTCATCGGCGCTCAGTCCCTGCACAAACCGGCGGAGTACGACGACCCGGATGCCAGCGCCAACGCCAACTTGGCAGCGCGTCTGCCGTACCTGTTTGCCACGTGCCGTTTTGCTCACTACTTGAAGTGCATCGTGCGCGACAAGATCGGTTCATTCAAAGAGCGCGACGATATGCAGACCTGGCTCAACAACTGGGTTGGCCGCTACGTGGAGCACAACCCGGCCACCGCGACCGATGCCGACAAAGCGCGTAAGCCGCTGGCGGGGGCCGAGGTCGTGGTGGAAGAAATCGAAGGCAACCCCGGTTACTACAGCGCCAAGTTTTTCCTGCGTCCGCACTACCAGCTTGAAGGCTTGACCGTGTCCTTGCGGTTGGTCTCCAGGCTGCCTTCAACCCAAGCGTCATAACCCCGTTGTTCAACCTGAAAGGTACTCACCATGATCCTGCTGAACTTTAAAGGCACCCCAATCAAAGGCACTTCCACCGTCGACGGTCACAAAGACTGGATCACCCTCGACGCTATCCAAATGGGGGTTTTACGAGCGATTTCCTCCAGTGGCGGCGGTGCCGACCGTGACACCAGCAACCCTTCGTTCTCGGAAATTTCCGTGACCAAACTGGCCGACGTGGCCTCGGCCGATCTGTTTATGCAGGCTGTGTGCGGCAAGAGCCTGGGCGATGCCGAGATCCACTTTGTCCATACGGGCGGCGCGGACAAAAAACAGCAAGTGTTTCTTAAGATCATCCTGGGCGGCGCGATTATCAGTGCTTACTCCGCCAGCAGCACTGGCGATCGGCCGGCCGAAACCCTTTCGATCAACTTCACCACCATCAGCTACGCCTATGACGCCTTCAACGGTGACACGGTAATCACCGGTACGCCGAAGAAGTGGGACTTGGAAAAGAATCAGAAGATCTGATTCGGATGCCCGACGGTGGGTGGGTTCGCCCGCCCGCCGTCCTGTCGATGGAGGCCTCAGCGCATGGCTGAACTAACCAGTCTCGAACGTTTGCAACCGTCCTTGCTCGATCGCTTGAGTGATGACGACACCGAGCAGGTTTTCGAGCCTCGCGACAAGCGCGTGTTGTCCATGCGCCGCTTGCGCAAGGCGGTATTACGCGATTTGGGGTGGCTGCTCAACAGCACCAGTCTGGGCAGCTTTCGCGACCTGAGGAAGTGCCCGTTGGCGGGACAATCAGTGCTCAATTTCGGGCTGCCCGATCTCGCGGGAAAGACGGCTGCCGGCCTGGACCGCGAAGCGTTGGGACGCCGCATTCGCCAGGCGATCTGGGATTTCGAACCGCGGATTTTGCGCGAAAGCCTGCGTGTCGTGCCGGTTGCCTCCTCGGGTGCAACCCTCAGTCCCAACCAGATGACCTTTGAAATTCATGGCGAACTCTGGGGCCAACCGTTGCCCGAGCGCCTGTACCTGAAGACCGAACTCGACCTGGAAGCAGGCGAGGCGCGGATCTTCGATATTGAGACAAGGGACGTGCGTTGAACGCAAAACTGCTGCGCTATTACGAGCGTGAGCTGGCGCATCTGCGGGAAGTTGGCGGTGAATTCGCCCGCGACTACCCCAAGGTTGCCGGCCGCCTGGGGCTGGAAACCTACGCCTGTGCCGACCCCTATGTTGAACGGCTGTTGGAAGGTTTCAGCTTTCTCGCCGCACGGGTGCAACTGAAGATTGATGCTCAATTCCCACAATTTACCCATCACCTGCTGGAACTGATCTACCCACACTACTTGGCGCCAACGCCATCGATGGCAGTGGTGCAACTGCACCCGGACATGGGCGAGGGCAGCTTGGCCGCCGGCTTCAAGGTGCCACGCCACACGGCATTGCACAGCCAGTTGGGCAAGGGGGACCAGACCGCCTGCGAATTTCGCACTGCCCATGAGGTAACCCTGTGGCCGGTGGAGTTGGTCGAGGCGCGCTATTTCGCCTGCAGCACGCAGGTGGCCGGGGTTGACCTGTCACGTCTCGGCGCAGTCAAGGCCGCGTTGCGCCTGCGCTTGAGCGTCGGGGCTGGCCTGGCTTTCAGCGACCTGGCCCTCGACACCCTGCGGCTGCACATCCGTGGCGGGGACGGCACGCCCGCGCGGGTTCTTGAGCAGCTGTTGGCCCAAGTGGCGGGTGTGCTGGTCATGCCCATGCAAGCGTCTGGGGACTGGCATCAGCTGCTGCCCAACAGTGCGATTCGCAGTGTGGGCTATAGCGACAGCGAAGCCTTGCTGCCCATCGGGCCGCGTTCGTTCCAGGGTTATCGCTTGTTGCAGGAATACTTCGCCTTGCCGCAACGCTTCATGTTCGTCGACGTGGTGGGGTTGGCGAGCAGTGTCAGCCGCTGCACCGCCGAGCAACTGGAGCTGATCGTGTTGTTCAAGACGGCAGACCCGTTACTTGAGCAAAACCTCAGTGCCGCCAATTTCGCGCTGTATTGCACGCCGGCGATCAACCTGTTCCCGATGCGCACCGAGCGTGTGCACTTGGATGAACAGCGCTCTGAATACCATGTGAGCCCCGACCGCACACGGTCAATGGATTACGAGATCTACGAAATTGAAGGGGTGACCGGTTACGGCAGTGGCGCCGAGGCCAGTCAGACATTCGAACCCTTCTACCGCGCCAACGACCTGCAGGGACGCACGCCGCCGCGTGCGTACTACCAGGTACGGCGCGACACGCGGGTTTTGTCCGAACAGCAGCGCAGCCGAGGCCCGCGCTCCAGTTATGGGGGCAGCGAGGTATTCGTGTCGCTGGTGGACGGCGAGCAGGCTCCTCACCGCAGCGACCTGCGCCAATTGGGCATCGACGCCCTGTGCAGCAACCGCGACCTGGTGCTGAGCATGCCGGTGGGCAGTGGCAGCACCGACTTCAGCGTCCAATCCGCTGCGCCGGTGCAGTCGGTACGTTGCGTGGCAGGGCCCACGGTGCCCGCGCCGTCGTATGCCGAAGGCGATACCGCATGGCGTCTGGTCAGCCATTTGTCCCTTAACTACCTGTCACTGCTGGACCAGGACACGGAGCAGGGCGCTGTAGCCTTGCGTGACATGTTGCGCCTGTATTGCCGCGTCGACGATGCCGTTGCACATAAACAGATCGAAGGCGTGCGTTCGGTGACTGCGCAGAGCATCGTGCGACGCCTGCCATTGTCTGGACCCGTCACCTATGGGCGAGGTTTGCAGATCAGTGTGAGCGTGGATGAGTCTGCGTTCGAGGGTGCAGGCGTCTGTGTATTGGGCTCGGTGCTGGAACAGTTTTTCGCCAAGTACGTGTCGCTCAACTCATTCACCGAGACGCGGATCGTGAGCGCGTCACGCGGCGTGATCATGCAGTGGCCTGCGCGGGTGGGCAGATGCGAGATCCTCTGAGCCTGCTCAGCGAGCTTGAAGCGCATCCGGGTCGGTTTGATTTCTACGCGGCATTGCGCCAGTTGGAGTGCGCCTTTGCGCACCTGCCGCGCATCGGCGAGGCCACGCGCCCGGCGGACGAGGCGGTGCGTTTCGGCCAGCATTCTTCGCTGGCGTTTGAGCCTGCAATGATTGCGGGCCTCATACCCGGCGACACGCCTAAACTGCTGCTCAATTTCTTCGGCCTGATGGGCGCCAATGGCCCGTTGCCGATTCACCTCACCGAATACATTCGCGACCGTCAACGCAACCTCAACGACCCTACGCTGGCGGCATTTTGCGACGTGTTTCATCACCGCATGATCAGCCTGTTCTATCGCGCCTGGGCCAGTGCCCAGCCAACGGTGAGTCTGGACCGTCCGGGGGCGGACCGCTTTGCCAACTACCTGGGATCATTGCTCGGTATTGGCCTACCGTCGCTGCAGGCGCGCGACGGCGTGGTGGACCTCGCCAAGCTGCATTTCGCCGGTCGCCTGGGACCGCAAACACGCAATGCCGAAGGCCTGGCCGCCTTGCTTGGCGACTACCTTGGCGTTCCCGTAGAGGTCGAGCAATTTGTCGGCCACTGGATGACCCTGCCCCGTGACGGGCTGTGCACCTTGCGCAGCGGTCCGGACGCGGTGGTGCTCGGCCAGGCCACGGTCATGGGCCGGAAAGTCTGGAATGCCCAACACAAGTTTCGCCTGCTGATTGGCCCTCTGGACCTGACACAAACCCGCCGTTTGCTGCCCGGTGGCGACAGCCTGCAACGGGTGCAGGATTGGGTGCGTCAGTACGTCGGCATGGCGATGGACTGGGACGTCAACCTGATCGTCAAGAAAGAACACCGGCCTCGCTTGCGCCTGGGGTCCACGTCATTGGGTTGGACCAGTTGGCTGAGCAGCAGAGCGCCCCAGCGGGATGATCGGCAATTGCTGATCAAGCCTCGACCCTCATTTTCTTCTCAAGGAACTGCCCATGGCTGATATCAGTCGCGTCGCGCTTTTCGGCAAGCTCAACAGCCTGTGCTACCGGGCGATTGAAAGCAGCACTGTGTTCTGCAAACTGCGCGGCAATCCCTATGTCGAGCTGGTGCACTGGTTGCAGCAGTTGTTGCAATTGACCGATTCGGACCTGTTGCGCCTGGTCCGCCATTACGGCATTGATCCGGTGGTGTTGGACCGGGACCTCACTGCCGCCCTAGATCGTTTGCCTAGGGGCTCGACCTCGGTGACGGACCTGTCCTCGCAGGTCGAGGAAACCGTGGAGCGTGCCTGGGTCTACGCGACCCTGATGCTGGGTGAGTCCCAGGTGCGTTCTGGCCATTTGCTGCTGGCGATGCTGAAAACTCCGGCATTGCGTAATGGTTTGTATGGTGTGTCACGGGAGTTCAACAACGTCAGGACCGACGACCTCAGTGAGCAGTTTGGCGCGTTGCTCAAGGATTCGCCCGAGGCCCGTATGACGGCCAGCGATGGGTACCAGGTGCCGGGTGAGGCTGTCGGTGCACTGGCGCCCGACCGTCAGGAAGGCCTGAAGCGCTTCACTGTCGACCTGACCGAGCAGGCGCGGCGAAACACGATGGACCCTATCGTCGGACGCGATGAAGAGATCCGGCAGGTCATCGATATCCTGATGCGCCGTCGCCAGAACAACCCGCTGCTGGTGGGCGAGGCGGGCGTGGGCAAAACTGCTGTGGCGGAAGGGTTCGCGCAGCGAATCGCCCGTGGCGACGTGCCGCCTAGCCTGCGGGACGTACAATTGCTGGCCCTTGATGTCGGCCTGTTGCAGGCCGGTGCGAGCATGAAAGGTGAGTTTGAACAGCGCCTGCGCTCGGTCATCGATGAGGTTCAAGCCAGCGTCAAACCGGTGGTGCTGTTTATCGATGAAACCCACACCCTGGTCGGCGCAGGTGGCGCCGCGGGTACCGGCGATGCGGCTAATCTGCTCAAGCCAGCCCTGGCCCGTGGCACCTTGCGGACCTTGGGCGCAACCACGTTTGCCGAGTACAAAAAACACATCGAAAAAGATCCGGCCCTGAGCCGGCGCTTTCAGACGGTGCAGGTCGATGAGCCGGATGAAAGCCGCGCGCTGCTGATGCTGCGCGGTCTTGCCTTCAGCCTGCAGGAGCACCATCAGGTGCAGATCCTCGATTCGGCGCTGGAAGCGGCCGTGCGTTTGTCCAATCGCTATATCCCGGCGCGGCAGTTACCGGACAAGGCGGTGAGCCTGATCGACACCGCGTGCGCCCGCGTCGCCATCAGCCTGCACGCCACCCCGGCGGAAGTCGATGACAGCCGCCGGCGTATCGAATGCCTGGAAACCGAGCAGGCGATCATCCAGCGTGAACGCGCCATGGGGGCGCAAACCTCAAGTCGTTGTGCATCGGTCGATGCGTTGCTGGCGACTGAGCGCGAGCGCCTGAAGGTCCTTGGCAGCCGCTGGCACAGCGAGCTGGCGCTGGTCATGCAGATCTTGCGTCTGCGTAGCCGGTTGGTCGATGTGGATGCCGATGAACCTGAAGCGGGCCGGTTGGAACTGCGTCAATTACAGGAACAATTGGCGCTGCTGCAAGGCGAGACTCCGTTGGTCCTGGTCAACGTCGACGAACAGGCCGTCGCGGCGGTAGTACAGGACTGGACCGGCATCCCCGTGGGTCGCATGGTCAAGAATGAAATCGAGAACGTGTTGCACCTGGCAGACCGTTTGGGCCAGCGCATTATCGGTCAGGATCATGGGCTGGAGATGATCTCGCGACGTATCCAGACCTCCCGCGCGGGCCTCGACAATCCAGGCAAACCGGTGGGGGTGTTCATGCTCGCCGGCACCTCCGGGGTGGGTAAGACCGAGACAGCCCTGGCCCTGGCCGAGGCGTTGTACGGCGGCGAGCAGAACGTCATTACCCTCAATATGAGCGAATACCAGGAAGCCCACAGCGTCTCTACGCTCAAGGGCGCGCCGCCTGGTTACGTGGGCTACGGCGAAGGCGGCGTGCTCACCGAAGCAGTACGGCGCAAGCCTTACAGCGTGGTGCTGCTGGACGAAGTGGAGAAGGCGCACGCGGATGTGCACGAACTGTTTTTTCAGGTGTTCGACAAGGGCTGGATGGAAGACGGTGAGGGGCGAGTCATCGACTTCAAGCACACCCTGATCCTGCTGACCACCAACGTCGGCACTGACCTGATCGCCCGCCAGTGCCGTGACCCGCTGGCAATGCCAGAACCGCAAGCCCTCGCAAAAGCCTTGCGTGAGCCGTTGCTGGAGGTCTTCCCGCCGGCTTTGCTCGGACGCCTCGTGGTGATCCCGTATTACCCCCTCAGCGACGCCATGCTCCACCGCATCATCCGCCTGCAACTGGAGCGGATCAGACAGCGCATCGCTGACAGCCACAAGATTCCCTTCACGTACAGCGATGACGTGGTGCAGTTGATTGCCAGCCGCTGTACCGAGCTGGAAAGCGGTGGGCGGATGATTGACTCAATCCTGACCAACTGCTTGCTGCCAGCAATCAGCCGTGAGTTCCTCGATCGTCTGTTACAGGGCATCCCGGCCAGCCAGGTTGGGGTCAGCGTGGAAAACGGCGAGTTTGCCTATGTCTTTTCCGAGTCCGCGAGGTAGTCCCTATGGCAACCAGTCAAATGCATCGTGACATTCAGGTCAGCAGTGTGCTCGGCGACGATGTGCTGCTGTTTCGCAGCATGCAGGCATTCGAGGGGCTGTCTCGTCTCAGTGAATACGAGGTGGAGCTGTACAGCGAACGCGCCGACCTGGACATCAACGACTTGCTCGCTACGCCGATGAGCATTGCGGTGGACTTGCCCAAGGGCGGTAGTCGTTACTTCAGCGGGCATGTGAGCCACTTCTCCATAACCGGTCGTCAAGGGCGCTATACCACGTGCAAAGCGGTGTTGAGGCCGTGGTTGTGGTTCCTGACACTGGCCAGCGACTGCCGTATTTTCCAGGGCCTGAGCGTGCCGCAGATCCTCAACCAGGTGTTCGCGCCTTACAGCATTGCCGATGTCGACACCTCGGGCCTGAGTGCGGACTACACGGCACTTAACTATTGCGTGCAATACCGCGAGAGCGATTTCAACTTTGTCAGCCGGCTGATGGAGCAGGAAGGTATCTACTACTTCTTCAAAAGCGCTGCTGGCCGTCATACCTTGGTACTTGCCGATTCCTGCGGCGCGCATTCGCCGGCGCCGGGCTATGCCCAACTGCGCTACATGCCGTCCCAGGATCACGCCCTGCGCGAAAGCGAGGTGATCTACGCCTGGCACATGAGCGGCGAGGTGGCGCCGGGCGGCTATACCCTGAAGGACTTCGACTTCGAAAAGCCCAGCGTCAATCTGATGGTCAAGTCGGCCATGCCTGGTGACTACCCGCAGTCTCGTCACGAACGTTACGACTATCCGGGTCGATACACCGAGCGCAAACAGGGCGAAACCTATGCCCGCACCTTGATTGAATCGCTGCAGACCGGCGCCAGTCGGATCAGCGGTGCCACTCGTGCCCGGGGGCTGTTCCCGGGAGCGTTGATGACCTTGGCCGAGCACCCGCGCAGTGAACAGAACGCGCAATGTTTGCTGCTGGAAGCGCGTTACACGTTGTCGTTAGACACCTATGAGCCGACGCCACCGACCGAGCCCGCGCCCGTGCTGACTTGCGAGTTCGTGGCCATGCCGCACCAGCAGCCATTTCGAGCACCTTGCGTATCGCCCAAGCCACGGATGCACGGTCCGCAGACCGCCAAGGTGGTGGGCAAACAGGGCGAAGACATCTGGACCGACAAATACGGACGGATCAAGGTGCAGTTCCACTGGGACCGCGAGGGCAAGGGCGACGAAAACAGCTCATGTTGGGTCCGAGTAGCCCATGGCTGGGCCGGCAAGCGTTGGGGCAGCCTGCATATCCCGCGTATCGGCCAGGAAGTGGTGGTCAGCTTTCTCGACGGCGACCCCGACCAGCCGTTGGTCACCGGCAGCGTCTATAACGCGGAATCGCTGCCGCCCTATGCACTGCCAGAAAATGCCACCCGCTCGACCCTCAAGACCCATTCTTCAAAGGGCGGTGGTGGCTACAACGAACTGCGCTTCGAGGATAAGAAGGGTTCGGAGCAGGTGTTCCTGCACGCCCAGAAAAACTTCGACCAGCGAGTGCTCAAGGATGCCCTGGACTGGGTAGGCGGCGACCGTCACTCCAGAATCGAC
Source organism: Pseudomonas sp. W22_MBD1_FP4 (assembly GCF_052113765.1). Taxonomy (NCBI): domain Bacteria; kingdom Pseudomonadati; phylum Pseudomonadota; class Gammaproteobacteria; order Pseudomonadales; family Pseudomonadaceae; genus Pseudomonas; species Pseudomonas sp. W22_MBD1_FP4. The sequence goes on along the minus strand of NZ_JBGQOI010000010.1, from coordinate 189,959 downwards.
CAGGACCTGCGCGAGAAGGTCGGCGGTGATCGTCATTCCTCTGTGGACGGCAACCGCAATGAAAAAACCAGCGGTGCGGTATCGATGAGCGCCGGCAGCGAGATGATTATCGAGGGCGCCATGAAGACGGGTATCACCGCCGGTACCGATGTGCATATCAAGGGCGGGGCGAACGTGGTGATCGAAGCCGGCGCGAGCATCACCTTGAAGGTCGGTGGGGCCTTTATGACCTTTTCTCCAGGCTCGATTCTCGCTTCGGCCATGCCTGTGCCCTTGCCTCAGGCCGCAACCGCTGCCACCGCCGCGGCATTGGCAGCGGCCACCGGGCCTGCGGGTGTGCCGCTGCCGCCCAAGGAGGCCGACGATGGCAAGTAAGCCGTTGTCGGCTCTGTCTGCTTCTACCGTTGCCAATATTGGAAGAACTTAATGTCCTGGAAACACAAAGTGGTTTGGTCCGAAGGCATGTTGTTGCAGCCTCAGCATCTGCAACAACATGACCGTTTCCTGCAAACCCAGCTGGAGGCACGGGTCACGGCGTTGCGTGCGTATGGCTGGGGCTTTTCGGCGTTGGACATTGACCCGCAGCAACTGGCTCTGGGCAAGGTATCGTTGCTTTCATACAGCGGTATATTCCCGGATGGAACGCCTGTCGGCCTGCCATTCGATGATGAAATGCCGCCGCCCCTGACCATCCCCGATGATGCGCGCGACCTGACCGTGGTGTTGGCGTTACCAAGCTTACGTCCCGGGATCCCGGAGGTTGACGACAACCCCAGTATCGAAAATTTCGCCCGACTTCGCAGCGCTGAATACGAAGTCTGGGACAGTAATGGACTGGACAGCAGTGCGCTGATGAGTGTCGGCAAGTTGCGCGTGCGTCTGGCCTTTGAGGGCGACGTGGCCGATGCCTACACCTCACTGGGTATCGCCCACGTGTTGGAAAAGCGCGCCGACAACTGTGTGGTGCTTGATCGCGGCTACTGCCCGCCCTGTCTGGATATCCGGGCGGCCGAATGCCTCAAGGCGATGGTCGATGAGGTCGCAGGGCTGGTGCAGCAGCGGGGCGAAGCCACGGCCTCGCGCGTGGCCCGGCTCGATGGCAGTGGTGCAGCGGACATTGCCGATGTCCTGCAACTGCAGGTGCTCAATCGTAGCCTGCCGCTGATGCGCCATTTATCGACCATGAGCGGCCTGCATCCCGAGCAACTGTATCGCGACCTCTCGGCCCTGGCCGGTGAGCTGGCAACGTTTAGCCGCGACGATAAGCGCACGCCTGCCTACCCGGTGTATCGCCATACGGCCCTGGCAGAAACGTTTGCTCCGGTGATGCTTGAACTGCGTCGGATGCTCTCGACCGTGATGGATACGCGGGCCATCGCTATTCCCTTGGAAGAGCGCCAATACGGCATCCGTGTGGCCGTGCTGCCGGACCGGGCGTTACTGGCCTCGGCCACCTTCATCCTGGTGGTTCAGGCTCAAATGGCGGCGGACAGCGTGCGCAGCAGTTTCCCCTCCCAGGTCAAGATCGGCTCGATGGAGAAAATCCGCGACCTGGTCAACCTGCAACTGCCGGGTGTTGGCCTGCGGCCTTTGCCGGCAGCCCCACGGCAATTGCCGTTCTATGCGGGCTGCACGTATTTCGAACTTGATCGCAGCAGCGAGTATTGGCAACTGTTGAGCCAGTCGAGCGGTTTTGCGATCCATGTACCCGCCGGGTTTCCTGGGTTGGATATGCAATTTTGGGCTATCCGCGATTTGGCCCAAAACGAGTGAGGTGAACGCCCTGTTGCAGGGCATCCAGAAACGCAAAACGGCGCCCGAAGGCGCCGTTTTGTTTACTGCATCCCGCTAAGCGATCAAACGCCCAGTACCGCGTGCTGCACCAGGGTGAGCAACGGTTGTGGGTACACGCCCAGGAAGAACGCGAGCAGGGCGATGGCCAGCAGCATCACGCCGCCTGCCTTCTGTTCCCAATGCAGCTCGGCATCCACACGGCGCAGGTTTGGCTCGATCAGGTACAGGGTGACCATCACGCGCAGGTAGTAGAACACGCCGATAGCGCTGCCCAGTACCAGGGACGCAACCAGCCACCACTCGTGGGCTTCGACACCGGTAGCGACGATGTAGAACTTGCCGATGAAACCCGCGGTCAGCGGGATACCGGCCAGGGACAGCATCATCACGGTCAGTACGGCGGTCAGGTACGGGCGGCGCCAGAACAGGCCGCGATACTCGTACAGGGCGTCAGCGTCACGGCCTTTGTACGGCGAGGACATCAGCGTAATTACACCGAAGGCGCCGAGGCTGGTGATCACGTAGGTGACCAGGTAAACGCCGATGGCTTCCACGGCCAGGCCTTTGCTCGCCACCAGGGCGATCAGCAGGTAGCCGAAGTGAGCGATGGACGAGTAACCCAGCAGACGCTTGAGGTTGTTCTGGGTCAGGGCCAGCAGGTTACCAAACAGGATCGACGCGATGGCGATCACGGTCAGCACGTTGCTCAGCACGCCGGTATTGGCAGCAGGCGAGATCTGGAACAGACGCACCATCACGGCAAACACAGCAACCTTGGACGCGGTAGCCAGGAACGCAGCCACCGGCGCCGGGGCGCCTTCGTACACGTCCGGGGTCCACAGGTGGAACGGCACCAGCGACAGCTTGAATGCCAGGCCGATCAGCATCATCGCCAGACCCAGTTGGGCAATCGGCGCCGGGCTGTTGGTGGCAGCCAGCGCGTGGCCGATACCGGTGAAGCTCAGGCTGCCGGCTTCGGCGTAGAGCAGGGCCATACCGAACAACAGGAACGCGGAACCGGCCGCCGACAGCACCATGTACTTGATGCCGGCTTCCAGGGAACGCTTGTTGAAGAAGGCGTAAGCCACCAGGCCGTAGGTCGGGATCGACAGCAGTTCCAGGCCGATGAACAAGCCGGCCAGGTGCTGTGCGCTGACCAACACGATACCGCCGGCCGCAGCCAGCAGGATCAGCAGGTACAGCTCTTCGCGGTTGCCTGGGTAGCCGGTGCCGCCTTCGCCGAGGTAGGCGTGGGCGAGGGTGACGCAGGCGAGGGTGGCGACGAGGATCAGCGCGATATACAGCAGCGCGAAGTCATCGACCATCATCAGCGGGGTCACCGCCAGTGGCGCGACCTTGAGTGCCGGGATAATCGACAGCAAAGCCAGGTTCAAACCGGCACAGGACAGCAGGAACGTTTGTGAGTGATTGCGGCGCCAGGCGATTGCCAGCATCACCACCACGATGGTGAGGCTGGTAATCAGCAGCGGCGCAAGCGCGATAAAGTGTTGGATCGTGAATTCCATAGCGCTCTTACCGGGCCGAAGCGAGTTGAGAGAAGGCGGTGCCGAACCACTGCTGCACGCCATGCATCGTTGCGGCAGAAGTGTCCAGGAACGGTTGCGGGTACACGCCGATGTAGATCAGCAGCACCGCAAGGCCGAGCACCATGATCAGTTCGCGAGCATCCATCCCTTTCAGGACGGTGTCGGACTTGGCCGGGCCGAAGTAGGCGCGGTGGATCATGATCAGCGAGTAGACCGAACCGAATACCAGGCCGGAAGTAGCAATGGCGCTGATCCAAGGCGTTTGCACGAAGGCACCCATCAGGATCAGGAACTCGCCGATGAAGTTGCCGGTACCCGGCAAGCCCAACGAGGCAGCGGCAAAGAACAGGCTGATCGCCGGCAGGTACGCGATGCGCGACCACACGCCGCCCATCTCACGCATGTCACGGGTGTGCAGGCGCTCGTACAACTGGCCACTCAGGATAAAGAGTGCAGCGGCGGAAACACCGTGCGCCAACATCTGGATCACTGCGCCTTGCAACGCCAGTTGGCTGCCGGAGTAGATGCCGATCAGTACGAAGCCCATGTGGGAAACGGACGAGAAGGCAATCAGACGCTTGATGTCGGTTTGCGCGAACGCCAGGAACGCACCGTAGAAGATCCCGATCAGACCCAGGGTCATGGCAATCGGCGCGAACTCCGCCGAGGCGTTCGGGAACAGCGGCAGCGCGAAACGCAGCAGGCCATAGGCAGCGGTTTTCAGCAGGATGCCGGCGAGGTCAACGGAACCGGCGGTCGGTGCCTGGGCGTGAGCGTCAGGCAGCCAGGAGTGAAACGGCACCACCGGCAGCTTCACCGCGAACGCGATGAAGAAGCCCAGCATCAGGATGTACTCGGTGGTCAGGGACATCTTGGTTTTCAACAGGTCGGCGTAGTTGAACGTAATCACGCCTGTGCTGTTGAAGTTGACCAGTACCAGACCCAGGATCGCCACCAACATGATCAGGCCGGAAGCCTGGGTGAAGATGAAGAACTTGGTCGCCGCGTAGATCCGGGTTTTCTTGCCGTCCGAAGAACTGTGACCCCAGAGCGCGATGAGGAAGTACATCGGCACCAGCATCATTTCCCAGAAGAAGAAGAACATGAACAGGTCGAGGGCGAGGAACACGCCGACAACGCCGCCCAGGATCCACATCAGGTTCAGGTGGAAGAAGCCCACGTGACGCTGGATCTCTTTCCAGGAGCAGAGTACCGAGAGGATACCCAGCAGGCCGGTCAGCAGGATCATCAACAGCGACAGGCCATCGAGGGCCAGGTGCACGTTGATGCCGAAGCGCTGGATCCACACGTGCTTGAATTCAAGCGCGAAAGTCGGATCGACACCCGGTGCCGGAGCGAATGAATAGTCACCGTGGGCCCACAGCCAGAGGCCGAGTGCGAGTTCCAGGGACATGGTCAGCAACGCAATCCAGCGGGGGAGGGTGGCGCCGAAGCGTTCACCCATCCAGCAGAGCAGGCCGCCGATGAAGGGGATCAGGATTAGCCAGGGCAGAATCATGACAGGCTCGTTTCCTTTCGCAAGTTTGCAAAGTTCGCAATGTACATAGACATGGTCAGACCGCCACGACAACGATGGCGCCGATCACCAGCACGGCACCGACCGCCATGGACGCTGCATACCAACGCAGTTGGCCGGTCTCGCTGCGGCTCAGGGCGGTGTGACCGGCCTTGGCGGCGCGCGGGATCAAACCGATGGTCTGGTCGAGCGGGTCTTTGCGCAGTACATGGCTGATAGCCAGGTAAGGCTTGACGAACAGTTTGTCGTAGATCCAGTCGAAGCCCCAGGCGGCGAACCACCAGGCCGACAGGAAGCGGCCAATGCCACTGTTGGCCACGGCCGTCACGAAGCGACGCTTGCCGAGGAACAACAGCGCGGCCAGCAGGATACCCGCGATGGCAATGGCACCCGAGGCGATTTCCAGGCTGTGCTTGGCGGCGCCACCGGCATGGCCGGCGCTTTCCGGCAGTACACCGGCCAGGGGCGGGGTGATCAGGGCGCCGACGAAGGTCGACAGCACGATCAGCACCGACAGTGGCAACCAGTGGGAGATGCCGTGACCTGCGTGCGCTTCGGTCTTGGCTTCACCGTGGAACGTGATGAAGATCAGGCGGAAGGTGTACAGCGAGGTCATGAACGCACCCACCAGGCCTGCGTAGAGCAGGTTCTGGTTACCGCTGGCAAAGGCTTCCCAGAGGATTTCGTCTTTCGAGTAGAAACCGGCGGTCACCAGTGGCAGTGCGGCCAGGGCTGCACCACCGACGATGAAGCTGGCGTAGGCCAGCGGCAGTTTCTTCCACAGGCCGCCCATCTTGAAGATGTTCTGCTCGTGGTGGCAGGCAACGATCACCGCGCCAGAGGCAAGGAACAGCAGGGCCTTGAAGAAAGCATGAGTCATCAGGTGGAAGATCGCCGCGTCCCAGGCGCCAACGCCCAGGGCCAGGAACATGTAGCCGATCTGGCTCATGGTCGAGTAGGCGAGGATACGCTTGATGTCGGTCTGCACCAGCGCGGCAAAGCCGGCCAGCACCAGGGTCACGCCGCCGACGATGCCCACCAGGTGCAGGATGTCCGGCGCCAGGGTGAACAGGCCGTGGGTACGGGCGATCAGGTAGACACCCGCAGTTACCATCGTAGCGGCGTGGATCAGTGCCGACACTGGGGTAGGACCGGCCATCGCATCCGCCAGCCAGGTTTGCAGCGGCAGTTGCGCGGATTTACCCACGGCGCCGCCCAGCAGCATCAGGGTCGCCAGGGTGATCCAGAAGTCGCCGACCTGGAATTTCTGTGGTGCCAGCACCAGCAGTTCCTGGATGTTCAGCGTGCCCACCTGTTGGAACAGGATGAACAGGCCGATGGCCATGAACACGTCGCCGATGCGGGTAACGATAAATGCCTTGAGTGCCGCGTTACCGTTGTTGCGGTTGCTGTAGTAGAAACCGATCAACAGATACGAGCACAGGCCCACGCCTTCCCAGCCGAAGTACAGGAACAACAGGTTATCGCCGAGCACCAGGAACAGCATGCTGGCGATAAACAGGTTGGTGTACGAGAAGAAGCGCGAGTAGCCCGCTTCACCGCGCATGTACCAGGACGCGAACAGGTGGATCAGGAAGCCCACGCCGACGACCACGCCGAGCATGGTGATCGACAGGCCGTCGACGTAGAGGGCGAAGTTAGGCTTGAAGCCTTCCACCGACATCCACTGCCACAGCACCAGGGTGTAGTGACCACCTTCCGGCGGCGCTACGTTGAATTGCCAGATGACGTAGGCGGCCACGATGGCCGACAGGCCAATGGAACCCACGCCGATCAGGGCCGAGAGGTTTTCCGACCAGCGTCCACGGGAGAACGACAGCAGTAGGAAACCAATCAGGGGAAATACGAAAGTCAGAAAGATCATGTTCATCCGCGCATCTCACTGGCAGCGTCGATATCAAGCGTGTGGAAGCGACGATACAGTTGCAGCAGGATCGCCAGGCCGATACTGGCCTCGGCGGCTGCCAGGCTGATCACCAGGATGAACATGACTTGTCCATCAGGCTGGCCCCAACGTGCACCTGCAACGATGAACGCCAGTGCCGCAGCGTTCATCATGATTTCCAGGCTCATCAACACGAACAGAATGTTACGGCGAACCATCAGGCCGACCAGGCCAAGGCAGAACAGGATGCCGGCAACCGCCAGACCATGCTCCAAAGGGATAGCAGGCATCGTCATTGCTCCTTGGCTTCGTTGCGGCCCAAGTGGAAGGCGGTGATGGCTGCCGCGAGCAGCAGCATCGAAGCCAGTTCGACCACCAGCAGGTACGGGCCGAACAGGCTGATGCCCACGGCTTTCGCGTCTACGGTGGTGTGGCCGATGGCCTGGCCGCTCTGGTGAGCGAACAGCACATACAGCAGTTCACCCAACAGCAGCGCTGCGAGGACAACCGGGCCGAGCCAGATGCCGGGCTTGAGCCAGACGCGTTCCTGGGCGACCGAAGCCGGCCCCAGGTTGAGCATCATCACCACAAACACGAACAGCACCATGATGGCGCCGGCGTAGGCGATCACTTCGAGCACACCGGCGAACGGTGCGCCAAGGCTGAAGAACGTCATGGCCACGGCGATCAGCGAAATGATCAGGTAGAGCAGGGCGTGCACGGGGTTAGTGTTGGTGATCACGCGAAGCGTGGACACCACTGCAATACCCGATGCGAAATAGAAAGCGAATTCCATCTTTCTTCCTTAAGGCAGCAAGCTCTTCACGTTGATCGGCTCGGCTTCGTTTTGTGCGGCGCCTTTCGGCTTACCGGCAACGGCCATACCTGCAACACGATAGAAGTTGTAATCAGGGTTTTTACCGGGACCAGAGATCAGCAGATCTTCTTTCTCGTACACCAGGTCCTGACGTTTGAACTCGGCCATCTCGAAATCCGGTGTCAGCTGGATTGCGGTGGTCGGGCAAGCTTCCTCGCAGAGGCCGCAGAAAATGCAGCGCGAGAAGTTGATGCGGAAGAAGTCCGGGTACCAGCGACCGTCTTCGGTTTCAGCTTTCTGCAGGGAGATGCAACCCACCGGGCACGCTACGGCGCACAGGTTGCAGGCTACGCAACGCTCTTCGCCATCGGGGTCGCGGGTCAGCACGATACGGCCGCGATAGCGCGGCGGCAGGTAGACCGCTTCTTCCGGGTATTGCAGGGTGTCGCGTTTGCGGAAACCGTGACCGAATACCATCACCAGGCTTCGCAACTGGGTACCGGTACCCTTAACGATGTCGCCAATATATTTGAACATGGGTCAAATCCTCACTGAACCGCGGCCGCTGGCGTGTTCAACAACACAACGGCAGCAGTCACCAGCAAATTGATCAGGGTCAGTGGCAGGCAGAAGCGCCAGCTGAAATCCATCACCTGGTCGTATCGTGGACGCGGAATGGAAGCGCGCAGCAGGATAAACAACATGATGAAGAACGCGGTCTTCAGGAAGAACCAGAAGAACGCCAACTGCGGCAGGATGCCGAACGGACCGTGCCAGCCGCCGAAGAACAGCGTCACCAGCAGGGCAGAGATCAAGATGATGCCGATGTACTCACCGACGAAGAACATGCCCCATTTCATGCCGGCATATTCAATGTGGTAACCGTCGGCCAGTTCCTGCTCTGCTTCAGGCTGGTCGAACGGGTGACGGTGAGTCACGGCGACGCCAGCGATGAAGAAAGTACAGAAGCCGAAGAACTGCGGAATGATGAACCACAGGTTCTGCGCCTGGTACTCGACGATGTCGCGCATGTTGAACGAGCCGACCTGCACCACGATGCCCATCAGCGCCAGGCCCATGAACACTTCGTAGGACACGGTCTGCGCCGAGGCACGCAAGCTGCCCAGCAGGGCGAACTTGTTGTTACTCGACCAACCGGCGAACAACACCGCGTAGACCGACAGACCGGCCATGGCGAAGAAGAACAGCAAGCCGATGTTCAGGTCCGCCACGCCCCAGGTCGGGGTGATCGGGATGATCGCGAAGGCAATCAGCAAGGCGCTCATGGCCACGACCGGTGCCAGGGTGAAGATCACCTTGTCGGCAAACGGCGGGGTCCAGTCTTCCTTAAAGAACATTTTCAGCATGTCGGCAGCGATCTGGAACATGCCGAATGGGCCAACGCGGTTCGGACCGTAACGGTCCTGCCACCAGCCTAGCAGGCGACGTTCGACGAAGCTGAGCAGGGCGCCCGCAACGACCACGGCCAACAGGATCACGATGGCCTTGACGACCGAGATGATCACGTCGATCACTTCAGGGGTGAACCAGGTCATTGCGCTGCCTCCTGCAGACCGTCAACGGTTTTGCCAAAGATCGCAGGCGGAATGCCGGCGAGGCCTTTAGGCAATGCAACCAGGCCAGCGCCCAACGCTTCGTTGATACGCAGCGGCAGACGCAGAGTCTGGCCGGCCACGTTCAGGCTGAGCACGGCACCGTCGTTGACGCCGAGACGGTCGGCTTCGGACTTGGCCACGGACACGTACGCTTCTGGGATGCGGCTTTGCACCGGCGCGGCCTTGGAAGAGTTCTCTTCGCTGCCGAACAGGTGGAAGAACGGCACAACTTGCCAAGTGCCCTGGGCCGGGTTGAACGGGCGCGGTACTGCTGCGAACCAGTTCAGCGAGTCACCGGTGCTTTCGATCAGGCGGGTGCCTGGGTCGCCAGCGCGGATGTGACCACCGACTTCGTCCTGGAACTTGTTCCAGGCCTGCGGCGAGTTCCAGCCCGGCGACCAGGCAAACGGCACCTGCTGACGCGGCTCGACTGACCCCGAGTAACCTTCCATGGAGAAGGCGAACGCTGTGTCGTTGTCTTGTGGGGTACGCGGTTCGTGCACGCTGATGTCGGCGCGCATGGCGGTACGACCGGAGTAACGCAGCGGTTCACGGGCCAGTTTCATGCCCTTGATGCGGAACGCGGCGGACGGTGCGGCATCGACGATACGCGCAAGCTGCGGTGTGCTGCCGGCGACGGCTGCGGTCACGTGGTCCAGTTGGGTCCAATCGATCGGCTGGTTCAACAGGGTCGCGCGCAGGGCATGCAGCCAGCGCCAGCCTTCGTGAACCAGGATGCTGGCGTCCATGTACTTCGGATCGAATACCTGGAAGAAGCGCTGGGCGCGGCCTTCCTGGCTGACCAGGGTGCCGTCGCCTTCGGCAAAGCTCGCCGCTGGCAATACCAACTGAGCGCGGTCGCTGGTGGCGGTCTTCTGGTGGTCGGCCACGATCAGAACTTTGGCGGCGTTCAGTGCAGCGTCAACCTTGGCGGCGTCGGTGCGTGTGTACAGGTCGTTTTCCAGCACCACCATGGCGTCGGCGTTGCCGTCGATCACGGCTTGCAGGCCAGCGTCCAGGGACTCACCACCCAGCATGGCCAAGCCTAGGCTGTTGGCTTCCGGCACGACCAGGCTGATGGAGCCGTTCTTGTCGCGCAGCTTCAAGGCCTTGGCGATGTTGGCGGCGGCTTCGATCAATGCTTTGGAACCCAGCGAGGTACCGGCAATGATCAATGGACGCTTGGCTGCCAGCAGGGCGTCGGCAATGCGTTGGGCCAATTCGACGGCTTCTGTGTCCAGGCCTTCGACGGCAGGCGCGCTGGCGTCCAGGGCGTGGGCCACGGCGAAACCGATGCGGGCGAGGTCGTCCGGTGCAGCGTGGACGCATTCTTCGGCGATGTCGTCGAGCTTGGTTTCAGCGATGCTGGCGATAAACAGCGGGTTCAGCGCGTGCTGGCCAATGTTTTTCACCGCAGCGTCCAGCCACGGCTGTACGCGCATGGCGTCGGCCATCTCTTCAGCCTTGCCTTTGACCGACTGACGCAGAGACAGCGCGATACGCGCGGCGGTCTGGGTCAGGTCTTCACCGAGCACGAAGATGGCATCGTGGTCTTCGATGTCGCGCATGTTCGGCACTGGCAGCGGGCTGTCGTTCAGCACTTGCAGGACCAGACGGATGCGTTCCAGCTCACCAGCTTCGATGCCGGAGTAGAAGTGCTCGGCACCGACCAGTTCGCGCAACGCGTAGTTGCTTTCGAGGCTGGCGCGAGGCGAACCGATACCGACGATATTACGACCGCGCAGCAGGTCGGCGGCTTTATCCAGCGCGTCGTCCAGGCTCAGCTTAGTGCCGTCGGCCAGCAGTGGTTGGCGCGGGCGATCCTTGCGGTTGACGTAGCCATAGCCGAAACGGCCACGGTCGCACAGGAAGTACTGGTTGACCGAACCGTTGAAGCGGTTTTCGATACGACGCAGTTCGCCGTAGCGTTCGCCCGGGGAAATGTTGCAACCGCTGGAGCAGCCATGGCAGATGCTCGGGGCGAATTGCATGTCCCACTTACGGTTGTAGCGCTCGGAGTGGGTCTTGTCGGTGAACACACCGGTCGGGCAGACCTCAGTGAGGTTGCCGGAGAACTCGCTTTCGAGCACGCCGTCTTCAACGCGACCGAAGTACACGTTGTCGTGGGCGCCGAAGACACCAAGGTCGGTGCCGCCAGCGTAGTCTTTATAGAAACGTACGCACCGGTAGCAGGCGATGCAGCGGTTCATCTCGTGGGAAATGAACGGGCCGAGGTCCTGGTTCTGGTGGGTACGCTTGGTGAAGCGATAACGGCGTTCGTTGTGGCCGGTCATCACCGTCATGTCTTGCAAGTGGCAGTGACCGCCTTCCTCACAGACTGGGCAGTCGTGGGGGTGGTTGGTCATCAGCCATTCGACAACGCTGGCGCGGAACGCCTTGGATTCTTCATCTTCGATGGAGATCCAGGTGTTGTCGGTGGCTGGGGTCATGCAGGACATGACGATACGACCACGGGTGTCGTTCTCGTCGGTGTATTGCTTGACCGCACACTGGCGACAGGCACCGACGCTACCGAGTGCGGGGTGCCAGCAGAAATACGGGATGTCGAGGCCTAGTGACAGACATGCCTGTAACAGGTTGTCCGCCCCATCGACTTCGAGCGCTTTGCCGTCTACGTGGATAGTGGCCATGGTTCAAAGTTCTTCGTTGGCCCGTTGTCAGCGGGCGTGGCTAATGGAATCTTGTTATTCATGGGCATCAACACAGCCTTTACGGCGTCAGCCCATGAGAAGACGAAGGGCACGGACCCTTCGCCTTTTAAAGCGTTACGCGCCGACTACGATCGGCCTTGCCAGAGGCGGGACGGCGGCGCTGGTAGGCGCAATACCGGCTTCGAACTCCGAGCGGAAGTATTTGATTGCGCTGCCCAATGGCTCCACGGCGCCCGGTGCGTGAGCACAGAAGGTCTTGCCTGGGCCGAGGAAACCGACCAGACCCAACAGGGTCTCGATGTCACCCTCACGGCCTTCGCCATTTTCCAGGGCCATCAGCAGCTTGACGCTCCACGGCAGACCGTCGCGGCATGGGGTGCAGAAGCCACAGGATTCACGGGCAAAGAACTGCTCCATGTTGCGCAGCAGCGAGACCATGTTCACGGTGTTGTCCACCGCCATCGCCAGGCCAGTACCCATCCGGGTGCCCACCTTGCCGATGCCGCCGGCATACATTTGTGCGTCGAGGTGCTCGGGCAACAGGAAACCGGTACCAGCGCCGCCTGGCTGCCAGGCCTTCAAGGTGTAGCCGTCGCGCATGCCGCCGGCGTAGTCCTCGAAAAGCTCGCGTGCGGTAACGCCGAATGGCAGCTCCCACAAGCCAGGATTCTTGACCTTGCCGGAGAAGCCCATGAGCTTGGTGCCCATGTCTTCGCTGCCTTCACGGGCCAACGATTTGTACCAGTCCACGCCGTCGGCGATGATCGCCGGCACGTTGCACAGGGTCTCAACGTTGTTGACGCAGGTCGGCTTGCCCCATACGCCCACGGCGGCGGGGAAGGGGGGCTTGGAGCGCGGGTTGGCGCGGCGCCCTTCGAGGGAGTTGATCAGTGCGGTTTCTTCACCGCAGATGTAACGCCCGGCGCCGGTGTGCACGAACAGTTCGAAATCAAAGCCGGAACCCAGGATGTTCTTGCCCAACAGGCCAGCAGCCTTGGCTTCTTCTACAGCACGGTTGAGGTGCTTGGCGGCGGTGGTGTATTCGCCACGCAGGAAGATATAGCCACGGTAGGTTTTCAGCGCGCGGGCACTGATCAGCATGCCTTCGATCAGCAAATGGGGCAGTTGCTCCATCAGCATGCGGTCTTTCCAGGTGTTCGGCTCCATTTCATCCGCGTTGCACAGCAGGTAGCGGATGTTGATGGACTCGTCCTTGGGCATCAGGCCCCACTTCACGCCCGTGGGGAAGCCTGCACCGCCGCGGCCTTTGAGGCCGGCGTCTTTCACGGTCTGGACGATGTCGTCCTGGGCCATGTCGGCAAAGGCTTTGCGCGCAGCGGCGTAGCCGTTCTTGGCCTGGTACTCATCGAGCCATACCGGCTCGGCATCGTCACGCAGGCGCCAGGTGAGAGGATGGGTCTCAGGCGAACGCTTGATCAGGTTGGCCGGGCCGAAAGATGTAAGGGTCATGGGTAGCCCTCAAGCAATTGGGTCACGCCAGCAGGCTGCACGTCACCGAATGTGTCGTCGTCGATCATCAACGCCGGCGCCTTGTCGCAGTTGCCCAGGCAGCACACCGGCAGCAGCGTGAAGCGGCCGTCCGGAGTGGTTTGGCCCAGGCCGATGCCCAGTTTGTTCTGGATCTCGCTGACCACGGATTCGTGACCACCGATGTAGCAGACCATGCTGTCGCACACGCGAATGATGTGACGGCCCACCGGTTGGCGGAAGATCTGGCTGTAGAACGTAGCCACGCCTTCAACGTCGCTGGCGGGGATGCCCAGAATCTCGCCGATGGCGTAGAGGGCGCCGTCCGGCACCCAGCCACGTTCCTTCTGAACGATCTTCAGGGCTTCGATCGACGCCGCGCGCGGGTCTTCATAGTGATGCAGCTCGTGCTCGATGGCCGAGCGCTCGGTTTCACTCAGGGTGAAACGGTCTGTCTGGATAAGCGTGCTGTTCATGCTTAGCGGTCCACGTCGGCCATAACGAAATCGATACTACCCAGGTACGCAATCAAGTCCGCGACCATCTCGCCTTTGATCACCGAAGGGATCTGCTGCAAGTGCGGGAAGCTTGGAGTACGAATCCGGGTGCGGTAGCTCATGGTGCCGCCATCGCTCGTCAGGTAATAACTGTTGATACCCTTGGTCGCTTCGATCATCTGGAAGGATTCGTTGGCCGGCATGACCGGGCCCCACGAAACCTGCAGGAAGTGCGTGATCAGGGTTTCGATGTGCTGCAGCGTGCGTTCTTTCGGCGGCGGCGTGGTCAGCGGGTGATCCGCCTTGTACGGGCCGGCCGGCATGTTGCGCATGCACTGTTCGATGATCTTCAGGCTCTGGCGCATTTCTTCGACGCGCACGATGCAACGGTCGTAGGCATCGCCATTGGCGGCCACCGGCACTTCGAACTCGAAGTTCTCGTAGCCGGAGTATGGGCGCGCTTTACGCAGGTCGAAGTCGCAGCCAGTCGAGCGCAGGCCTGCACCGGTGACGCCCCATTCCAGGGCCTCTTTGGTGTTGTAGGCGGCGACGCCGATGGTACGGCCCTTGAGGATGCTGTTATCGAGCGCGGCTTTTTGGTACTCGTCTAGACGCTTGGGCATCCAGTCGATGAACTCCTTGACCAGGCGCTCCCAACCATTCGGCAGGTCGTGGGCCACGCCGCCGATGCGGTACCAGGCCGGGTGCAGACGGAAACCGGTGATGGCTTCGATGACCTTGTAGGCGCGCTGACGGTCGGTGAATGTGAAGAACACCGGGGTCATGGCGCCGACGTCCTGGATATAGGTACCCAGGAACAGCAGGTGGCTGGTGATCCGGAAGAACTCGGCCATCATGATGCGGATGGTGTCGACGCGGTCCGGGACCTTGATGCCGGCCAGCTTCTCGACCGAGAGCACGTACGGCAGGTTGTTCATCACGCCGCCGAGGTAGTCGATACGGTCGGTGTACGGGATGAAGCTGTGCCACGACTGACGCTCGGCCATCTTCTCGGCGCCACGGTGGTGGTAGCCGATGTCCGGCACGCAGTCGACGATTTCTTCGCCATCCAGTTGCAGGATGATACGGAAGGCACCGTGAGCCGAAGGGTGGTTCGGGCCCAGGTTGAGGAACATGTAGTCCTCGTTGGTGCCGGAGCGTTTCATGCCCCAGTCTTCCGGACGGAAGCGCGCAGCCTCTTCTTCAAGCTGTTGCTTGGCGAGGTTGAGGCTGAACGGGTCGAATTCGGTGGCGCGGGCAGGGAAGTCCTTGCGCAGCGGGTGACCTTCCCACGTGGGCGGCATCATGATGCGCGTCAGGTGCGGGTGGCCGGGGAAATCGATGCCGAACATGTCCCACACTTCACGCTCGTACCAGCTGGCGTTCGGCCAGATACCGGTTACGGTCGGGACGCTCAGGTCGCTCTCGGAGAGGGCAACCTTGATCATCACGTCGCTGTTACGTTCCAGCGACATCAGATGGTAGAACACGGTGAAATCGGCACCGCTTGGCAGGCCCTGGCGCTTGGTGCGCAGACGCTCGTCCACGCCATGCAGGTCATAAAGCATGACGTACGGCTTGGGTAAGTTACGCAGGAAGGTCAGGACTTCGACGAGCTTGGCGCGCGCCACCCACAGCACCGGCATACCGGTACGTGTGGCCTGGGCGGTGAAGGCGTCAGGGCCAAAACGGTTATTGAGTTCGACGACCACATCCTGGTCGTCTGCCTTATAAGGCGGGATGTACAGAGCGCTGCCTGTAGTCATGGTTTTTTATCGCTTTCGGTCAACGTAAAGAATGAAGCCAGGTGTTCGTTCTATAAAAGAAGCGGGCTGGATCAGACTTCGTCAGGGCTGCGCAGGTTGGTGACTGCGATTCGCTGTTCGCGGCGCTGTTCCTTTTGCGAGGGCATCTCGGCGCGGTAAACGCCTTGATCGCCGACGACCCAGGAAAGCGGACGACGCTCCTTGCCAATCGATTCCTGCAACAGCATCAAGCCTTGCAGAAATGCTTCAGGGCGGGGCGGGCAGCCAGGCACGTAGACGTCCACGGGCAGGAACTTATCCACCCCTTGGACCACTGAGTAGATGTCGTACATGCCACCGGAGTTGGCGCACGAACCCATGGAGATAACCCACTTCGGTTCGAGCATTTGCTCGTAGAGACGCTGAATGATTGGCGCCATCTTGATGAAGCAGGTTCCGGCGATAACCATGAAATCCGCCTGGCGCGGTGATGCCCGGATAACTTCGGCGCCAAAGCGCGCGATGTCGTGGGGCGCCGTGAAGGCGGTGGTCATTTCCACATAGCAGCACGAAAGGCCGAAGTTGTAAGGCCACAGGGAGTTTTTACGCCCCCAGTTGACCGCGCCACTCAGCACGTCTTCGAGTTTGCCCATGTAGATGTTTTTGTGGACTTGGTCTTCTAACGGATCGGAAACGGTTTCCCGTTCGCCGATGGGGTACTGCTCGTTAGGAGCATCCGGGTCGATCCTGGTGAGATTGTATTGCATCGCCAAAGCCTCATTGTTTCAGCTTCGCTTGCCGCTTACGACGAGCTTCCGGAGCCCAGTCAAGGGCGCCCACTCGAAATAGGTAGACAAGGCCTGCCAACAGAATTGCTATGAAAACGAGAGCTTCGACGAATCCGGTCCAGCCGCTTTCGCGGACGGACACAGACCAGGCAAAGAGAAAGAGGGCTTCGATATCGAAGATCACGAACAGCATCGCGACCAGATAGAATTTGGCTGAGAGCCGCAGACGGGCGCCACCTGTAGGTAGCATGCCCGACTCGAACGGTTCGTTTTTGCTGCGGCCCCAGGCTTTTGACCCGAGGAGGCTGGAAACACCGAGCATGAAGGCGCAAAGGCCGACAACACCGAGGAGGAAAATGGCAAAGCCCCAGTTGTGGGCCATGAGTCCTGTCGCTTCGGTCATGCTGGAAATCCTTAACAGAGAGCAAAGGTCTCTGAGCTCGAAAAAGTAATGATGCAGTGACGATATGTCGCAGCGCAGTCAATCGCGGTGATTTTATGGCTAAACACCGGGCAAGTAAAATTCCTATAGCGAAATTATTCGATGGAATAAGGACATAGTGCACCTTCTTGGGGCTGTAGCCCTTGCGGGGCGGGGATTAGCGGGCATTTGATCAATTATGTTTTGTTTAACCAGTAACGAAGTTTTCATGGTCTAAATGATAATGAATATTGTTTGCGCGGGGTTTAAGCGATTGTTTCTCATGTGGCGGGGTAAGTTGCCGTTACTTGTTTGATTGGCGCAAGTTGCCGGAGCGGATCTTTTAACCGATTTATCCGCAGCGAATACCGCTCTGGATCAAGGTTTTGTACAAAATCTTCAGGTTGCGTGCGTTCCCTTGTGGGAGGGGGCTTGCCCTCGATGGCTGAGTGTCAGTCAATAACGCTGTTGCTGATCCACCGTTATCGGGGGCAAGCCCCCTCCCACATTTGGATTCTCATTGGCCCGGGGCAGATATCTCAGGCAAAAAAACGCCCCGAACCAGTCGGGGCGTGATTGTCGTGCAGCACTGCGGTTAGCTCTTTAACGGGTCCGCAGTGGCTGTGTACTCACATCGATCAGTGGAACTGCTCTTCTTCAGTCGACCCGGTCAGCGCGGTCACGGACGAGGTGCCGCCCTGGATCACGGTGGTCATGTCATCGAAGTAGCCAGTACCCACTTCCTGCTGGTGCGCCACAAAGGTGTAGCCTTTGGAGGCGTCAGCGAATTCCTGCTCCTGCAGCTTCACGTAGGCGGTCATGTCGTTGCGGGCGTAGTCGTGCGCCAGGTTGAACATGCTGTGCCACATATTGTGAATGCCGGCCAGGGTGATGAACTGGTGCTTGTAGCCCATGGCGGACAGTTCGCGCTGGAACTTGGCGATGGTCGCGTCGTCCAGGTTCTTCTTCCAGTTGAAAGAAGGCGAGCAGTTGTAGGACAGCAGTTGGTCCGGGTATTCCTTCTTGATCGCTTCGGCGAAACGACGCGCTTCGTCCAGATCCGGCTTGGCGGTTTCGCACCAGATCAGGTCGGCATACGGTGCGTAGGCCAGACCGCGGGCGATGGCCTGATCGAGGCCGGCGCGTACCTTGTAGAAACCTTCCTGAGTGCGTTCGCCGGTAACGAATGGCTGGTCGTACGGGTCGCAGTCCGAGGTCAACAGGTCTGCTGCGTTGGCGTCGGTACGGGCCAGGATGATGGTCGGTGTGCCGGCAACGTCAGCCGCCAGACGGGCAGCGGTCAGCTTCTGTACAGCTTCTTGGGTCGGAACCAGTACCTTGCCGCCCATATGGCCGCATTTCTTCACGGAAGCCAGTTGGTCTTCGAAGTGAACGCCCGCGGCGCCTGCTTCGATCATGCTCTTCATCAGCTCATAGGCGTTCAGTACGCCGCCGAAGCCGGCTTCGGCGTCAGCTACGATTGGCGCGAAGTAGTCGATGTAGCCTTCATCGCCTGGGCCTTTGCCAGCTTTCCACTGGATCTGGTCAGCACGACGGAACGAGTTGTTGATGCGCTTGACTACGGTTGGCACGGAGTCAACCGGGTACAGCGATTGGTCGGGGTACATGGATTCAGCGGAGTTGTTGTCCGCTGCCACTTGCCAGCCGGACAGGTAGATCGCCTGGATGCCGGCTTTTACCTGTTGGACTGCTTGACCGCCAGTGAGGGCGCCCATGCAGTTGACGAAATCTTTGTCGGGACGGAAGGAAGGCTTGGCACCTTGGGTGACCAGGTTCCACAGCTTCTCGGCGCCGAGTTTTGCAAAGGTGTGCTCAGGTTGAACCGAGCCACGCAGGCGGACGACGTCAGCAGCGGAATAAGCGCGGGTTACGCCGTTCCAGCGTGGGTTTTCAGCCCAATCTTTTTCAAGGGCTGCAATTTGCTGTTCGCGTGTCAGTGCCATGGGGAAAAACCTCGTCGCATAGGTCTAGGTGGAAAGATCCATTTGCCAGCCGCGCAATCGTTGCGGGGTATGGCTGCTCGCTGACCAGAAGCATAGGTGGTCAAGTCAGGTTCGACGGGGAAGGCGACGGGATGAACGATGATCGAGAGGGGGCAGGTAAAGGCTGGCCGAGAACGGTCTTCGGGCATCGTGGGCCCTTGGGTATTCTGCAGCATGTTGCCGGGTTACCTGGTTAGCTTCCGTCCCTCGGGACAACTTCGTTCCAGTCGCAACCTCGTCAAACACACCTTGTGGGCGGTACAGACACGAATCGGCTCAGGTGGGTAGCTTAGAGCGACGATCCGAAGGCCCTTGCCAGGGCCCCTGATTAGCGGGAGCGAGGCCATCATGCCCATGCTTTTTTGGATCGTCAAATGTTTTGTAGTGCTTTTTTTATAGCACTACATCTTTAGTCTAATACGACTCATCAGTCAGTTTTTGGTGCTTCAGTTCAGGGTGTCGACCTTGACCCGCAACGTCAGGTCATCACGGCCCTGGGTAGAGTAGCTGCGGGTTGTAGAGGATTTATCGGCTTGGGTTTCACGGTTGATGCCGGCCAGGGGGATCCATTCGCCAAGACGCCCGCTGACGGTTGTGTCGGTACTTTGCACATTCACTACATCGGGACGTTCCTGGCTCATGCGGTCACGGTTGGTACTGATCGCCAGATGCACGGTCTCGCCGGTGACGCTGGCAGTGACGTAGAAGCCCTGGGTGACGTTGCGGTATTGGGTCTGGTTCTGCGGGCGGCCGTAGGCGTCTGGTTGGGTGGTGGTCAGTGGCACGCTCTGGCCGACCTGGATTAGCGCAGGCACGCCTTCGCTGGCCTGGATCTGCTGGATGCCGCCGTCGCGACTGGCAGTGCCGTAGTTGATGATGCGGGTTTGGCTATCGCCACTGTTCTGTTGGTTGTTTTCGTTCGTGTCTACAGTAATCAGCAGGCGCTTGGCCGGTGTGTCCAGTTGTGCAATCAGTGCGCGCAGGTCCTGGAGCTTGCCGGGATCGGCGTTAACAATAAGTTGGTTGCCGTAGGCGCTGACGGTGCCGTCCTTGCCGATGAAATTCTGCGCCACCGGCAATAGATCGGCGCTGGTGCGGTTGTTCAGGTTGACGACTTCGGTGTCGGCCATTGTCGAGCAACTGACGGCCAGGAGGAGGGCGGTGAGCAGGGTGCGTAGGGACATGTCCGTTATCTCTGCGAGTCATTTAGGCTTGATAGTGCCAGTTTGTCGGCCTGGGGTGTAGTGAGCGGGCTTGCCCTGCGCTGCGCTGCGTAGCGGCCCCTATAAAAAACGCCGCGTTCTTTCAGAAAGAACGCGGCGTTTGGTTTTGTGGCTGCTAAGCAGCCCAGCGCGGGGCAAGCCCGCTCACCACAGACAAGCCCTTAAGCAGGGATCAGCCCCCACGCACCATATCAACATGGGGAATCCCGACTTCCAGGAACTCATCGCTGACGATCTTGAAGCCCAACCGCTCATAAAACGGCGCTGCATAGACCTGCGCGCTGAGGAACTGTTTGGTCTGGCCGCGTTGCTCGGCCACGCCAATCACCGCTTCCATCAGCTTGTCGCCAACCTTCAGGCCGCGCCAGTCCTTGAGGACCGATACGCGGCCGATCTCGCCGCTGGGCAGCAGGCGAGCGGTGCCGATTGGAAAGTCGCCTTCGAACGCCAGGAAGTGCATCGCACCAGCGTCATCCGCGTCCCACTCCAACTCGGGCGGAACCGATTGTTCAGCGATAAATACCGCTTCACGAATGCGCCGAATCTCGGCGATATCCTTTTGCCAGTCCGCGACACTTACGTGAATTTTATTCATCGGCAAATCCCAGGCTGCCTTGCTTGACCAGCTCGCACAGCAGGTCGCGGCCGTCTTCGTCGGCGAGCCACTCACCCAGGTTTTCGCTGTGCAACGCATCGGCGGAGCACACCAGTTTCAACAGTTCACGCAGCTTGCCGGGCAGGTAGCGGCTCTGGCCGCTGGCAAACAGCAGCACGTCGTCGTCCACTTCCGACCACGCCATGCGCGCGCTTGGGTTGCGTACCAGAATCGCGCCGTCTTGCAGGGTGCTGATGAAGTCTTCTTCGCCCAGCTCTTCGCCGGCCACGAGTTCTGGGTAGCGCGGTTCGGTCATGAACTGGCCGAACCAGGTCAGCAGCATGCGTTCGTCGCTCATGTGCTCGGCCAGCAGGCTCTTGAGGCGGTCGAGGGCGTCGCGCTGGATCTGATGCGGGTCGCTGACCGGCTGCGCGTCGGCGTCGGTGTAGCGCTCTTCATCCGTCAGGTATTGGGCGAGGAAATCGGTGAAGTGGGTGAGCACTTCGGCGGCGCTCGGCGCACGGAAGCCGACCGAGTAGGTCATGCAGTCGTCTTCGGCGATGCCGAAGTGCGCCAGGCGTGGCGGCAGATAGAGCATGTCGCCCGGTTCGAGTACCCATTCGGCGGTTTCTTCGAATTCGGCGAGGATGCGCAGGTCGGCGTGTTGCAGCAGCGGGCTTTCGGAGTTGCACATCTGGCCGATCTTCCAGTTGCGCTTGCCTTGGGCTTGCAGCAGGAACACATCGTAGTTGTCGAAGTGCGGACCAACGCTGCCGCCAGGCGCGGCGAAGCTGATCATCACATCGTCGATGCGCCAGCTTGGTAGAAAGCGGAACTGCTCCAGCAGCTCGGCCACTTCCGGAACGAACTGGTCGACCGCCTGCACCAGCAGGGTCCACTCGCGCTCAGGCAGGCTGCCGAAGGCGTCTTCGGCGAACGGGCCGCGACGCAGTTCCCACGGGCGCTCGCCGTGTTCGATCACCAGGCGCGATTCGACTTCTTCTTCCAAGGCCAGGCCGGCCAGTTCGTCTGCGTCGATCGGGCTTTCGAAATCAGGGATGGCCTGACGGATCAGCAGTGGTTTTTTCTGCCAGTAGTCGCGCAGGAATTCCCGTGCCGTGATGCCGCCCAGAAGTTGAAGAGGGATGTCAGGATTCATGTGTAACCTATTGAAAGAAAGCACTTTTCAGACTGGAATAAAAACGCCCGGCGCGGCCGGGCGTCTCAAGGGTCTTGCGATGATCAGATGCGCTTGGCTTGCTCTACCGCGTTGCCGATGTAGTTGGCCGGGGTGAGCAGTTTCAGCTCGGCCTTGGCGGCGGCTGGCATGTCCAGGCCGTCGATGAAAGTTTGCAGCGCTTCAGGGCTGATGCCCTTGCCGCGCGTCAACTCTTTCAGCTTCTCGTACGGGTTTTCGATGTTGTAGCGACGCATCACGGTCTGGATCGGCTCGGCCAGCACTTCCCAGCATGCGTCCAGGTCAGCGGCGATTTTCTGCGCGTTGAGCTCCAGCTTGCTGATGCCTTTGAGGCTGGCTTCGTACGCGATCACGCTGTGGGCAAAACCCACGCCGAGGTTGCGCAGTACGGTCGAGTCGGTCAGGTCGCGCTGCCAGCGTGAGATTGGCAGCTTGCTGGCCAGATGCTGGAACAGGGCGTTGGCGATGCCGAGGTTGCCTTCGGAGTTTTCGAAGTCGATCGGGTTGACCTTGTGCGGCATGGTCGACGAGCCGATTTCACCGGCAATGGTGCGCTGCTTGAAGTAGCCCAGGGAGATGTAGCCCCAGATATCGCGATCGAAGTCGATCAGGATGGTGTTGAAGCGCGCAATGGCGTCGAACAGCTCCGCGATGTAGTCGTGGGGCTCGATCTGTGTGGTGTAAGGGTTGAAGCCCAGGCCCAGCTCGTCTTCGATGAAGGCGCGGGCGTTGGCTTCCCAGTCGATCTCAGGGTAGGCCGACAGGTGCGCGTTGTAATTGCCGACGGCGCCGTTGATCTTGCCCAGCAATGGTACGGCAGCGACTTGAGCAATCTGACGCTCCAGACGATACACCACGTTGGCGAGTTCTTTGCCCAGGGTGGTCGGCGAAGCCGGCTGGCCGTGGGTGCGCGACAGCATTGGCACGTCAGCGAAACGGATGGCCAGTTCGCGGATAGCTTCGGCGGTCTGGCGCATCAGTGGCAGCATCACGTCATCGCGGCCTTCGCGCAGCATCAGGGCGTGGGACAGGTTGTTGATGTCCTCGCTGGTGCAGGCAAAGTGGATGAACTCGCTGACCTGGGCCAGTTCCGGCAGCTTGGCCGCCTGCTCTTTGAGCAGGTATTCAATGGCTTTGACGTCGTGGTTGGTGGTTCGCTCGATCTCTTTCACACGCTCGGCGTGCTCCAGGGAGAAATTTTCCGCCAGGGTGTTGAGCACAGCGTTGGCTTCGGCAGAGAACGCCGGCACTTCGCTGATGGCGGGATGAGCGGCCAGGCGCTGGAGCCAGCGCACTTCAACCAGAACACGAGCACGGATCAAGCCGTATTCGCTGAAAATAGGGCGCAGGGCCTGGGTTTTGCCGGCGTAGCGGCCGTCAACAGGGGAAACCGCAGTGAGCGAAGAGAGCTGCATGGGGTGTTCTCGGACAGTCGGGCAACGAAATGGGGCGCGTATCATACATGAAAAAATCCGCCGGTCCGTCGCCAACTGACCGGCGTATTACGCGTAACGGCTTGAAAAAAGCCCTTTGCTGCGACTTATTCGTTGCGCATCAACGGGTAAAGCTCTTTGAGCAATTTTCGACGGCTGATCACCAGCTGCCAGCGATGGCCGCCCAACTGGCGCCACAACCGCGCCGAGCGAATACCGGCCAGAAGCAGGGCGCGGATTTTCGAGGCGTTGTTCGGTTGCTGCAGGTTGCGCATGTCGCCGTGAACCTGGATCCGCTGGCGCAAAGTGCTCAAGGTGTCCTGATACAGCGCACCACAGGCGGCGATCACGTTTTCGTGGGCCGGGCCGAAGTGTTCTACCTGGGACTGGATCTGTGGCAGGCGTTTGCCGATGGTTTCCAGCATGTCCTCGCGCTTGGCCAGTTGGCGCTCGAGGCCGAGCATCGACAGGGCGTAGCGCAGCGGCTCGCGCTGCAAGGTGCTGGGGTCGCGCTCCAGGGCGCCGATCAGGGCGCGGTAACCTTCACGCAGTGCGAGGTCGTCGCCGCCGTAGACTTCCAGGGTGTCCTTGGGGTCGCGGATCAGCAGGCTGCCGAGCATGCAAGTCAGGCCGGCTTCGGTGACCTGGCCGGTCTTGGCGATCTTGTCCACGAGCACGGCGGAGAGAAATACCCCGCCGAGTGCCGTCAATTGCTCTTGGGTAGGGCTCATGCCGGGTTGCTCCAGGCTTGCGCGACTTCAATCACGCCGCCGCCCAGGCAAATTTCGCCGTCATAGAACACCACCGACTGGCCAGGAGTGACCGCACGTTGCGGGTCATCAAAGGTGGCGCGGTAGCCTGTCGCCGTTTTTTCCAGGGTGCAGGGCTGGTCGCTTTGGCGATAGCGCACTTTGGCAGTCAGGCGGCGCGGGGTGCTCAGGTCGACCGGGTTGACCCAATAGATCTCCGAGGCCAGCAGCGCGCCCGAGAACAGCAGCGGGTGTTCATTACCCTGGCCGACGATCAGCACATTGTTTTCCAGGTCCTTGACCAGCACATACCACGGCTCTTCACCGGCGTCTTTCAAACCGCCGATGCCCAGGCCCTGGCGTTGGCCAATGGTGTGGTACATCAGGCCATGGTGACGGCCGATCACTTCACCTTCGGTGGTCTTGATCTCACCCGGTTGCGCCGGCAGGTATTGCTTAAGGAAGTCGCTGAAGCGGCGCTCGCCGATAAAGCAAATCCCGGTGGAATCCTTTTTCTTCGCGGTAGCCAGGCCGTGTTTCTCGGCGATCCTGCGCACTTCGGGTTTTTCCAGCTCGCCCACCGGGAACAGGGTCTTGGCGATCTGTTCACCGCCAACAGCGTGCAGGAAGTAGCTCTGGTCCTTATTCGGGTCCAGGCCCTTGAGCAGTTCGGTGCGGCCATCGATGTCGCGACGGCGCACGTAGTGGCCAGTGGCAATCAGGTCGGCGCCAAGGATCATGGCGTAGTCGAGGAACGCCTTGAACTTGATTTCGCGGTTGCACAGGATGTCCGGGTTCGGCGTGCGACCGGCCTTGTATTCGGCCAGGAAGTGCTCGAACACATTGTCCCAGTACTCGGCGGCGAAGTTGGCGGTGTGCAGCTTGATACCGATCTTGTCACACACGGCCTGGGCATCTGCCAGGTCGTCCATGGCGGTGCAATATTCCGTTCCATCGTCTTCTTCCCAGTTCTTCATGAACAGGCCTTCCACCTCATAACCCTGCTCCATGAGCAGAACGGCGGAAACGGAAGAATCCACGCCGCCGGACATGCCGACGATGACGCGCTTCTTTTGTGTGTCAGAAGGGGCTGGATCACGCATAGGGTTTCAACGGGTGTCTTGAAAAAGGACGCGATTCTAGCAGGCCTGGGCCCGCAAGGCTAAAGAGAAGGGCGGATCAATTCCAGACTGTGACGCTGGCCGGCCAGATAATCATCGATGCAGCGGATGATCAGCTCGCTGCGCCAGTCCTCGCGCACGGCCATCAGCTCGTCACGGCTCAGCCAGCGGGCGCGCAGGATGCCTTCTTCGAGTTGGTAGTTCGGGTGGTGTTTCAGGGCTTTGGCAATGAAACAGACCCGTTGGTAGGTCACGCCATTGCTGGGTGCGGTGTACAGATAGATGCCTACGATACCGGTAGCTTCCACGTCCCAGCCGGTTTCTTCGAGGGTTTCGCGCACGGCTGCTTCGGTGAGGGTTTCATGCGGGTCGAGGTGGCCGGCGGGCTGGTTGAGCACAGCGCGGCCGCCCTTGAGTTCTTCGACCATCAGGAAGCGTCCGTTGTCTTCGACGATGGTGGCGACGGTGATGTGGGGTTGCCAGGTCATAAGCGGGTCTCGAATTCGGGCGGGGCAG
This sequence comes from Pseudomonas sp. W22_MBD1_FP4, assembly GCF_052113765.1. Taxonomy (NCBI): domain Bacteria; kingdom Pseudomonadati; phylum Pseudomonadota; class Gammaproteobacteria; order Pseudomonadales; family Pseudomonadaceae; genus Pseudomonas; species Pseudomonas sp. W22_MBD1_FP4. The sequence goes on along the minus strand of NZ_JBGQOI010000010.1, from coordinate 164,293 downwards.
CCCCCATGATACGCCTGGCATCAGCAAGCTGCTCAGAACGTGCCGGTGGTCTGAGCCGAGGGAGAGAAAATCAATGTCGTCTCATTGTCCGGGTCGGGTTGCCACTTCTGAACATCCAGAGGGTTATTTTCGTTGCGAATAATACACTTCCACTTCACCTCCTGATTGAGCTCAACATTTGCAAAACTCACCTCGCCTGTCCACGTCGGGTAGTTTGCAGGGCTTAGCAAAAAAGCTTTCGCTGGAACCCATTCCCCGATCTCCGGTCGCGAGCCAACCACGTAAACGCTATATCCGGGTGTCGTGATGCCGTTTTTACAGGTGAAGTTTGCCTGGAGGAAATACTTTATTTTGATGTCTTGACCTGCATCTGACAATGGCGCTAAAGCGAGCAGGAACAGGTATAGCGGCAGTAGTTTGTGGGGGCGAAACATTTGATGGGCTCCTGTTCTCGGGTCATTAGTCACGAGAGCAGAATGTTCTTTTGGGGGCGGCAGGTAACCTGTCAATACTTACAGTTCGCTAGCATTTTTTGATATAGCTTCAGCGCTGTTAAAGCCTTAAAACACAAACCCCGGCGCATGGCCGGGGTTTGTGGTGTTCCCTTACAACCTTACTTCAACTTGGCAATTGCCGCGTTGAGGGTGTTGCTTGGGCGCATGGCCTTGCTGGTCAGCTCTGGGTTCGGCGCGTAGTAGCCGCCGATGTCCACTGGCTTGCCCTGTACGGCGTTGAGTTCGGCAACGATGGTTGCTTCGTTCTCGGCCAGGGTTTTTGCCAGTTCGCCGAACTGCGCTTGCAGTGCAGTGTCCTCGGTCTGGGCGGCCAGGGCTTGAGCCCAGTACAGCGCCAGGTAGAAGTGGCTGCCGCGGTTGTCGATGTTGCCGACTTTGCGCGATGGCGACTTGTTGTTGTCGAGGAATTGGCCAGTGGCCTGGTCCAGGGTCTTGGACAGTACTAGGGCTTTCGGGTTGTTGTACGTCACACCCAAATGCTCAAGGGAGGCGGCCAGGGCCAGGAATTCGCCCAGGGAGTCCCAGCGCAGGAAGTTTTCTTCCAGCAACTGTTGCACGTGCTTCGGTGCCGAACCGCCGGCGCCGGTTTCGAACAGGCCACCGCCGTTCATCAGCGGCACGATCGACAGCATCTTGGCGCTGGTGCCCAGTTCCATGATCGGGAACAGGTCGGTCAGGTAGTCGCGCAGTACGTTGCCGGTCACCGAGATGGTGTCCAGGCCCTTGCGGGTGCGCTCCAGAGTGAACTTCATCGCGTCGACTGGCGACATGATGCGGATGTCCAGACCTTCGGTGTTGTGGTCTTTCAGGTAGGCCTGAACTTTCTCGACCACGACGCCGTCGTGAGCGCGCTTAGGGTCCAGCCAGAAGATGGCAGGGGTGTTGCTGGCGCGCGCGCGGTTGACGGCAAGCTTGACCCAATCCTGGATCGGCGCGTCTTTGGTCTGGCACATGCGGAAGATGTCGCCGGCTTCGACGTTCTGTTCCATCAGCAGGTTGCCCTTGCTGTCGGTGATACGGACTACGCCGTCAGCCTTGATCTGGAAAGTCTTGTCGTGGGAGCCGTACTCTTCTGCTTTCTTCGCCATCAGGCCAACGTTTGGCACGCTGCCCATGGTGGTTGGATCGAAAGCGCCATTGGCCTTGCAGTCTTCGATGACCGCTTGGTAGATAGTGGCGTAGCAGCGATCCGGGATCACGGCCTTGGTGTCGTGCAGCTGGCCGTCGGTGCCCCACATCTTGCCGGAGTCACGGATCATGGCTGGCATCGAGGCGTCGACGATGACGTCGCTCGGCACGTGCAGGTTGGTGATGCCTTTGTCGGAGTTGACCATCGCCAGGGAAGGGCGAGCGGCGTAGACCGCCTGGATGTCAGCTTCGATCTGCGCTTGCTGCTCGGCCGGCAGGGCCTTGATGCGAGCGTACAGGTCACCGATGCCGTTGTTCAGGTTGAAGCCGATCTGCTCCAGTACCGTGGCGTGCTTGGCCAGGGCATCTTTATAGAACTCGGCAACGATCTGGCCGAACATGATTGGGTCGGAGACTTTCATCATGGTGGCTTTGAGGTGAACCGACAGCAGTACGCCTTGTTTCTTGGCGTCTTCGATTTCAGCGGCGATGAACGAGCGCAGTGCGTTTTTGCTCAGCACGGCGCTGTCGAGGATCTCGCCAGCTTGAGCGGTAGTCTTTTCTTTCAGGGCGGTGGTGGTGCCGTCCTTGCCGACCAGCTCAATTTTGACAGTATCAGCGGCTTCGATCTGTACGGCTTTTTCGCTGCCGTAGAAGTCGCCATTGCTCATGTGGGCGATGTGGGACTTGGAGTCCGCAGCCCATGCGCCCATTTTGTGCGGGTGCTTGCGGGCGTAGTTCTTGACCGACAGCGGCGCACGGCGGTCGGAGTTGCCTTCGCGCAGTACCGGGTTCACGGCGCTGCCCTTGACCTTGTCGTAACGTGCACGGGTTTCTTTTTCCGCGTCGGTGGTTACGGTTTCCGGGTAGTCCGGCAGGGCGTAGCCCTGGGCCTGCAGTTCCTTGATCGCCGCTTGCAGCTGCGGGGTCGAGGCGCTGATGTTAGGCAGCTTGATGATGTTGGCTTCAGGGGTAACGGCCAGGTCGCCCAGTTCGGCGAGGTGGTCCGGTATGGCCTTGTTGCCCAGTTGCTCGGGGAAGCTTGCGAGGATGCGCCCGGCGAGAGAAATATCGCGGGTTTCCACGGCAATATCAGCGGAAGCGGTGAAGGCCTCTACGATAGGCAGCAGTGAATAGGTGGCGAGGGCAGGGGCTTCGTCGGTGAAGGTGTAGATGATCTTCGAGCGGGTGGGCATATTCGGATTAACTCTCTTCTTTGCTGAAAGCGTGCGCAGAAACTCGAGATGCGCCGGGTGGAGCGCGTTCGTTCAAAGTCATCCATGAGCGAAATGTCGAGGTTTCTTCGCGGTGATGTTGGGTTGCATCAGTCGAGCGTCAAGCGGGTGGACTATTGTAATAGTCCGGCTTTGTAGCTGAAGGCACCTATTCTAGAGCGGTCAGCCGTCGTGACTCTTGGGTCAGCGGTGGCATTATACATAGGTCGCTATGCTTACGCCGAGCCTTCATACAAAAGGTGTGTCGTCCATTGGTCTAAAGGTCGCAGGTACCGGGGTACGCCTAAAGTCGCATGATGTGCTCAAGATTGGCGCTTTTCCCTTTGCTTTCAGGCTTGTAGGCGACAAATTATGCTGTTTTCGATGCAAATGAACATGGCGTGAGGTTTCGGTCGTCATTTATCTGGAGTAGGCTCGAACGCAGCCAGATGTTTAATCCATAGATGGAGTTCAGCATGGGATACAAGAAGATTCAGGTTCCGGCAGTCGGCGACAAAATCACCGTCAATGCAGACCATTCTCTCAATGTTCCTGACCAACCGATCATCCCTTATATCGAAGGTGACGGCATTGGCGTCGACATCAGCCCGGTGATGATCAAAGTGGTCGACGCAGCTGTTGAAAAGGCATACGGCGGCAAGCGCAAGATCTCGTGGATGGAGGTGTACGCCGGCGAAAAGGCGACTCAGGTCTACGATCAGGATACCTGGCTGCCCCAGGAAACCCTGGATGCCGTCAAGGATTACGTGGTGTCCATCAAGGGTCCGCTGACCACGCCGGTCGGTGGTGGTATTCGATCGCTGAACGTGGCTCTGCGTCAGCAGCTCGACCTTTATGTGTGCCTACGCCCAGTGCGTTGGTTCGAAGGTGTGCCGAGTCCGGTCAAGAAGCCCGGCGACGTGGACATGACCATCTTTCGCGAAAACTCCGAAGACATTTACGCCGGGATCGAGTGGAAAGCTGGCTCGCCGGAAGCTATTAAAGTGATCAAGTTCCTCAAGGAGGAAATGGGCGTTACCAAGATCCGCTTCGACCAGGATTGCGGGATTGGCATCAAGCCGGTGTCCAAAGAGGGCACTAAGCGCTTGGCGCGCAAGGCCTTGCAATATGTGGTGGATAACGACCGCGAATCGCTGACCATCGTGCACAAAGGCAACATCATGAAGTTCACCGAAGGGGCCTTCAAGGAATGGGCCTATGAAGTGGCGGCCGAAGAGTTCGGCGCGACCCTGCTCGATGGTGGGCCGTGGATGCAGTTCAAGAACCCGCGCACCGGCAGGAATGTGGTGGTCAAGGATGCAATCGCCGACGCCATGCTCCAGCAGATCCTGCTGCGTCCGGCTGAATATGACGTGATTGCAACCCTTAACCTCAATGGTGACTACCTGTCCGACGCGTTGGCGGCGGAAGTGGGTGGTATCGGCATTGCGCCGGGTGCCAACCTGTCTGACACCGTGGCAATGTTCGAGGCGACTCACGGGACGGCGCCCAAGTATGCGGGCAAGGATCAGGTCAATCCGGGGTCTTTGATCCTTTCAGCGGAAATGATGCTGCGTCATATGGGTTGGATTGAAGCTGCCGATCTGATCATCAAGGGCACCAATGGCGCCATTTCGGCCAAGACCGTGACCTATGATTTCGAGCGCCTGATGGAGGGCGCCACGCTGGTGTCGTCGTCGGGCTTCGGTGATGCGCTGATCTCGCATATGTAACGTCTCACGCGACAAAAAAACGGCCATCCCAACTTGAGTGGGATGGCCGTTTTTCTTGCCGCAGACTGCATGCTCGGCGGCGGTTCAGGCCGGTTGCTTCTTCTCTTTATGAGCGTGTTTCTCCGTGGTCTTTTCCGGTGCTTGCGCGCTCACTGCGCCGATGTTCACGGCATGCAGTCCCTTGGGGCCTTGAATGATTTCAAAACTCACGGGCTGGCCCGCTTTCAGCGTTCTATAACCATCCATTTGGATTGCTGAATAGTGCGCAAAAAGGTCCTCGTTTTTCCCTTCCTCATTAACAAAGCCATATCCTTTGGCGTTGTTGAACCACTTGACCTTGCCATTGATCTTGACGCCGGACATACCCATTTCCCTCTGCACCAGACTCCATCACTGGAGTATCATCCAGTTTATCCGTCCTAACCCGAATAAATTAAGGTTGACTGCGCGGACCTTTTTTACCCACTGTGGGTTCTATTGGTTGTAACACCGATTCGCCGATAGTCAAGGCGACCGGCCAGTTGAGAGTTGAAATTCTGACAGGTCGCCCCCACCACTGTATTTGAACCACTGACGAACCTTTCTTTCCATGCATGCAATCAGCCAGATTCGACTAACATTCAATCAGGATCGACCGGATCACGAACACGATGACGACGGTTCTGCAGGCATTGCTGTTCAGGAGGCCAAGCCTGCTCTACAGGCGCCGCCGATGTACAAGGTGGTTTTGTTCAATGATGACTACACACCGATGGATTTCGTGGTCGAAGTGCTCGAGGTGTTTTTTAACCTGAACCGAGAGTTGGCGACCAAGGTAATGCTGGCCGTTCACACAGAAGGACGGGCAGTATGTGGAGTGTTTACCCGTGACATCGCCGAGACAAAGGCCATGCAGGTCAACCAGTACGCCAGGGAAAGCCAGCATCCGCTACTCTGTGAAATCGAGAAGGACGGTTAACGCCGACCACTTGGGTATGAGGTGAAGCTATGTTAAACCGCGAGCTCGAAGTCACCCTCAATCTTGCCTTCAAGGAGGCTCGTTCGAAGCGTCATGAATTCATGACAGTCGAACACCTTTTGCTGGCACTTTTGGATAACGAAGCTGCCGCCACCGTTCTGCGTGCGTGCGGCGCCAACCTCGACAAACTCAAGCATGACCTGCAGGAGTTTATCGACTCCACCACGCCACTGATCCCCGTGCATGACGAGGACCGCGAGACCCAGCCAACCCTGGGCTTCCAGCGGGTATTGCAGCGTGCTGTTTTCCACGTACAGAGCTCCGGTAAGCGTGAAGTCACAGGCGCCAACGTGCTTGTGGCGATATTTAGCGAACAGGAAAGTCAGGCAGTGTTCCTGCTCAAGCAGCAGAGCGTTGCCCGTATTGATGTCGTCAACTATATCGCCCACGGTATCTCCAAGGTGCCTGGGCACGGCGATCATTCCGAGGGTGAGCAGGATATGCAGGACGACGAGGGCGGTGAGTCTTCTTCTTCAAGCAACCCGCTGGATGCCTATGCCAGCAATCTCAACGAACTGGCGCGCCAGGGTCGGATCGATCCGCTGGTGGGGCGTGAGCTTGAGGTTGAGCGTGTAGCGCAAATCCTCGCGCGTCGCCGCAAGAACAATCCGTTGCTGGTGGGTGAGGCGGGCGTGGGTAAAACCGCAATCGCCGAAGGCTTGGCCAAGCGTATCGTGGATAACCAGGTGCCTGACCTGCTGGCCAACAGCGTCGTCTACTCCCTTGATCTGGGCGCGTTGCTCGCCGGGACCAAGTACCGGGGCGATTTCGAGAAGCGCTTCAAGGCGTTGCTCGGCGAGTTGAAAAAACGCCCGCAGGCGATCCTGTTCATCGACGAAATCCACACCATCATTGGTGCTGGTGCGGCGTCTGGCGGGGTGATGGATGCGTCCAATCTGCTCAAGCCGTTGCTGTCGTCGGGTGATATCCGCTGCATTGGTTCGACCACCTTCCAGGAATTCCGTGGCATCTTCGAGAAAGACCGTGCGCTGGCGCGTCGCTTCCAGAAGGTCGACGTGTCCGAGCCTTCGGTTGAAGACACCATCAGCATCCTGCGCGGGCTCAAGGGGCGTTTTGAAGCGCACCATGGCATCGAGTACACCGATGAGGCGCTGCGTGCAGCTGCAGAGCTGGCGTCGCGTTACATCAATGATCGGCATATGCCGGATAAAGCTATCGACGTGATCGACGAGGCGGGGGCTTATCAGCGCCTGCAACCGGTCGAGAAGCGTGTTAAACGCATCGATGTGCCTCAGGTCGAGGACATCGTGGCGAAGATCGCGCGAATTCCGCCAAAACACGTCAACAGCTCCGACAAAGAGCTGCTACGTAATTTGGAGCGCGATCTCAAGCTCACTGTGTTCGGTCAGGATGCAGCCATCGACGCGCTGTCCACTGCGATCAAATTGTCGCGTGCGGGCCTCAAGTCGCCGGACAAACCGGTCGGCTCGTTCCTGTTTGCTGGCCCGACCGGTGTCGGCAAAACCGAAGCGGCGCGGCAGTTGGCCAAGGCCATGGGGATCGAGCTTGTGCGGTTCGACATGTCCGAGTACATGGAGCGTCATACCGTGTCGCGCTTGATCGGTGCGCCTCCTGGGTATGTAGGCTTTGATCAGGGCGGTTTGTTGACCGAAGCGATCACTAAGCAGCCCCATTGCGTATTGCTGCTCGATGAAATCGAGAAGGCTCACCCGGAAGTCTTCAACCTGCTGCTGCAGGTCATGGATCACGGGACCCTGACCGACAACAACGGACGCAAGGCGGACTTCCGCAACGTGATCGTGATCATGACCACCAACGCCGGTGCCGAAACAGCCGCGCGGGCTTCGATCGGCTTTACCCATCAGGATCACTCCTCTGATGCGATGGAAGTGATCAAGAAGAGCTTCACGCCGGAGTTCCGCAACCGTCTGGACACCATTATCCAGTTTGGTCGCCTCAGTCATGAGGTTATCAAGAGTGTGGTGGACAAGTTCCTCACCGAGCTTCAAGCGCAGTTGGAAGACAAGCGCGTGCAGCTGGATGTCACGGAAGCGGCGCGCAGTTGGATCGCCGAGGGTGGCTACGATGCCGCAATGGGCGCCCGCCCAATGGCGCGTCTGATCCAGGACAAGATCAAGCGGCCATTGGCCGAAGAGATCCTGTTCGGCGAACTCTCCGACCATGGTGGCGTGGTGCATATCGACCTGAAGGATGGCGAGCTGACCTTCGAGTTCGAAACCACGGCTGAAATGGCCTGATCGTTCTGCAGTAATGCAAAAGGCGCCGAAAGGCGCCTTTTTGCTGTCTTGAAACGCAGTTCTCAGAACAATGAAGATCCAGTGTGGGAGGGGGCAAGTCCCCTCCCACAGGAATCATCGGTGTTTGAGAGTCCCATGCACACAAAAACGCCCGGCATAACCGGGCGTTTTGTATTGACTTGCTTAGCGAGCGCGGTAAGTGATGCGCCCTTTGCTCAAGTCATAGGGCGTCAGCTCGACGCGCACTTTGTCACCGGTAAGAATACGAATGTAGTTCTTGCGCATCTTGCCGGAGATATGCGCGGTTACGACGTGCCCATTTTCCAACTCCACACGAAACATGGTGTTGGGCAGGGTGTCGACGACAGTGCCTTCCATTTCGAAGCTGTCTTCTTTCGACATGCAGTAAAGCCCTCGGTATCCAGTGAATGGCCCGGTGCAACTGCGCCAGGCAAAAGCGGCGTGCATTGTGCCCGAAAAAGGGTGTTTAAGCCAAGGGGTTCTAGTTAAGCGTGACCCATCTTTGATTAATTAGCAGTTCTATGGGGCGATATTGGGTCTTGTAGCTCATCTTTTTGCAGTTCTTGATCCAGTATCCGAGGTAGACGGCCTCCAGTTCCAGGCGCAGTGCTTCGCCGATTTGCCAGAGGATTGCAAAGCGCCCGAGGCTGCGGCGCTCTTCGGCAGGTTCATAGAACGTGTATACCGCCGACAGGCCATTAGGCAGCAAGTCGGTCACGGCGACGGCCAGCAGGCGACCGTCCGCTCGAAACTCATAGAAGCGTGAAAAGGGTAGGTCACGCACTAGAAACGTGGAGAACTGGTCACGGCTCGGGGGGAACATATCGCCGTCGGCGTGGCGTTGCTCAATATAGCGCTGGTAAAGGTCGAAATATTCTTCGGTAAATCGAGGCTTGCACGATGTTACCGTCAGGTCGGCGTTGCGCTTGAGGATGCGCTTCTGGTTACGATCCGGCAGAAATTGCGCCACGGGCAGGCGTGCCGGTACGCAGGCATTGCAGTTCTGACAATGGGGTCGGTAAAGGTGGTCGCCACTGCGTCGAAAGCCCATTTCCGAAAGATCGGCATACACGTGCACGTCCATCGGTTGGCTGGGGTCGAGGAACAACGTGGTGGCCTGCTCGTCTGGCAGATAGCTGCAAGAGTGGGCTTGAGTGGCATAAAACTTCAAACGCGCCAACTCGGTCATGATCAACCCTCGGGATAAGCTTTGAAATAAGTGTAAGCCAGGTGCGCGGATGTCGCCTAAGAAACCCATGGTCCGGTGTTGGGCTGGTCCAAGTGGTCGCGTAGAAAACCGGCGAACTCAGTGCGAGGAATGGCGCGGGCACCCAAGCTGTGCAAGTGATCGTTGGGCATCTGGCAGTCGATCAGCACAAAGCCCCAGGCCTGTAATTGTCGTGTCAGTGTGGCGAAGCCGAATTTTGAGGCGTTGTCGGCGCGACTGAACATGGATTCGCCAAAAAACAGTTGGCCCATCGCTAGGCCATACAGGCCGCCCACCAGCACCCCTTCGTCCCATACTTCTACCGAGTGTGCATGGCCGCGTTTGTGCAACTCCAGGTAGGCGCTCTGAATGCCTTCGGTGATCCAGGTGCCATCGGCATAGGCGCGCGGTGCGGCGCAGGCTTGGATGACTGCTGCGAAGTCCTGGTCGAATGTCACGCTGTAGCGCTGCTGGCGTAACAGCTTGCTCAGGCTGCGGGATACGTGCAGCTCGTCAGGGAAGATCACCGTGCGCGGGTCCGGAGACCACCAGAGGATCGGTTGACCCTCCGAGAACCATGGGAAGCAGCCATGGCGGTAGGCTTGGAGCAGTCGCTCGGCCGACAGGTCGCCGCCGGCGGCCAGCAGGCCATTGGGTTCGCGCATAGCTTTGGCCAGCGGTGGGAAGGTCAGGGTGTTGCGTTGTAACCAGGTCAGCATGGCATCCAGGCTTATGGAAGGGGAGGGGAGTGGCAGGTATGACACCCGCCTCGGCAGTGCTGATTATTGTCGACGCAGCGCCATCGGGCCAGCTTGAATCAGCCATTGATGCGTATTAGCGTGAGCGGGTGTTTCTGCAACTCTATGCCGGGGGTGTGGTCGTATTCGGGGCCGGCCCATGCAGGCCATTTGCCAAGCTTGTCTGGATTAGTAAAAACAGTTCATAAGCCTTTGTCAGCAAAGACAATGCATGCTCAAATTGAACATGTCGTGACACACAATTGGCTATGCTGCCTGAAGAAAGCCAAGTGGCGTGGCATCGGGGGTACAAACCCGTACAATGCGGCCATTGTGGCGTTATCGTCCTTTCATTCAGTAATTGCCCAGTGTTAAACGTACATTCAACGACGATCGTTTATTTTTCAACTGCTCGGATTGGGCAGTATTTGCAGTCATTCAACAGATGGACGCGCTAAAGGCGCAGGAAAAGACCCGTTTTGAAGAAATCCGCCGCAACACCTAAAGCAGCAGTCGTGCCGGCTTGGCGCCAGCACCTGCATTATCGACTCAAGGAAGGCGCGCTGATCGCTATCGGCGCGCTGTGCTTGTTCCTGATGATGGCCTTGCTCACCTACGGCAAGGACGATCCGGGCTGGAGCCACAACAGCAAGATAGACGATGTGCAAAACTTCGGCGGTCCGGTGGGTTCCTACAGCGCCGACATCCTCTTCATGGTGCTGGGTTACTTTGCTTACATCTTCCCACTGCTGCTGGCGATCAAGACCTGGCAGATCTTCCGTCAGCGTCACGAGCCGTGGCAGTGGAGCGGCTGGCTGTTCTCCTGGCGCCTGATCGGTCTGGTGTTCCTGGTGCTCTCCGGCGCGGCGCTGGCCCATATTCATTTCCATGCGCCCACCGGTTTGCCGGCGGGCGCGGGCGGGGCCTTGGGCGAAAGCCTCGGCGACCTGGCGCGCAAGACCCTGAATATCCAGGGCAGCACTCTTATGTTCATTGCGCTTTTCCTGTTCGGCCTCACGGTGTTCACCGACCTCTCGTGGTTCAAGGTGATGGACGTGACAGGCAAGATCACCCTCGACCTGCTCGAATTATTCCAGGGCGCCGCCAACCGTTGGTGGTCCGCTCGTGTTGACCGCAAACGCATGGTGGCTCAGTTGCGTGAGGTGGATACTCGCGTCAACGAAGTCGTAGCCCCAAGCACACCGGATCGCCGCGAACAGGCCAAGGTCAAGGAGCGCCTGATCGAGCGCGAACAGGCCCTGAGCAAGCACATGTCCGACCGCGAGAAGCAGGTGCCGCCTGTGATTGCACCTGCGCCGCCCAAGGCCCCCGAGCCAAGCCATCGCGTGCAGAAAGAGAAACAGGCGCCGTTGTTTGTCGATAGCGCTGTCGAAGGCACTTTGCCGCCGATCTCGATTCTCGACCCGGCCGAAAAGAAACAGCTCAACTATTCCCCCGAATCCCTGGCGGCTGTCGGCCACTTGCTGGAAATCAAGCTCAAGGAATTCGGCGTCGAAGTGTCGGTGGACTCGATCCACCCTGGCCCGGTGATTACCCGTTACGAAATTCAGCCGGCCGCTGGTGTGAAAGTCAGCCGCATCTCCAACTTGGCCAAAGACTTGGCCCGTTCCCTGGCCGTGACAAGCGTGCGTGTGGTGGAAGTGATCCCCGGCAAGACCACCGTGGGTATCGAGATTCCCAACGAAGACCGCCAGATCGTGCGCTTCTCCGAAGTACTGTCGACGCCGGAATACGACAACTTCAAATCGCCGGTCACCCTGGCGCTGGGCCATGATATCGGCGGTAAGCCGGTTATCACTGACCTGGCAAAAATGCCTCACCTGCTGGTCGCCGGTACCACCGGTTCCGGTAAGTCGGTGGGCGTGAACGCGATGATCCTATCGATCCTGTTCAAGTCCGGCCCGGAAGACGCCAAGCTGATCATGATCGACCCGAAGATGCTTGAACTGTCGATCTACGAAGGCATTCCACATCTGCTGTGCCCGGTGGTCACCGACATGAAGGACGCCGCCAACGCCCTGCGCTGGAGCGTTGCCGAGATGGAGCGCCGCTACAAGCTGATGGCGAAGATGGGTGTACGTAACCTGTCTGGCTTCAACGCCAAGGTCAAGGAAGCCCAGGACGCCGGCACACCGCTGACCGACCCGCTGTACAAACGCGAAAGTATTCACGACGAAGCGCCACTGCTGAGCAAGCTGCCGACCATCGTGGTGGTGGTCGACGAGTTCGCCGACATGATGATGATCGTCGGCAAGAAGGTTGAAGAGCTGATCGCGCGTATCGCCCAAAAGGCGCGTGCAGCAGGTATTCACTTGATCCTCGCCACCCAGCGTCCGTCGGTGGACGTGATCACCGGTCTGATCAAGGCCAACATCCCGACGCGCATGGCGTTCCAAGTATCGAGCAAGATCGACTCGCGGACCATCATCGACCAGGGTGGCGCCGAGCAACTGTTGGGTCACGGCGACATGCTCTACATGCCACCGGGCACCAGCCTGCCGATTCGCGTACACGGCGCCTTTGTTTCCGATGATGAAGTGCACCGCGTGGTGGAAGCCTGGAAGCTGCGCGGCGCACCCGAATACAACGACGACATCCTCGCCGGCGTCGAAGAAGCTGGCAGCGGTTTCGACGGTGGCAGCAGCGGTGGCGACGACGATGCCGAGACCGACGCCCTGTACGACGAAGCCGTGGCGTTTGTGCTGGAAAGCCGTCGCGCGTCGATTTCTGCAGTTCAGCGCAAGCTGAAAATCGGCTACAACCGCGCCGCCCGCATGATCGAAGCGATGGAAAACGCCGGCGTCGTCACCGCAATGAACACCAACGGCTCGCGTGAAGTCATTGCCCCTGGGCAGATGCGCGACTGATCCCGCGCCGCGTGGCAGCACGCGGCGCGCCCTTACGACTCAATGAGGACTCCCATGCGCTTTATCCGCATGCTGTTGTTGCCGGCACTGGCCCTGACCGCTGTTTCGGCTCACGCTGACCCGGCCTCTGTCGCCAGCCTGACCAACCTGCTGGACAAATCCAAGACCCTGACGGCGCGCTTCTCCCAACTGACCCTGGATGCCGGCGGTACCCGTTTGCAGGAAACGGCAGGCGAAATGGCTGTGCAGCGTCCGGGGCTGTTCTACTGGCACACTGAAGGCAAGGCCGAGCAGACCATCGTTTCCGACGGCCAGAAGGTCACGTTGTGGGACCCGGATCTGGAACAGGCAACTATCAAGAAGCTCGATCCGCGCCTGAATCAGACGCCTGCGCTGTTGCTGTCGGGTGATGTGTCGAAGATTAACGACAGCTTCGACATCACCTCCAAGCAAACCAGCAACGTGATCGAATTCACCCTCAAGCCGAAGTCCAAGGACACGCTGTTTGACAGCCTGCACCTGTCTTTCGGTAACGGCGTGATCAATAACATGCGCCTGATCGACAGCGTCGGCCAACGCACCGATATCCTGTTCTCCGGGGTCAAGGCCAACGAGCCGGTGCCTGCTTCCAAGTTCAAGTTCGACATCCCTAAGGGTGCCGACGTGATCCAGGAATAAACCAGAGGTTTCAAACGCTGCCCATGGATCTGTTTCGAAGTGACCCGATTGCCCAACCCCTGGCCGCGCGTTTGCGTTCGACCAACCTGGATGAGTACGTCGGTCAGGAACACCTGCTCGCTCGCGGCAAGCCTTTGCGCGAAGCCCTGGAGCAGGGCGCGCTACATTCGATGATTTTCTGGGGCCCGCCGGGCGTGGGTAAAACCACTCTGGCGCGGCTGCTGGCGAAAGTCTCGGATGCGCACTTCGAAACGGTTTCCGCGGTGCTGGCTGGGGTCAAGGAAATCCGCCAGGCGGTGGAAGTGGCCAAGCAGCAGGCTGGGCAATACGGTAAGCGCACCATCCTGTTTGTCGACGAAGTGCATCGCTTCAACAAGTCGCAGCAGGATGCGTTCCTGCCTTATGTCGAAGATGGCACGCTGATCTTTATCGGCGCCACTACCGAAAACCCGTCCTTCGAATTGAACAACGCCTTGCTATCTCGAGCGCGAGTGTATGTGCTCAAGAGCCTCGATGAAGCAGCGATGCAAAAGCTGCTGCACCGCGCGTTGAGTGAAGACAAGGGCCTGGGCAAGCGCCAACTGAGTGTCAGCGAAGAAGGTTTCAAGATCCTGCTCACCGCTGCCGATGGCGACGGTCGCCGTTTTCTCAACCTGCTGGAGAATGCGTCGGACCTGGCCGAGGATGGCCGCGAGATTGGCGTCGACCTGTTGCAAAGCCTGCTTGGCGACACACGTCGTCGGTTCGACAAGGGCGGTGAAGCGTTCTACGACCAGATTTCGGCGCTGCACAAATCTGTGCGCGGCTCCAACCCTGACGGCGCGCTGTATTGGTTTGCGCGGATGATCGACGGCGGCTGCGACCCCTTGTACCTGGCGCGCCGCGTGGTACGCATGGCCAGCGAAGACATTGGCAACGCTGACCCGCGCGCCTTGAGCCTGTGTCTGGCGGCGTGGGACGTGCAGGAGCGGCTCGGCAGCCCGGAAGGTGAGTTGGCGGTGGCCCAGGCAATCACTTACTTGGCCTGCGCGCCGAAAAGCAACGCGGTGTACATGGGCTTCAAGGCGGCGCTACGTGCTGCCGCCGAGCACGGCTCCCTTGAAGTGCCGCTGCACCTGCGCAATGCGCCGACCAAATTGATGAAACAATTGGGCTACGGCGATGAATACCGCTATGCCCACGATGAGCCGGACGCCTATGCCGCCGGCGAAGACTACTTCCCAGATGAGCTTGAGCCATTGCCGCTCTACCAGCCGGTGCCCCGTGGCCTGGAGCTGAAAATCGGTGAAAAACTCAATCACCTGGCCCAACTCGATCGCCTCAGCCCCAAACAGCGGAGAAAGTAGTGCTCAAGACGATTCTTGCCGTGTCCGCAGCCGGCATCGCTGGTACATTATTGCGTTTCGCCACCGGTACTTGGGTGAGCGCCAACTGGCCTAAGCATTTTTATGCCGCAACCCTTGCGGTCAACCTTGTTGGCTGCTTGATCATTGGGTTGCTGTACGGCTGGTTCCTGTTGCGCCCGGAAATACCGATTGAAATTCGTGCCGGCTTGATTGTCGGCTTTGTAGGCGGTCTGACGACCTTTTCATCCTTTTCACTGGATACGCTGCGCTTGCTGGAAAGCGGGCAGGCCCTGGTCGCCTTCGGGTACCTGGGCATCAGCGTGTTCGGCGGGCTGCTCGCCACCTGGGCTGGCCTGTCCTTGACCAAACTTTGATAAACGAGAGACCGACATGCTCGATTCCAAACTGTTACGTAGCAACCTTCAGGACGTAGCGGACCGCCTGGCATCCCGTGGCTTTGCCTTGGATGTTGCGCGCATCGAAGCGCTGGAAGAACAGCGCAAGACCGTCCAGACCCGCACCGAAGCACTGCAGGCTGAGCGTAATGCGCGTTCCAAATCCATCGGTCAGGCCAAGCAGCGCGGCGAAGACATCGCGCCGCTGATGGCGGACGTCGAGCGTATGGGCACCGAGCTGTCCGACGGCAAGGTCGAGCTGGACAAGATCCAATCCGAGCTGGATTCGATCCTGCTGGGCATCCCCAACATTCCGCACGAGTCTGTGCCCGTTGGCGAAGACGAAGACGGCAACGTCGAAGTGCGCCGCTGGGGCACGCCAAAAGCCTTTGATTTCGAGATCAAGGACCACGTCGCCCTGGGCGAATTGACCGGTGGCCTGGATTTCGAAACCGCCGCCAAGATGTCCGGCGCGCGCTTTGCGTTGCTGCGCGGTCCGATTGCGCGCATGCACCGTGCCTTGGCGCAATTCATGATCAACCTGCACACCGGCGAGCACGGCTACGAAGAGGCCTACACCCCGTACCTGGTTCAAGGTCCGGCGCTGATGGGTACCAGTCAGTTGCCGAAGTTCGAAGAAGACCTGTTCAAGATCAGCCGCGATGGTGAAGCCGATCTGTACCTGATCCCGACTGCTGAAGTGTCGCTGACCAACATCGTCGCTGGCGAGATCCTCGATGCCAAGCAACTTCCACTCAAGTTCGTGGCCCACAGCCCGTGCTTCCGCAGTGAAGCCGGTGCATCGGGTCGTGACACCCGCGGCATGATCCGCCAGCACCAGTTCGACAAGGTCGAGATGGTGCAAGTGGTTGAGCCGTCGACCTCCATGGAAGCCCTGGAAGGCCTGACCGCCAACGCCGAACGCGTGCTGCAGCTGCTGGAGCTGCCGTACCGAGTGCTGGCTCTGTGCACCGGCGACATGGGTTTCAGCGCCGTGAAGACCTACGATCTGGAAGTGTGGGTGCCGAGCCAGGACAAGTACCGCGAGATCTCGTCGTGCTCCAACTGCGGTGATTTCCAGGCCCGTCGCATGCAGGCGCGTTTCCGTAACCCGGAAACCGGCAAGCCGGAACTGGTGCACACCCTCAACGGTTCGGGCCTGGCTGTAGGTCGTACCCTGGTTGCCGTGCTGGAAAACTACCAGCAGGCTGACGGTTCGATCCGCGTACCTGAAGTGCTCAAGCCTTACATGGCGGGCGTTGAGGTCATCGGCTAAATGGAATTTCTGCCGCTGTTTCATAACCTGCGCGGCAGCCGTGTGTTGGTCGTTGGTGGCGGGGAGATTGCTTTGCGCAAATCCCGGCTGCTGGCCGACGCCGGTGCGGTGCTGCGGGTGGTTGCTCCCCAGATCGAAGACCAGTTGCGTGAATTGGTGCTGGGCAGTGGCGGGGAACTGATTGTGCGCGGTTATCAGGAGGCCGACCTTGATGGTTGCACCCTGATCATCGCCGCTACCGACGACGAGCCACTGAATGCGCAAGTGTCCAGTGATGCCAAGCGTCGCTGTGTACCGGTCAATGTGGTGGACGCACCGGCCTTGTGCAGTGTGATCTTCCCGGCAATTGTCGACCGTTCTCCCTTGGTGATTGCGGTGTCCAGCGGCGGCGATGCGCCGGTGCTGGCACGCTTGATCCGCGCCAAGCTGGAAACCTGGATTCCGTCCACCTACGGCCAGTTGGCGGGGCTAGCGGCGCGTTTTCGTGCCCAGGTCAAAGGCTTGTATCCGGATGTGCAGCAGCGTCGTGCGTTCTGGGAAGAAGTGTTCCAGGGCCCGATTGCCGACCGCCAGTTGGCCGGGCAGGGTGATGAGGCTGAGCGTCTACTGATTGAAAAGGTCAACGGCGCACCGCCGTATGCGCCGGGTGAGGTCTACCTGGTGGGTGCAGGCCCTGGCGATCCCGACCTGTTGACCTTCCGCGCGCTGCGTCTGATGCAGCAAGCGGACGTGGTGCTCTATGACCGCTTGGTCGCCCCGGCGATTCTTGACCTGTGCCGCCGCGATGCCGAACGTGTGTATGTCGGCAAACGTCGCGCAGACCATGCCGTGCCGCAGGACCAGATCAACCAGCAACTGGTGGACCTGGCCAAGCAAGGCAAACGCGTTCTGCGCCTCAAGGGTGGCGATCCGTTCATCTTCGGGCGTGGTGGTGAAGAGATCGAAGAACTGGCGGCCCATGGCATCCCGTTCCAGGTGGTACCAGGAATCACGGCGGCCAGCGGCTGCGCGGCCTATGCGGGTATTCCGCTGACCCACCGTGACTATGCGCAGTCAGTACGTTTTATCACGGGGCATTTGAAAAACGGGACGTCGGACCTTCCTTGGAGTGATCTCGTGGGGCCGTCGCAAACCCTAGTGTTCTACATGGGCTTGATTGGCTTGCCGATTATCTGCGAGCAACTGATCAAGCATGGCCGTGCTTCTGATACCCCGGCGGCGTTAATCCAGCAGGGCACCACCTCCAACCAGCGCGTGTTCACCGGCACGCTGGCGGACTTGCCACGCATGGTGGCGGAGCATGAAGTGCATGCGCCGACGCTGGTGATCGTGGGTGAGGTGGTAGTGTTGCGTGAGAAGCTGAAGTGGTTTGAAGGCGCCCAGTCTCAGGTCTGAGCCTTTTAAAAACATCGGGAGCAAGCCCCCTTCCATATTTTTACTGTATTCACAGTTCCAAATGTGGAAGGGGGCTTGCTCCCGATGAGGCCATCACACACAGCGCATTTCCTGAATCAGCGCCAGACGCCTTCGCCACTCAACCGCTGGCGATCGTGCCCAGCATCAAACCTCTGCAACGGCCCCTTTGGCACAATCCCCGTCGGGTTGATCGTGCGGTGACTGGCATAGTAATGCCCCTTGATGTGCTCAAAATCCACCGTCTCGGCCACCCCCGGCCACTGAAACATCTCCCTCAGCCAATTCGACAGATTCGGATAATCCGCAATCCGCCGCAGATTGCATTTGAAATGGCTGTAATACACCGCATCAAAACGAATCAACGTGGTGAACAACCGCACATCCGCTTCGGTCAGGTACTCGCCGGCCAGGTAGCGATGGTCGCCCAAGTGCTGTTCCAGATGGTCCAGTTCAGCAAACACATCATCAAACGCGCTTTCATACGCTTTTTGTGAGGTGGCAAAACCTGCGCGGTACACGCCATTGTTCACGGCCGGGTAGATCCGCTCGTTCAGCTCATCGATGGTTGTACGTAGGGAGTCGGGATAGAAATCCAGGGTATTGCCAGTCAGTCCGTTGAAGGCGCTGTTGAACATGCGGATGATCTCCGCCGATTCATTGCTGACGATGCGTTTGAGCTTCTTGTCCCACAAGACCGGCACGGTCACGCGGCCGGTGTAGTCGGCTGTGTCGGCGGTGTAGCGTTGGTGCATAAATTCGAAATTATCCAGCTTATCGCCGGTCGAGCCGTGGGCCTTGTCGAAGGTCCAGCCGTTTTCCAGCATCAGCCAGCTGACTACGGACACATCGATCAGGCTTTCGAGGCCCTTGAGCTTGCGCATGATCAGCGTGCGGTGCGCCCATGGGCAGGCCAGGGACACATAGAGGTGATAACGACCGGCCTCGGCCTTAAAGCCGCCTTCGCCGCTCGGGCCAGGTTGGCCGTCGGCGGTCACCCAGTGGCGCCGCTGTGCCTGTTCCCGTTGGAAAGCGCCGTCTGCGCTACTTTCGTACCACTGGTCTTTCCAGTGTCCTTCGATCAGCAAACCCATGACTGGCTCCTTGGCTAATAAGCGTTGGAGCCCAGTCTAAAGGGATGAGTTCGAACTAAAAGCGCAAAGACTGCGGATGAATGATCGATTAAATCGATTTATCCCGTGCTTCCCAATATTGCTGCGCCAGTTCGAACGCCAGCTCCCGCGGGTGGCCAAGGCCGCGCAAGGCCAGGGCCATGGTGGCGATCAGCGCCAGCTGCGGGTAGCTGTCCTCTGCATCGCCGCGCCATACGGCCTTCAAGTGCTCAGGCTCCAGCGTGGCCGGCTTGACGTGGCGCTGGGCGGAGAGGGCGGGCCATTCTTCATCCCAGCTCTCGCCGCCGGTGGTGCCGTACAGGTGGCTGATAGTGTCGGGGTTGATCTCTATCTCGCCACCGTCGCCTTTCACCACAATCACGTTATCCCCGAGCAGCCCGCTGGCATCGCGGTGCACGCCCTGGTAGCCCGGATGAAAGATGCTTTGCAGGCCGCAACGGGCATTCAACGGGTTGAGCAGCCGCGCCAGCGAGTGGATCGGCGAGCGAAGACCCAAGGTGTTGCGCAAATCGATCATGCGTTGCAGTTGTGGTGCCCAGTCGCCCAGCGGGATAAATGCGAGGTTTGCGTGCTCAAACGCCGTACCGACCTGTTGCCAGTTTCGGCACAGGGGAATGTGCAGGGTATCCAGCAGCTGCTCGGTGTACAGCCGGCCCGCCGTATGGGCGCCGCCGCCGTGTATCAGGATGCGCACACCGTTCTGCGCCAGGCATTTGGCTGCCAGCAGGAACCACGGCAGGTGGCGTTTCTTGCCGGCATAGGTGGGCCAGTCGACGTCGACATTCAGTGTGGGGGCATCCAGGCGCTCGCGCACGGCTTCGGTGAAACCGGCGAGTTCTTCCGGGCTTTCTTCCTTGTGCCGAAGCAGCATCAGGAAGGCGCCCAGTTGGGTGTCTTCGACTTTTTCGTCGAGCAACATGCCCATGGCTTCGCGGGCTTCTTCGCGGGTGAGGTTACGCGCGCCGCGCTTGCCTTTGCCCAGGATGCGTACGAATTGCGCAAATGGGTGCTCGGCAGGAGTTTGCAGGGTCAGTGGGGAGAAGTCGGTCATAAGCAATTCGTCGGCCGGGGCAGGCCCGCCAGCTTGGCGGCGAGTTTGGCGGGAGTGCCGTTGAACAATTGATTGAGGTGCAGGCTGTTGCCTTTGTCCGGGCCTAGCTTCAAGGCGGTGTACTTGATCAGCGGGCGCGTGGCTGGGGACAGCTGGAATTCGGCGTAAAAGCCGCGCAACAGTTCGAGGATTTCCCAGTGCGCCGCAGTCAATACCAGGT
Organism: Pseudomonas sp. W22_MBD1_FP4; assembly: GCF_052113765.1. Classification (NCBI taxonomy): domain Bacteria; kingdom Pseudomonadati; phylum Pseudomonadota; class Gammaproteobacteria; order Pseudomonadales; family Pseudomonadaceae; genus Pseudomonas; species Pseudomonas sp. W22_MBD1_FP4. The sequence continues at coordinate 144,080 of NZ_JBGQOI010000010.1, read as the reverse complement.
TTTCGGCGGTGGCCAGGGCGTTGGCCACCTCGGTGGACCAGTCGTTTAGGTCGACGAGGTAGCCGTCCTTGTCCAGTTCGAGGCGGCGTTCGCCCACGGTCAGGGTGTTCATAGCCAGGTGTTGACCTTGTCGTAGTCGATCGACAGTTGCACGAAACCGGGATAGTCCACGCTGTCGGCCCAGTCCGGTAATGGCAGGTTACGCGCCTGCATGTCTTCGGCCAGCACAAAGACCTTCACGCCCTTGGTTTGCAGGGCTGGGGCGTGCAGCCCGTACGCGCCGTCGCCGCATAGCAGGATCGCGTCCTCGGCGCCGCAGATACGCAGGCAGCTATCGAGGCGGCTATCGGTAAACGGGGAGTGAGACACCACGTGTAAAGTCGACATCAGAGGGTAATTACCTGGTCGTAACGGTCAATCAATTGGGAAATAGCGTCGTTGCTCAACGGTTGCGCTTCGGTTGGCGGCGTCAAGCCACGCACGGCCATGCTGTGGCGGCAGACAAACACATCATCGATGCCGAACAGCTCCAATGCCTGCAGGTTGGCACTGAGGTCCTTTTGTTGCACGGCCTTGGCGTTCTGGTGCGGCGCGAGCTGGAACACACCGTCATCCATGAACAGCAAACCGATGGGCAAATCAAAGGCACCACCCGCCAGCACGATATCCAGCGCTTCCCGTGCGCTCGGCCCGGACCACGGCGCCTGACGGCTGATCAGCAATAAGGATTTGGACATTTCACGGCCCTCCAAAACAGATCAGGCGGTCGGCATCCTGGATTGCATCATGCAATTGCCCCAGGCCTGAAAGCGTCCACGGTGCATCCAGGTTCACTGCGCTGCGTTGATAGCGCGTGGCCTCTTCGCTGTTGAGCACGCCACGACGCAGGGCGGCGGCGATGCATACCACGCCGTCGAGCTGATGAGTGCTGACAAACTCACGCCATTGGCGGGCAATGTCCTGCTCATCTTGGGGCGCTACGAGGTTGTTGGACGCGCTGTAAACGCCATCCTGATAAAAAAACAACCGCACAATCTCATGCCCACCGGCCAACGCCGCCTGGGCGAAGAGCAAGGCGCGGCGCGAAGAGGGCGCGTGGGCGGCGGAATACAGGGCAATCGCGAACTTCATGGAACACTCGGCAAGCAAACGTAGGCCAATGATAAAGCCGCCGTCGCGAAAAAGCCCGCCGTGATCAAAACGGTCACTGTCGGTGATCGTTCTGACGATTGCCGGTAGGCGCAAGGCTGCCTAGTCTGTGGGCATTCGAACCGAAAGTGGAGTCCCCATGTCAGGTCCCTTGGCGTCCCTCAAAGTACTGGATTTTTCCACCTTGCTGCCCGGCCCGTTTGCTTCGTTGATGCTGGCGGACATGGGCGCCGAGGTGCTGCGTATCGAATCGCCCACGCGCCTGGACATGCTGCGGGTCTTGCCGCCCTATGATCAGGGCACCTCGGCAAGCCATGCCTACCTCAATCGCAATAAACGCAGCCTGGCGCTGGACCTCAAGCAGGTCGAAGCCTTGGAGATTGTGCGGGCGCTGGTCAAAGACTACGACATCGTGCTCGAACAGTTTCGCCCCGGCGTGATGGAACGCTTGGGCCTGGGGTATGAGGCCTTGAAGGCGATTAATCCCCGGCTGATTTATGTGTCGATCACCGGTTATGGCCAGACCGGCCCGTATAAGGATCGCGCCGGCCACGATATCAACTACCTGGCACTGGCAGGCGTGGCCAGCTATACCGGGCGCCAGGACAGCGGGCCGCTGCCGTTGGGTGTGCAGTTGGCGGACGTGGGCGGGGGTTCGCTGCATGCGGTGGTGGGGTTGCTGGCGGCCGTTATCGCCCGCCAGCAAAGTGGCGTCGGGCAATACCTGGATGTAAGCATGACCGATTGCTCGTTCAGCTTGAATGCCATGGCTGGGGCGGGTTATCTCGCCTGTGGTGCGGAGCCGGAATGGGAAGGCCATGTCCTCAATGGCGGGAGTTTCTATGATTACTACCGCTCGCGCGATGGGCGCTGGATGTCGGTGGGTAGCCTGGAGCCGGCGTTTATGCAGCAATTGTGTGAAGCGTTGGGGCGCCCGGAGCTGGCCGCGCAGAGCTTGAAGCCAGAACGGCAGCCGGCGCTTAAGCAGGCCTTGCAGGTGGAGTTCGAGAAGCGCAGTTTCGCGGAATTGTGCGAGCTGTTTGCCGGGGTTGATGCCTGCGTTGAACCTGTGCTGACGCTCAGCGAAGCCGTTGCCCATCCGCAGTTAAAGGCGCGGGCACTGGTCAGCCAGGTGCCCAGGGGCGATGGCTCGAGCCAGGCGCAGATTGCCTGCCCGTTAAAGTTTTCGGACGGGTTGCCAGCGCCCCGGCACATTGGCGTCGCCGTGGGCGCGCACAGTGATGAAGTGTTGGCGGAGCTGGGCTTGAGCCCGCCGCGCATCAGCGAGCTGCGCAGCTCCAAGGTGATTATGTAGTGGCTGGGCGGACGCTATCGGGAGCAAGCCCCCTCCCACATTCAGGCCTGTGAATACGATCAAAATGTGGGAGGGGGCTTGCTCCCGATGAGGCCTTTATTCCACCCGGGTTTCGCCGGTAAACACCAACGTCTGCCGACAGCGCCGACACAGATACCGCCGCCCCTGAGCCACCATGCCATGGCGCTGTGACGAAAACGGAAAGTCGCTGTCGGCACATGGGCAGCGGTAGATATAGCGGGTCACCTGGCGCCGCTGCACGGCATAGGTATGGCAACGGTCCGGCGGCAGTTCGTAGACCCCGCGCATGATCAACTGCCATTCCTCGCCATGGGGCTGGATGCGTTCACCAAACAATTGGTGGGCGATCAGGTGCGCCACCTCATGGGCCACGGTCTGCTTGAGGAAGTGCTGGCTGTTTTCTCGGTACAACTGTGGGTTAAAGCGCAGCAGGTTCTCGTGCAAATGCGCGACACCGGCTTTCTGGCCCCGCAGCTTGAGGCTGACCTGGGGGCGTTTGAAGCTTCGCTTGAAAAAGGATTCGGCTTGCAGGAAACAATCTTCGACGCGGGTATTGAGTTGCTCGGGCATGCTGTACATATCTCCAGAGATGCCCAGTATGCCGCAAAGCTGAGTGTTTCCGAATCTGTCAGGCGCCGAATGGTCATGCATAACGCACAAAGCCACCTTGCGGTGGCCTTGCCTACGGTTTCAGCGGTTCAGTTGGTATAGATCGGCCCTACGCCTAGGCCCCAGACGATCACCGTAAACGCCATGATCGCCACCAGCACCACCAGGCCTACGGCCAGTACCGAGCTGGAAAACAGGAAGCCCTCGTCCGGATCGATGTTCATGAACGTCGGCAGCCCCACATACAATAGGTACACCGTGTAGCAGATCGCCGCTGTGCCCACGACCATACCCAGCCACATGTGCGGGTAGAGCGCCGCCAGCCCGCCGATAAACAGCGGCGTCGCGGTGTAGGTCGCAAAGGCCACGCAGCGAGCCATGCTGGGGTTGGCGTCATAGGTGCGGGCCATCCAATGAATGAACGCGCCCATCACCGCCACGCCGCCAAGCATGGCTGCGTACGACATGATGGTCATCCACAACGCACTTTCCTGGGTCAGCATCACCGGTGCGCGATTGCCGATGACCCAGCCCACCTGGGTGGTGCCGATAAACGCTGATATTGCGGGAATTGCCGCGAGAATCAGGGTGTGAGTGAGGTACATGTGGCCGATGCTTTCTTCTTTATCGCCACGGATTTCCCGCCATTCCTGGTCGGGATGGGTAAACAGCCCCACGACGTGATGGATCATGCCAGTCACTCCTGTCGTTGTTACCATCGCCCCCCATCGGAGCGCCCACGGGCCAATTGGCCTGAAAGGTCTGGATATAGATGTGCGACCTCACGTCGCAGTATAGGAAGGGATGACCGGAATAACTGTAGGGCCTTTAGAGCAAATCGCACTGTAAACAGTGGGCCTAATCGCAGATTGGAATGCGGGGCCACGTTGAATGTGTGGACTCGACATCGGTAAGATACCCGGCTTTTCGTCACACACCTCCAGCGGATCCAATCGCCATGGGCACTCTTACGGTCAACCAGAACAAACTGCAAAAACGCCTGCGTCGCTTGGCGGGTGAAGCAGTCGCCGATTTCAACATGATCGAGGATGGCGACAAGGTCATGGTCTGCCTCTCCGGCGGCAAAGACAGTTACACCCTGCTCGATGTACTGCTGCACCTGCAAAAGGTCGCGCCGATCAAGTTCGACATCGTTGCCGTCAACATGGACCAGAAACAACCGGGGTTTCCCGAGCACGTGCTGCCGGCTTACCTGAAAGCGCTGGGCGTCGAGTACCACATCGTCGAGAAAGACACCTATTCGGTGGTCAAGGAGTTGATCCCGGAAGGCAAGACCACCTGCTCGCTGTGCTCGCGCCTGCGCCGTGGCACGCTCTACACCTTTGCCGATGAAATCGGTGCGACCAAGATGGCATTGGGTCACCATCGCGACGACATCGTCGAAACCTTCTTCCTCAACATGTTCTTCAACGGCTCCCTCAAGGCCATGCCGCCCAAGCTGCGCTCCGATGACGGACGCAACGTGGTAATCCGTCCGCTGGCGTATTGCAACGAGAAAGACATCCAGGCCTACTCCGACTTCAAGCAATTCCCGATCATCCCGTGCAACCTGTGCGGCTCCCAGGAAAACCTGCAGCGCCAGGTGGTCAAGGAGATGCTGGTGGACTGGGAGCGCAAGACGCCGGGGCGCACCGAAAGCATCTTCCGCAGCTTGCAGAACGTGCAGCCGTCGCAGTTGGCCGACCGCAACCTGTTTGACTTCACCAGCCTGAAAATCGACGAGACGGCCGCTTCGCGCTTCGTCAACGTAGTGAACCTCTGAAGCAGTTCAACGCTCTGAAAGACGGCGCTCAAGGGCGCCGTTTTCATTTCAATCCCCAGGAGAGGGCATGCGCGATTACAAGTGGCTGCACGAATATTGTCTGAACCGCTTTGGTTCAGCGGCTCAACTGGAAGCCCACCTGCCGGTACCCAAGACCCCGGCCCAATTGCGCAAGATCAGCGATGATCGCTACCTGTCGACCTTGGCGCTCCGGGTGTTTCGCGCCGGGTTGAAGCACAGCGTAGTGGACGCCAAGTGGCCGGCGTTTGAGCAGGTGTTCTTCGGCTTCGATCCGGAAAAAGTCGTGCTGATGGGCGCCGAGCACTTGGAACGCCTGATGCAGGACACGCGTATCATCCGTCAACTGGGCAAGCTCAAGAGCGTGCCGCGCAATGCGCAGATGATTCTGGATATTGAGCAAGAGAAGGGCAGCTTCGGCGCGTTTATCGCCGACTGGCCGGTGACGGATATCGTCGGGCTCTGGAAGTACCTGAGCAAGCACGGCCATCAGTTGGGCGGCCTGTCGGCGCCGCGATTCTTGCGGATGGTGGGCAAGGATACGTTTGTGCCGAGTGATGACGTAGTGGCTGCATTGAATGCGCAGAAGATCGTCGACAAGGCGCCGACCAGCCTGCGGGATCTGGCGACGGTTCAGGGCGCGTTCAACCAGTGGCATGCCGAGAGTGGGCGGCCGATGTGTCAGTTGTCGATGATGTTGGCTTACACCGTCAACCACTGACCCCAGTCGGCGCAAGTTCTTGTGTGGTGAGCTCGCTCGCCACACAAGCCGGATGCACTGAAAATCGTTGATCAGGCCTCAGCCAGCCGCCGATTCAACTGATGCCGCCACCGCACATAGAGCAGTGCGGTACAAAACACCGCCAGACTCGCCAGCATCTCAAGCACCCCGAACCACTGACGGTTCGGGTCATACGCCGCCAGCGCGCCCTTGATGAAATACAGGTTCACCGCAAAGCACATCCATGAATGCCCCCGCGCACTGCCGCTGATCATGCCCGGCGCCAGCAACAACAGCGGCACCAGCTCGATCAGCAGGATCACCCATGGGCGTGCGCCGTGCAGGTCGGCGACGAACAGGTAATACACGCAGAGCAAACCCACCAGGCTAAAAAACGCCAGCAGGCTCAGCGCGCGTGCCACCTTGACCCGCGGCTCCAGCCACGCTTGGGGCGGCAGAACTTTAGGCTTTTTGGCCACGACCATTCTCCAGCAGCGTGGCGGTGGTGGCGAGGCGCAACCCCAGTGCCCGGCACAGGGTGATTTCATGTTGATCGAGCATGCGCTTGCCGTCCGGCCCGGAATGGTGGCTGGCGCCATATGGCGTACCGCCGCCCTGGGTGTCGAGCAATGCCTGTTCGCTGTAGGGCAGGCCAGTGATCAGCATGCCGTGGTGCAGCAGCGGTAGCAGCATCGACATCAGCGTGGTCTCCTGGCCGCCGTGCAGGCTGGCGGTGGAGGTGAACACGCCAGCCGGCTTGCCGACTAGCGCGCCGGTGAGCCACAGGTTGCTGGTGCCATCGAGGAAGTACTTGAGCGGCGCAGCCATGTTGCCGAAGCGCGTCGGGCTCCCCAGGGCCAGGCCTGAGCAGTTCTTCAGATCATCTAGATTGGCATACAGCGCGCCTTCGTCCGGAATGCTCGGCGCCACGGCTTCGCATTCGGTGGAGATCGCCGGCACCGTGCGCAAGCGCGCCTCCATGCCGCCTTGCTCAATGCCCCGGGCAATCTGCCGGGCCATTTCGCTGACCGAGCCGTTGCGGCTGTAATACAGCACCAGCACGTACGGTGTGGTCACGGCAGAATCTCCAGCACGTTTTCTGGTGGGCGGCCGATGATGGCTTTGTCGGCGGTTTCCAGGATCGGACGCTCCATTAGCTTGGGGTGTTCGGCGATGGCGGCGATCAGATGGGCTTCGCTGAGGCTGGCGTCGGCCAGATTGAGAGTTTTGTACTCGTCTTCGCCGGTACGCAGCAATTGACGGGCGCTGAGGCCCAGTTTGGCCAGCAAGGCCTTGATTTGCGACGCATCCAGCGGGGTTTCCAGGTAGCGCACCACGGTTGGGGTGAGACCGCGGGCTTCAAGCAGTTCGAGCGCACCGCGGGATTTCGAGCAGCGCGGGTTGTGATAAAGCGTCAGATCGGTCATGTGCGGGTCGCATCTTGCGTAAGGTGGCGGGTATTCTACCCGCGCTGCACCCCGTCCTTAAACCGTAAGAGGCGATAGGTCGCAGCCAACGTTCATTTTTGCGAAGGATTACCCCATGACACGTCGACTGATCGGTGCATTGGCGATCATTACAACCCTGCTGCTCAGCGGCTGCGGGAATGACTATGGCGTTGACCAGTACGGCCAGAAAGTCGCGGCCGAGCGCTTGGACAAGCAATGGCTGGTGGTCAACTACTGGGCAGAATGGTGTGGCCCGTGCCGCACGGAAATCCCTGAACTCAATGCCTTGGCGGAACAGCTGAAGGGGCAGGGCGTTGGGGTGTTCGGGGTTAACTTCGACAATGTGCAGGGTGCAGAGCTGAAAGAGGCCAGCGACAAGCTGGGCATTAAATTCACCGTGCTGGCGCAAAACCCCGACGGGATCTTTGAGATTCCGCGCAGCGAGGCATTGCCGGTGACTTACATCATTGATGACAAGGGCAAGGTGCGTGAGCAGTTGATGGGCGAACAGACGGCGGAAGGGGTACTGGCCAAACTCAAGGCCTTGCGCGGTTAAAGCAACCACTCAAATCAAATGTGGGAGGGGGCTTGCCCCCGATTGCAGTGTTTCAGTCAATACATCCGTTGACTGTTACACCGCCATCGGGGCCAAGCCCTCTCCCACATTTGGACCGCAAGCAGCGTGATCAGCCTTCTTCCAGCCACAGGCGAATCGGCTTGCCTTCGGCCGGCCAGAAGCGGGTCTGCTCGATCGGCGAGATGTCCCAGCGTTGTACGCTTTGCAGGGCCTGGAAGAAGCGATGTTCTTGCTCCATCAAGGCCTCGGCGCAGAACTTGCGGGTGCTGCCGATTTTGCCGAAGCTGAGCTTGTCGCCCTCGACCGTGTACGGCGCAAACCAGTGGTTGCAGCCGCCATTACCGTAGGCGCGGCCATCGGCGCCGAGGGTGACAGTCAGGTGTGCGTAGTCCATCAATGGCCGCTCACCAATCCACTCCACCACGTAACTGTGATCCTGCTTGAGCTTGACCGCATCACCGGCACAGCCGCTCAAGGCCACGCCGACGGCGGCGAGCAGAAGCAGGCCTTTCATTGCGCAGCCTTCTGGCATTTCGGGCAGCGGTGCTTGTCGCCTTCACTGGCCCAGCCCAACTCTTTGATGCGCGCGTTGGCAGCAGGCTGCAGCGGTTCTTTGGTCAGCTTGGTTTCTACCGCGAATTCAAACTCCAGCACGGTGTCGCAGCTGTCGCAGTTAACCTTCCAAGTGTGAATCTCCAACTCGCCGAATTTCGGCCCTTGAGCCATGGCGACCCATTGGCCCGCCGGGCGGATGGAGTAGCGCGCGTCACCTTCAACGGTCAGGCGCATCGACAGGGTTTTACTGCCGCGCAGGGTGACGATCAGTACGTCGCCATGCTTGATCGAACCACCGTTGCCGGTGACTTGGTAACGGCCCGGCACTAGGGCTCGGCATTCGATCAGGGTGTGTTGCGGGCTCAGCAAGCTGAAGCGGAAATCGTGTTCGGCCATGGATCCTCCAAATAGGCGCGGCATCCTATCACGGGTGCCTGCTTATCATGAGCTTGCTATGTGACCGCTGATCATCCTTCGACGAGGTTCTGCGCCCGACCATCGGCCCATGCAGCAATGTTGGCAAGGGTAGTGCCGGCAATGGCCGCCAGGGCCTCGCGGGTAAGGAACGCCTGGTGTGCGGTGATGATCACGTTGGGGAAGGTCAGCAGGCGTGCGAGCACGTCGTCTTGCAGGGGCAAGTCCGAGCGGTCCTCAAAAAACAGCTGGGCTTCTTCTTCGTAGACATCCAGCCCCAAGTAGCCGAGTTGGCCGTCCTTGAGGGCTTCGATCAATGCCGGGGTATCCACCAGGCCGCCACGGCCAGTATTGATCAGCATCGCGCCGGGCTGCATGTGCGACAGGGAACGGGCGTTGATCAGGTGCTTGCTGTCAGCGGTCAGCGGGCAGTGCAGGCTGATGATCTGCGCCTGGGCCAGTAACTCGGGCAGGCTCACGTACTTCGCGCCCATTGCCTGTACCTGTTGATTGGGGAAGGGGTCGTAGGCGAGCAACTCACAGCCGAACCCGGCCATGATCCTGGCGAATGTCGCGCCGATCTGCCCTGTGCCGACAACACCGACAGTCTTGCCCACCAGGTCGAAACCGGTAAGACCGTGCAAGCTGAAGTCACCCTCGCGGGTGCGGTTGTAGGCACGGTGCAGGCGGCGGTTGAGTGCGAGGATCAGCGCTACGGCGTGTTCGGCGACCGCATGGGGCGAGTAAGCAGGTACCCGTACGATCGTCAGGCCCAGACGCTTGGCGACGGCGAGGTCGACATGGTTGTAACCCGCCGAGCGCAGTGCAATCAGTCGGGTGCCGCCCTTTGCCAGGTGTTCCAGCACCGGGGCGCTGAGGTCGTCGTTGATAAAGGCGCAGACCACCTCGTGGTGTTCGGCCAGGGCCACGGTGTCGAGATTGAGTCGGGCCGGCTGGAATTGCAGTTCCAGCCCAGCTGGCAGTGGCTCGCCGAGGAAACTATCGCGGTCGTAGGTCTGGCTGCTGAAAAGAATCACGCGCATTGAAAAGCTCCCTGCAATTTGTCAGTGGGTCAGCGCCATGAAATAGGGTCAGACACTGACCCGTGCTTCGCTGGCCAGTCGCGCGATGGCCATGTCCAGTTCGTCCAGCGCGGTCATCGCCTTGGCATCGTCCTGCTTGAGCAGGGTTTCGGCGCGCTGGCAGGCGGCGCGCAGTTGCGGTACGCCACAGTAGCGGGTGGCGCCGTGCAAGCGGTGGACGCGTTCGATCAGCGCCAGGTTGTCCTTGGCGTCGCGGGCGATGTGAATGGCTTGGCGGTCGGCTTCCAGGGAGGCCAGCAGCATGGCAAGCATGTCAGCCGCCAGATCGGTTTTACCCGCGGCCAGGCGTAGGCCTTCCTCATGGTCCAGAACCGGCAACTGCACCCCTGGGCCAAGACCTTCAGTGACACGCTCAGGCACTTGGTTGCGCAAGGCCAGGCCGGTCCACTTCAACACCACTTGGGCCAGTTGCCTTTCGCTGATGGGTTTGGTCAGGTAATCGTCCATGCCGCTTTGCAGCAAGGCGCGTTTTTCGTTAGCCATGGCGTGAGCGGTAAGGGCGACCACTGGCAAGGGTGTGCCATGGCGCTCACTTTCCCACTGACGGATCGCTTCGGTGCTCTGGCGCCCATCCATGCCAGGCATTTGTACGTCCATCAGCACCAGGTCGAAGGTGTCCTGTTTTACCGCGTCGACTGCGGCATAACCGCTTTCTACCGCACGTACCTGGGCGCCCATGTCCTCCAGCAACGTTTGCACCAAGAGCAGGTTTGCCGGGTTGTCGTCGACACACAGCACACGCGGCGCACGGCTGGACAGCGGCTCGCCCGGTTCGCTGCGCGACGGGCGCGGGCTGATCAGGTCGGAGAGGGCGCGGCGAAGCTTGCGGGTGCATGCCGGCTTGGCCTGCAACTGGCTGTTGGGGTTGGGCACCGACTGGTTGAACAGCATCTGTTCCGTGGTTGGGCACAGCACCAGCACTTTGCAACCCAGGCGTTCCAGGTCCCAAAGATGCTGGTTGAGGCGCTCGGGCGGGATGTCGTTGGCAGTGACGCCGAGCACCGCCAAGTCGATGGCTTGCTCGGTCTGATGGGCACTGGTGATGCCGTTGGTCAGATTTTCCAGGCTATTGAACGGCGTGACTTCCAGGCCGCAGTCTTCCAGTTGATGTTGTAAGGCCTGACGCGCCAGTTCGTGGTTTTCCAGTACTGCCACGCGATGGCCCAGCAGCGGCGCGCAGGGCAGGTCTTCGATATCGTCGCGGGTTTTGGGCAGGTTCAGGCTGATCCAGAATTCCGACCCTTCGCCCGGCGTACTGTCGACGCCGATTTCACCGCCCATTTGCTCGATCAGTCGCTTGGAGATCACCAGGCCCAGCCCGGTGCCGCCCGGCTGGCGCGACAGAGAGTTATCGGCTTGGCTGAACGCTTGGAATAAAGCCCGCACATCCTGGCTGGACAGGCCGATGCCGGTGTCCTGCACGCTGATGCGCAGTTGCACGCTGTCTTCCTGTTCCTCCTCGATCATCGCCCGGGCCACGATAGTGCCCTCGCGGGTGAACTTGATGGCGTTGCTGATCAGGTTGGTCAGGATCTGCTTGAGCCGCAGAGGGTCGCCCACCAGTGCTAGCGGCGTGTCGCGGTACACCAGGCTGACGAGCTCCAACTGCTTGGCATGGGCAGCGGGGGCGAGGATGGTGAGGGTGTCTTGCAGCAAATCCCGCAGGTTGAACGGGATGCTGTCGAGCACCAACTTGCCGGCCTCAATCTTCGAGAAGTCGAGGATCTCGTTGATGATGCCCAACAGGTTGTCGGCGGATTTTTCGATAGTGCCCAGGTAATCCAACTGGCGCGGTGTGAGCTCGCTTTTTTGCAGCAGGTGGGTAAAGCCGAGGATACCGTTGAGCGGTGTGCGGATTTCATGGCTCATATTGGCCAGGAACTCGGACTTGATACGGCTGGCCTCCAGCGCTTCTTTGCGAGCCAGGTCCAGCTCGATGTTCTGGATTTCGATGGTTTCCAGATTCTGGCGCACGTCTTCGGTGGCCTGGTCGATGCTGTGCTGCAACTCTTCCTGAGCGTTTTGAAGAGTTTCGGCCATGCGGTTGACGCCTGAGGCGAGTTGGTCCAGTTCCTGGCTGCCCAAAGGAGGCAAGCGGGTTTCCAGGTTGCCGTCCTTGAGCTGGGCCACTGCTTGCTTGATCAGGCCAATCGGCTCGTTGATCGTGCGGCTGATGCGCAGCGCCAGGGCTGCTGTGCAGATCAGGCCAATGGCGATCAACAGCAGGCTGGCGAATAGACTGCGATAGCCGCGCAGCAACATACCGTTGTGGGACAGTTCTACTTCGACCCAGCCCAAGAGGCGGTCGGCTTCATCGGGGATCAAGTCGCCGGCAAGGTTGCGATGGCGGCCAAACACCGGCAGCAGATAGCGCGTGGCGTCATTGTCGGTGCGTTGCAGCAGGTGAGAGCTGTTGCCGGCCGGCGGCTGGTTGAGCATGGTCGGGCCAGCGTGGGCGAGGGGCGTACGGTCCGGCGCAAGGAACGACACGGTGCGCACGTCCAGTTGTTCCAGGGATTGAGTGGCGATGCGCTCCAGCAGGTCAGTGTTCTTGCTGCTTAAAGCAGGAGCCACCAGAGGCGCCAATTGCTCGGTGATCATTTCGCCGCGCTGCAGCAATTGGGTCTGCAACTCCGAGAGTTGCATCCAGGTGAAGTAGCCCCCCAACAATAAGGCCATCAGGCTGGTCGGTAATAAGCTCAGCAACAGTACGCGGCCTTTTATCCCCATTCTTCTAAGCACGCCACTCTCCTGCTACCACACTGAAATCAATCTTCCGCGCCGGCATCCGGCCCGCGCCACCTGCGCAGTGTAGCCATTTGCACGGCCTGGAATCTCGCAAATTGTTGAGAGAGGGCAATCTTCGGCTCGTTTGGCTCCGTAGCGATTGCCTGCGCCAGGGTAATCTTGAATAATCAGCGATTGAGAATGACTTGCAGACGCTAATGAATCCCGCAGCAGTTGGCCTACCCAATATTCTGACCATCGAAGATGATCCCGTGCTGGGCGCCTATGTCCACGAGCATCTGGGGCGCTGTGGCTTCCAGGTCACCTGGTGCCAGAACGGCCAGCAAGGGCTGGCGATGGCGCGCGAACAGGCGTTCGACCTGGTGTTGATGGATATCCTGCTGCCGGGGCTGGATGGTTTGTCGATCTTGACTCATCTACGCCAGAGTCATTCGATCCCGGTGATCCTGATGTCGGCATTGGGTGCCGAGGCCGATCGCGTCAGCGGTTTTCGCCTGGGCGCCGATGACTACTTGCCTAAGCCGTTCAGCATGGTCGAGTTGCGCGTGCGTATCGAAGCCATCCTGCGCCGGGTGGCCCTGGATCGACGCCCGCTGCCGACGCTTGCGCCGGTGCGCGGGGATGCTCGCACACTGCGTTTCGACGATCAGCTGTGCGATGTGTTTCATCAGGAACACTGGGCAGGCCTGACTCGCAGCGAATACCGCCTGTTGGAAACCCTGCACCGCAACACTGAAGAAGTCCTCAGCAAAGCATTCCTTTACCAACATGTGTTGCAGCGCGGTTATGCGCCCCATGACCGCAGCCTCGACATGCACATCAGCCAGATCCGTCGCAAGCTCAAGGCGATCGGCTACAGCGAGCGCGAAGTGCGCACGGTGTGGGGCAAGGGCTATGTGCTCAGTGGTCACGACGATGGGCTTTGAAAGGGCGCTGAAACGGCTGCCGGGCAAACATTCATTATTTTGGAAGCTCGCCTGCCTGTTGATTGCCTTCTGTTTGCTGATGATCTGGCTCAGTTGGTCCTGGGGCCGGTACATGGAGCAAAAGAACGCGTATTTGTCTGACGAGGCGAGGGTCACGCTGAGTGGTTATGCGGTGAGCGCCGAGCAGGCCTGGAACCGTGGCGGCCATGCCGGTGTTGATGCGTGGCTGCAGGCGATGGGCAAACAGGAAAGCACGTGGATCGGCGTAATAGGCAACGACTTGCAGTCGTTGAGCAGCTATCCACTGACCGCTACGGAAAGCCAGCGCCTGACGTTCTTGCGGGGCCTGGATTGGCCGGTCAGCCGCCACGTCAAGGGCTTGCCGTGGCTCAAGATCCCGTTTGCGGTAGATCCGGGGGCCGGTTCGCTGGTCATTGAATTGCCACAGCGTTTTATGCCAGGGCGTTATCAAGTGGTCTGGCGCGTGGTGACCAATGGTGTGATTCCAGGCCTGTTTACCTTGTTGCTGTGCGTCGGCCTGTACCGGCTGCTGATCATGCCTCTCAATCAACTGCGCGAGCAGGCCAATGCCTGGCGTGCCGATCAATTGAACACGCGGATGCCCCTTGACGCCACCAGTCGACAGGACGAATTGGGCGAGTTGGGCCGTGCGTTTGACCACATGTCTGAGCGTTTGCAGGGCACTGTTGTATTGCAACAACAACTGCTGCGGGACATGTCCCATGAACTGCGCACTCCGTTGAGCCGCTTACGCGTGGCCTGCGACAGCGAGCAGGATCTTGCTCAGTTGCGTGAGCGGTTGGGCCGAGAGATTGACGCTATGCAGCGCCTGGTGGAAGACAGCTTGCAGCTGGCCTGGCTGGACACCGAGCGGGCGCCACTGCCCAAGGAGGATCTTCAGGTACAGGCGTTGTGGGACATGCTGCGGGAGAATGCCTGCTTTGAAAGCGATTGGTCCGCATCGCGACTGCCGTGCCTGTTGGGCGCTGACTGTTGGGTGCGCGGTAATCTAAACGCCCTGGCCCAGGCCTTGGAAAATATTTTGCGCAACGCCATACGCCACTCTCCGGAAAACGGGGTTGTGTGTCTGGATGGGCGACGCGATGGGGAGTATTGGCACCTGTGGTTGGAGGATCAGGGCGGGGGGATTGATGAGCGTGATCTGGAGCGGATTTTTGCGCCGTTTACGCGCTTGGACGGCTCACGGCCCGGTGATGGTGGTTTCGGCCTGGGCCTGAGCATCGCGCGCAATGCCGTTCAGCGTCAGGACGGCAGCCTGTGGGCGCAAAACACCGGTCAGGGCTTGCGTGTACACCTGCGGTTACCGGCGCGCTAGGGCTCAGCCCCGGCGCAGCTTGCGCTTCTTCCATTGGCGCGCGACCCACCAGCGCCAATAGCCCATCGTCAGGCAATAGGCCAATGCGCCCAGCACCAGCCCCAACACCACTGAGCCGAGCAAGAAGGGTTGCCACAGCGTACTCAACTGGCCGCTGATCCATTCCCAGGTCAAGTCATCGGGCAGGCTGCGCGGGGGCACGTTCATCAACCATGCGCCGGTCATGTAAGTACAAACAAATACCACTGGCATCGTGATCGGGTTTGTCAGCCAAACCAGGCTGACGGCGATGGGCATATTGCCGCGCACGGTAATTGCCAGCACCGCAGCCAATAGCATCTGCAACGGAATGGGGATAAATGCTGCGAACAGACCCACCGCCATGGCGCGCGCCACCGAGTGCCGATTCAGATGCCAGAGGTTCGGGTCATGCAGCAGCGTGCCAAGAAACTGTAATGACTTGTGTTCCCTGATACTGGTGGGGTCGGGCATGTACCGTTTGAATAAGCGCCGTGGCATAAGGGGTCCAGGTCAGTTCGAGGGGCAAGTATGCCCGCATTCTATAAACAGAAAATTCAGACTTTGTGACAAAACATCATAGGACTTACCGAGCACCCAGCTAAGACTGAGTGGATCACTTGAAAAGGATGATTCATGAAGACAGGGATGTTCGCGCTGGCGCTGGGCTTGCTTGCCCTGCGTTTCCTACCTGAGTTACCGACCACTGGATGGCTGATAGCCATGCTGGTGCTGGTTTTGATGCTGCTGCCATTTCGTACGTCTCCCTTGGCGTTTTTCCTGCTGGGCTTGAGCTGGGCGTGCATCAGTGCGCAATGGGCGCTGGATGATCGCCTGCCACCGGCGCTCGATGGCCAGACGCGATGGTTGGAGGGGCGCGTCATTGGGTTGCCACAACAGACCGGCACCGGGGTGCGTTTCGATCTGGCCGACAGTCGGTCGCGTAACGCCCGGTTGCCCAAGCGCATCCGTGTGTCCTGGCACGGTGGGCCCGAGGTACGCAGCGGGGAGCGATGGCGCCTGGCAGTCACGCTTAAGCGGCCGTCCGGGCTGCTCAATTTTCACGGTTTTGATCAAGAGGCATGGTTGCTGGCACAACGCATTGGCGCCACCGGCTCGGTAAAAGATGGTGAGCGCCTGTCGCCGGCCCGCCATGCCTTGCGCGACACGGTGCGCCAACGGTTGATTGCCGTCGACGCTCAAGGTCGCGAGGCGGGCCTGGCAGCTTTGGTGCTGGGGGACGGTTCCGGGCTGGCAGCCGAGGATTGGCAGGTGTTGCAGGACACCGGCACGGTGCACCTGCTGGTTATTTCCGGCCAGCATATCGGCCTGCTGGCGGGGCTGGTCTACGGGTTGGTCGCGCTACTGGCGCGCTACGGTTTCTGGCCTCGAATGTGGCCATGGCTGCCGTGGGCGTGTGGCTTGGCGTTTGCGTCCGCGCTGGGTTATGGCCTGTTGGCGGGGTTCGGTGTGCCGGTCCAGCGGGCCTGCGTCATGGTGGGCCTGGTGCTGCTGTGGCGTTTGCGCTTCCGTCATCTGGGGGGCTGGTGGCCGTTGTTGCTGGCGCTCAATGGTGTACTGATCCTTGAACCATTGGCCAGCCTGCAACCGGGGTTTTGGCTTTCTTTTACGGCTGTTGCCGTATTGATCCTGGCTTTCGGCGGGCGCCTGGGGCCGTGGGGTGTCTGGCAGGCCTGGACTCGTCCTCAATGGTTGATTGCCATTGGCCTGCTTCCTGTGTTGTTGGTGCTCGGGTTGCCCATCAGCGTCAGTGCGCCGCTGGCCAATCTGGTGGCCGTGCCTTGGATCAGTCTTGTGGTGTTGCCGCTGGCGTTGCTGGGGACCGCCATGCTGCCGCTGCCATATTTGGGGGAGGGCTTGCTGTGGCTGGCGGGTGGGGCGCTGGATGCGTTGTTCCTGGGTCTGGCATGGCTCGCAGGGCAAGTGCCCGCGTGGATACCTGCCGATGTGCCCTTGGGTTACTGGCTGATCAGTCTGATGGGCGCAGTGCTGTTGTTGCTGCCCAAAGGCGTGCCGTTTCGGCTGTTGGGCTGGCCGATGTTGCTGTTGGCAGTCTTTCCACCGCGTGAGCCGGTGCCCCATGGGCGGGTGGAGGTGGTGCAGTTGGATGTGGGGCAGGGGCAGTCCTTGATTCTGCGTACCCGGCATCACACGTTGCTTTACGACGCCGGCCTTCGGTCTGGCACAGTTGATCTGGGGGCTCGTGTGGTATTGCCGTCGCTGAAAAAACTCGGCGTCGAGTCACTGGACATGATGTTGCTCAGTCACGCTGATGCCGATCATGCCGGTGGGGCAGCGGCTGTTGCCCGAGGGGTGCCGATCAAGCGGGTCGTGGGCGGTGAAACCGAAGGGTTGCCAGCGTTTCTCGGAGCCCAGCCATGTATCAGTGGCGAGCAGTGGGAATGGGACGGTGTGTCATTCGAGTTGTGGCAGTGGTCTGAGGCTATTAATGGCAATCCAAAGTCTTGCGTTCTGCAGGTCCAAGCCAATGGTGAGCGGCTATTGCTCACCGGGGATATTGATCGCGCCGCCGAACGGGCATTTCTCGACTCACCACTGGCCGTGCGGACCGATTGGCTGCAAGCCCCTCACCATGGCAGCCGGAGTTCGTCATCCTGGCCTTTTCTACGGCGGCTGGCACCCACGTCAGTGCTGATCTCCCGTGGGCGTGGCAATGCGTTCGGCCATCCTCATCCACAGGTGGTTGAGCGCTACCAGACGCTGGGCAGCCAGTTATATGACAGTGCTGAGCATGGAGCGGTGCGCTTGCAATTGGGGGCTTTCCTGCCACCCATTGTTGCGCGTAGTCAACGCCGTTTTTGGCGCGAAGCGTTACCGTAATTCGACGTTACTATAAGGCTGGAGCCTACGACAGGCGAAGCCATGGCTGACGAACCCCGTTGCCGAACCTGTATGGTAAAGTGGCGCACTTTTTCGAGGGGACATTCACTGTGTGGGAATTGGTCAAATCCGGCGGCTGGATGATGTTGCCGATTATCTTGAGCTCCATCGCCGCACTCGGCATCGTTGCCGAACGCTTGTGGACCCTGCGCGCCAGTCGAGTCACGCCCGAGCATCTATTGGGGCAGGTCTGGGGCTGGATCAAGAACAAGCAACTGGACAAGGAAAAACTCAAGGCATTGCGCGCTGATTCGCCTTTGGGCGAAATCCTCGCCGCGGGCTTGGCTAACTCCAAGCATGGCCGCGAGATCATGAAAGAGTGCATTGAAGAGGCCGCCGCCCGGGTTATTCATGAACTGGAGCGCTACATTAATGCTCTCGGCACCATCGCTGCCATGGCACCGTTGCTCGGTCTGCTGGGAACGGTATTGGGCATGATCGATATTTTCAGCTCATTCATGGGGTCGGGCATGACCACCAACGCGGCGGTGCTCGCCGGGGGGATTTCCAAGGCCCTGATTACCACGGCAGCAGGCTTGATGGTCGGTATTCCTGCGGTGTTCTTCCATCGTTTCCTGCAGCGGCGCATCGATGAGCTGGTGGTCGGCATGGAGCAGGAGGCCATCAAGTTGGTGGAAGTGGTGCAAGGCGACCGTGATGTGGACCTGGTTGGGGGCAAAGCGTGAAATTTCGCCGCAAGCAACGGGAAAATGTCGATATCAACCTCGCGTCGCTGATCGACGTGGTATTTATCCTGCTGCTGTTTTTTGTCGTCACCACCACCTTCACCCGGCAGACCGAACTGCGTGTCGACTTGCCGGAAGCGGTGAGTGGTTCGCCGGCGGAAGACCAGGAAATCAAGCAACTGGACATCGCCATCAGCGCCGACGGCGCGTTCTCGGTGAATAACCAGTTACTGGAGAAAAACGATCTCGCCAGCCTGATGGTCGCCCTGGAGAAAGAATCCGGAGGAGACACCAAGATGCCGTTGTCCATCAGTGCCGATGGCAAGACCCAGCATCAGGCCGTTATCACCGCGATGGACGCCGCCGGCAAGCTCGGTTTCAGCCATCTGCGCATGAGCACTGTCGAGGCGGCGAGCCAACCTTGATGTCCATGTCCGATCGTTTGCTCAAGGCCTGGTACGAGGGGCATCCGGCGCTCGCGTTATTGCGGCCGCTGGAGTCTTTGTATCGCCGCGTAGTGCAGCGCAAACGCGCGCGGTTCGTGGCGGGCGAGGGCGACATTTATCAATCGCCCGTGCCAGTGGTTGTGGTCGGTAACATCACCGTAGGCGGCACCGGCAAGACGCCGTTGATCCTGTGGTTGATCGAACACTGTCGGCGCAATGGCTTGCGTGTAGGTGTGGTCAGTCGAGGGTACGGCGCCAAGCCTGCGCAACTGCCATGGCGCGTCGAGGCCAGCCAAAGCGCCGAAGTGGCGGGTGACGAACCTTTGTTGATCGTGCAGCGTTGCGGCGTGCCCATGATGATCGATCCCGATCGCAGCCGTGCGGTCAAGGCACTGTTGGCCAGCGAGCCGCTGGATCTGATTCTTTCTGATGATGGTCTGCAACACTATCGCCTGGCCCGTGACCTGGAACTGGTGTTGATTGACGCCGCCCGTGGCCTTGGTAATCGTCGTTGCCTCCCGGCCGGGCCGTTGCGCGAGCCGGTCGAGCGCCTGCAGAGTGTAGATGCGCTGCTCTATAACGGCGCAGTATCAGATCGCGACGATGGCTTTGCCTTCCGCCTGCAGCCTACGGCACTCGTCAATCTGTATACCGGCGAACGCCAGTCGGTGGAGTACTTTCAAGCAGGTCAACGGGTGCACGCGGTCGCCGGTATCGGCAACCCGCAACGTTTCTTCAACACCCTTGAAACGCTACACTGGCAACCGATACCCCATGCGTTTGCCGACCATGCGCCCTACAGTGCCGAAGTCTTGAATTTTACTCCGTCATTGCCGCTGGTAATGACCGAGAAGGACGCGGTGAAGTGCCGCGCCTTTGCCCAGCCCGACTGGTGGTACCTTGCGGTGGATGCAGTGCCGTCACCGGCGTTCGTCGCGTGGTTCGACACTCAGCTGACGCGCTTGTTGCCCGCCCGTCCCTTGCCTTAAAACACTTCTTTCCAGGAAACATTCATGGACACCAAACTGCTCGATATCCTTGCTTGCCCGATCTGCAAAGGCCCGCTCAAGCTCAGCGCCGACAAAACCGAGCTGATCAGTAAAGGCGCGGGCCTGGCATATCCGATACGTGATGGCATCCCGGTGATGCTGGAAAGCGAAGCCCGCACCCTGACCACCGATGAGCGCCTGGATAAATGACCACCGCCTTTACCGTTGTCATTCCCTCGCGTTACGCATCGACCCGCCTGCCAGGCAAGCCGCTGCAATTGATCGGCAGCAAGCCGATGATCCAGCTGGTGTGGGAACAGGCTTGCAAAAGCAGCGCTGATCGGGTGGTTGTAGCGACTGACGATCCACGCATTATTGACGCGTGCAAAGGCTTTGGCGCCGAAGCGGTATTAACCCGCGAAGACCATAACTCCGGCACCGACCGCCTGGCCGAAGTGGCCACGCAGCTTGGTCTGGCGCCTGACGCCATTGTGGTCAATGTACAAGGCGACGAACCGTTGATTCCGCCGAGCGTGATCGACCAGGTGGCCGCCAACCTGGCTGCCCATGGTGACGCGCGCATGGCCACTCTTGCCGAGCCGATTCACGATATTGAAACCCTGTTCAACCCGAACGTGGTGAAGGTGGTCAGTGATGTGAATGGCCTGGCGTTGACCTTCAGCCGTTCCACCTTGCCCTGGGCGCGTGACGCCTTTGCCAAGAACCGAGACGTGTTGCCGGAGGGCGTACCGTACCGCCGGCATATCGGCATCTATGCCTACCGCGCCGGTTTCCTGCATGACTTCGTCAGTTGGGGACCGTGCTGGTTGGAAAATACCGAATCCCTGGAACAACTGCGGGCCCTGTGGCACGGCGTGCGTATTCACGTAGGCGATGCGTTGGAAGCGCCGCCTGCCGGTGTCGATACCCCGGAAGACCTTGAGCGCGTCCGTCGCCTGCTGGGGGCCTGATGGAGGTTCTGTTTGTCTGCTTGGGCAATATCTGTCGCTCGCCCACCGCTGAAGGCGTCTTGCGCCATAAATTGAGCGAAGCCGGGCTGGCCGGGCAGGTCGAGGTTGCTTCTGCTGGCACCGGCGACTGGCATGTCGGTAACCCGCCGGACCAGCGCAGCCAGCGTGCAGCGTTGGTCCGCGGTTACGATTTGTCGGGCCAGCGTGCCCAGCAGGTCTCCCGTGCTGACTTTGCGCGTTATGACCTGATCCTGGCGATGGATAGCAGCAACCTGCGCAACCTCAAGGCGCTACAGTCAGGGCAGGGTAAGGCCGAACTGGATTTGTTTCTGCGCCGCTACCACTCGGAAGTGGACGACGTGCCAGACCCGTATTACGAGGGCGAGCAAGGCTTCGAGCGAGTGCTGGACCTGATCGAGCGGGCCTGTGATTTATTGGTGATCGAATTGAAGGGGCGATTATGACCTTGCAAGTGCATGCGCAGGTTTCGCTCAAGCCATTCAACAGTTTTGGCATCGACGTTCGCGCCCGGCTTTATGCCGAGGCCCGCAGCGACGCCGATGTGCGAGAGGCATTGGCTTACGCTTCGGCGCAAGCGTTGCCCTTATTGGTGATCGGCGGTGGCAGCAATCTGCTGCTGACCCAGGACATACCTGCGTTGGTGCTACGTATGGCCACCCAGGGCATTCGCGTGCTGCACGATGACGGCGTGCATGTGGTGGTTGAAGCCGAGGCGGGCGAGGCGTGGCACCCATTTGTACTTTGGACATTGGCGGAGGGCTTTTGCGGTCTGGAGAATCTCAGTCTTATCCCTGGGACCGTTGGGGCTGCCCCCATGCAGAACATTGGCGCCTACGGTGTGGAGATCAAGGATGTATTTGCCGGCCTGACCGCACTGGATCGTCATACCGGTGAGCTACGGGACTTCAGCCTGCAAGAATGCAACTTTGCCTACCGTGACAGCCTGTTCAAGCACGAAACCGGACGCTGGTTGATCCTGCGGGTACGCTTTGCCCTGAGCCGCGTCAGCCACCTCAAACTCGACTATGGTCCGGTACAACAGCGCCTGGCAGGGCAGGGCATCACTGACGCGACGCCAAGCGATGTCAGTCGCGCGATTTGCAGCATTCGCAGCGAAAAATTGCCAGATCCGGCAGTACTGGGCAATGCCGGCAGCTTCTTCAAGAATCCGCTGGTGACCAGGGCATTGGCTGAAGAACTTCGAGCGCAGTATCCGGACCTGGTGGCCTACCCCCAGGGGGATAGGCACATGAAGCTTGCCGCCGGTTGGCTGATCGACAAGGCCGGCTGGAAGGGCTTTCGTGAGGGTGACGCGGGCGTGCACAAGCTGCAGGCGCTGGTGCTTGTCAACTATGGCAACGCCACAGGGCATGATATTGCGCACCTGGCCCAGCGTATCCAAAAGGATATCGTTGAGCGTTTCAAGGTCGAACTGGAAATGGAACCCAACCAGTACTGATGCCTTGCTGCTGATAAGTAAAAAATAAAAATGCCCCGTATCTTTCGATACGGGGCATTTTTTATTCGGCTAACAATCAGTCATCGCGGCTCATGATGCCGAAGATCTGCAACAGGCTGATAAACAGGTTGTAGATCGACACATACAGGCTAACAGTGGCCATGATGTAGTTGCGCTCACCGCCGTGGATGATGGCGCTGGTCTGGAACAGGATGCACACCGAGGAGAACAGCACAAACCCCGCGCTGATCGCCAGTTGCAGGCCACTGATCTGGAAGAACATGCCTGCAACCACTGCCGCCAGCAACACGAAGAAGCCTGCGGTGATAAAGCCGCCCAGGAAGCTCATGTCCTTGCGGGTGATCAGCACGTAGGCCGACAGACCGCCAAATACCAGGGCCGTCATAGCAAACGCCGAGCTGACCACTTCCGCTCCGCCAGCCATGCCGAGGTAACGGTTGAGGATCGGGCCGAGGATGAAGCCCATGAAACCGGTCAAGGCAAACGCCGACACCAGGCCCCAGGCCGAGTCACGCAGCTTGTTGGTCAGGAAAAACAGACCATAGAAGCCAATCAGCACGACAAAGATATTCGGATAGCCGACGCGCATCTGCTGCGCTACGAACGCCATCACGCCGCTGAATGCGAGGGTAAGGGCGAGCAGGCCATAGGTGTTGCGCAACACGCGGCTGACTTCAAGCTGCTCAGCCTGCGCGTTACCATTCACTGCGTAATTCTGTTCGCGCATGGCGACACTCCTTCGGTTTTGAAACGTTCAGTCGCAAAGATCATAACAGACGCTCTGTAACAAGCGATGGCGAGAGTTTGACAGTGTGTTTCATTCGGGTATTATGGCGCCCGCTGAGACAGGATGACCTACTATAATCCTGTGACGCAAAAGGGAAATTGGCAGAGTGGTTGAATGCACCGGTCTTGAAAACCGGCGAACGTTAATAGCGTTCCCAGGGTTCGAATCCCTGGTTTCCCGCCAAGATTCAAACGAAAGCCCCGCAATGCGGGGCTTTTGTGTTTCTGGGCTTCGGCAAAGCTATCAGCATACAGGCCGATCGTTTCCGCATCATTTCAGGCGGTTTCCGCAACTCGTTGCAAATTGCGGTCAGCGAGTCGGCTTCACGATCTCCCCGACGCGTCGATAAACGGTCTCGGTTATCCGCTTGTCGGTGTGTCCCAGGAGCCGGCTTGCATCTCCTAGGTCGAGGATCTCGCTTGCAGCCTTGGGGCGGATGTCGCGGAACTGGAACTTTCGAATGCTGGCTGCCAAAACTCCATCCCCGTTTTCTCTGGCGATGCTGATCGCCTTGTCGCGAGCATCGTCGAAGCGGAGACGGAGCATGTGCTTTGTAACCTGCCTACCATCCTCGGTGACTATAAGGTAAGGGGTTCTGACCCCGCGCAAGCGTCTCTGCTCGATCAGCCTCGCCACCAGAGTGCCCAGGTCATTGAGCGCGCCGGCGGCGGTCAGCCGAATGCGCAGCTTCTTGGCCGTCTTACCCTGAGCCACCTGTAGGAACTCATTGACTGCATCCGCCTGACGCATCGACAGTACATCGGCAGGGCGCTGCCCGGTTAGGTAAGCGAGGTCCATCGCGTCACGCAGTTCTGAGGCGGCAATGCCATACACAGCGCTCCAGATTTCCTCTGTAGCGTAAAAGTCTCGCGGTGCCTCTTTGTTCTTGCGCACGCCGGCGGCAGGGTTGTTCTCGGTTAACCCCCACTCCCGTGCGATGTTGTAGATGTGCGAGAGCAGGGAGATCTCGCGGTTGGCTCGCACCTTGGCGGTCCGGCCGTCTCGGTACTGGGCGATGATCTGCGGCGTCACCGCGTCGAAGGGCGCATCGCAGAAGGCTTTGCGCAGCTGCTTCAGGCTCAGCAGGTTATCGCTCTGTGTCTTCGGCGCTTTGCCGGGGATTATCTCTCTCTCGTAGCGGTCGAACACCTGGCCCAGGAGAGCATTCTTCTTTGGCACGGGCTTGCAGTCGAGCTTTGCCCATTCAGCTTTGGCGATATCCAAATCCCCCCCGAGCGGTATCTCAACGCGCTTCCCTTCCTCATTCCTTCCGTCGTAGTAGTACCCGACCCACTCTTTTCCACCTTTCAGCGTGCGCACACGTCGAATCATTCGCGGCGGCAGATCCCTGTTTGCCGCCTTTTTCGCTCGCATCGATTTATCCTACCTTTGACAGATCCAATGACCAGGCTTCTAACGCTACGTTTTCTGCTGATGGTTTCACGCCTGCCAGCTTCATGCGGGCGTAGACCCGGCCGACAACCGGGCGGCGCGCTCGGGTCAGCACGTACTTCCATCCGTTTTGGTTCAGCCACGTAATCTGGCCGGACGGGATCATGTAGCCTGTGATCGCCGCCAGTTCTTCCTCGGCAAGCGTTTCGCTTTGAATTTCCAGGTGGTGTCCTTGTCGTTAAAGCGGCTGACTTCTAGGGAGTAGAGGTTTTGATGTTGGAGTACGGATGTACTCCTTTCGGAGTCGTGTCTATTTAGCGGAGTTGGAGGGCGCTAGAGCAGCGTGACGATCAATTTCCAGATTGTCTTGGGCATAATGACATCACTCCGTATATCATCTGCACTCGGGTTGAAAATTTATGTAAATTCTTTAGAGGGAATCCAATGGCGAAGGAAGATAACAATAACGGTCTTTTACAAGGGTTGAACGCTTTTACCGCTCACGGAAATAAGAGTGAAACTC
The DNA here is from genome assembly GCF_052113765.1 of Pseudomonas sp. W22_MBD1_FP4. Taxonomy (NCBI): domain Bacteria; kingdom Pseudomonadati; phylum Pseudomonadota; class Gammaproteobacteria; order Pseudomonadales; family Pseudomonadaceae; genus Pseudomonas; species Pseudomonas sp. W22_MBD1_FP4. The sequence continues at coordinate 119,101 of NZ_JBGQOI010000010.1, read as the reverse complement.
CACCGCTTCCTCCATTCTTTAAATATCCCGTACTAAATGGGCTTTGGTACAATCAGAAAGTTATTAAGTTGGATGGCTGGAATTTTGAGGCTTGCCGATTTGATAACTGTAAGCTGATTATTGAGACGCCATATTTTACGGTAAAAAATTGTTATATTGATGGTTCAAATTCTGTGGAAGTTCAAGGTGTTTTGATGAACGCAGTGAAATTCTTGAATATGAATCTTCCGATGTCGACGCATCCTATTTATCAACCTATCAAAAATCCTGACGGTACTGTAAGCATCGGAGCTTGATATGGAAGTCAAAGCAAGCGGTAGTATAGAGCTGGCCCCAAAAGGTAATCAGATCGCAGTAACGCTTATATTTATTATTGCAGCTCTTTTTTTTGCCGGTTCCGTCTGGTTGGAGGCTCAAGGTAAGAGTTACTATCTATCGGCTGGAGTTGGTTTTTCATTTTTAACTATTGGGTTTATTTTTTGGTGGAAGTCTCATAAAAATGAGTCGTTGCAAAAGGCTCACCCTTTTTCATTGAAAGTTGGAGAAGGTAATAAGGCGGTTGAGGTTAGTGCTGATGCTCGATCTTTGCCTGCTTTGGATTATCTAAAAGGGATTCTCGGTCATTACTCTGTAGTATTTCATAGAGAGGCATTACCTCAGCCAAGCGGCACCATTGATAAAGCAGGTAACCCTATAGATGGAACTCTTGAGTTGTCGCAATCTATTGTTAATGATGCGAACGAGGTTGCTCAACAACAAGCCAATAAAGTAGCTCAGGACATTTATTCGCGGGTTCAGTCGATCGCTCCAGTGGCTACAGCATCCCCGGTTATCGATAATTTAACAGGAGCATCAGCACCAGATTAATAACTCGATGGCTTACGTGATTCGTTAATATGGGGCGTTTTTCTTTGAATCTGTAAGCGGCCGAAAGGGACCAGATTATGGATGCGGAACTGTGGGCTAATATAATTGCGGGCACTGCTTTTGTGGTCGCGGTTGCTTCCGCTGGGTTTGCTTGGAAGTCCGCAAAAGAAGCAAACTTAGCTAACCGAATCAGTATTCATGAGTATCAGCGCAAATTGTATGAAGTGTTTGCAGATACATTTCTTCATCTTCAGCTAGAAGGGCAGCATACGTCGCCAGGTGAATTCGCAAGGCTCGGTGTACATATTAAAACCTCCAGACTATATGTGGGCGAACAAATCTCTAAGAAACTTCAGGAGTTTGCTGACGCCTATGAAGGTCTCTGTAATGGCGCATGCCATTTGACGCGCGCTTATGAGGAAAGTGCAGACACTTCGAAGCGCTTTCTCGAGGGTGGGGGGGTGGACAGATTCGCTCAAGCCTTGTCGGAAAAAGCAAATAATATAGCGGAGCAGTCTGAGTTAGATGTTCTTGCGGCGGTCAGTAACGTGCTCCGGATTGGGGCTGAACTGGATAAAATATTTATCGAAAAAATGAAGCTTGTTTAATCAACCCGTTAAGTCGTGCCCTCCGTTACCGGATGCAGCGGGTAGGGTGGATTATGATGGTCTCTTGATTTCGTCGTAAGTATCGTGTGGATCGTCGGCGAGTGATTTGAGGCCTGCGGCTCTAATGATCTGCGAGACCTTTTCAGTAACAACAAAAGGTGTCGTGACACACCTGAGCATTTGCGCGGCTGTTTCAAAGTCGGCAGCGATAACGTTGCGCAGAAGGTTCTGATGCACCTCCTGCTGGTTGTTGAAGCCATGCTGCTTCATCAGACGCTTGAGGTCGGCCTTGAACACGCCGGCCACCTCAACCGTAAACTTCTCGACGGCCAATGCCGCGTCCTTCGCTGCGGCCTTCTCGCGCTTGCGGCTCTGCTTCAGGGCTTCCGCCGTCTGCTCTTCCTCGGCCATGGCCTACCTCTTCGATTTCATGTGCTAACAAATCAAGCCATGCCTGCCGCCAGCGTTTTCGTACCTAGTTGATAGTGCGTTTCATAGGGTTGCGCTGATCACTGCGACCAACCTTCGATATGGATCTTCTTGCCATCGGCGCGAGCCTCCAGCACCTGGGCGCGGTTGATCGCTGCCTTCCAGGTGAAACACATCCCCATGACCTTGCCGGTGGAGCGTTCGACGACGTGATAGGCGCCGCGGCCCTTATTGACTAGGCATCAATGTTCCTCCGAGGGGTGAACTGCTTAGCATTTGGCACTGGGAAGCTAGCTCCAAGATTATGGTTGTCCACTCTCGGCCAAAAGCAGACTGTCGTTCACCTCGGGAGCGGATAAGGTATCGTTCATGGATGTGATCTGCTAAAGAGATCATGGACAGGTTTCAATCAAAAAACTCAACAAACCACTCTCGGGAACGGTTGAAACTGTGGAAAAAATCAAGTTGATTAAAGCGATGATGAAAGCCGGCCGGGCTAAAGATCTACTGTATTGGTTTAATGAAACCGGACACCCATTTAGGCGAAAATGCTCGCCAGATAGACGAGTCTGGTCCCTGGCGGGATCGGCATCGAGTTAATCTAATACCTCGCCAGCACAATTTTCAGCAGCGGAAACGGATTTGGCGGGCATTCAACGGCGCAGGCTTTAAGGTCAGCTTGCCGCAATCAGCCACTGAAGGACATCCCTCACCAGAAGTGTCTCGTGATAGTTCGATCTCACAATGTAACCCCGGTGAGGCCGGTCTACTGAAGGCCCGAGAGCGATCAATTTGCCCGCCTTGATCTGCTCTTCGATCAGCCCAGCCCAGCCCAAGGCGATACCTTGACCCTCCTGCGCAGCGGTCAGCAGCAACGGATAGTTATTGAAGCAAAAAACTGGCGCTTCCTCTGGCGGAGTGATCTTCGCGTGCAGGCACCAGTGATGCCAATCCAGCCACCGGGAGTCATCGCTGTCCTTATGAAGCAGCGGTAGATCCTCGATACTGCTTATTTTCGTACCTTCCAGTAGCCCCAGTTTTTCAGCCAGGTCTGGACTGCATACTGGGAATACCGTCTCGGGGATCAGTAGCTTTTCAAATCGGAAGTCACCGTCGAGGGATCCAAACTGAATGGCGATATCGGCATCTTGAAGCATCGGATCATCGTCAAGGTTTACTGGGCGAATCTTGAATTGGATCTGGGGGAACTGGCCCTGGAGCGCAGGCAATTTCGGCATAAGCCAGAAATAGCAGAATCCAAAATTCGCAGCGATCGAGATGGTAGGTTTCTGCTTGTTGAAATGGCGACGCATGCGCTTGACCGCTGCCTTAATTTCACTCACCGGGGATGCTAGGCCTGAATAAATCTGCTGACCCTCATAGGTGGGTCGCAACAGCTTACCGTTACGTTCGAAGAGTACACACCCAAGCGACTCCTCCAAGGTGCGAATCCGCTGAGAAATCGCCGGTTGAGTAGTGCCCAATTCAACAGCTGCGGCCGTCATCGAACCCAAGCGGATTGTGGCCTCAAAGGCGACCAAAGATTTAAGTGGCGGGAGGTCCTGTTCGCTCGGCTCCATAACGTTTATGCATACCTCTAATAAGGGGATTGCGGGTGTTTATCCCCTGAGCACGTAAGGATACTGAGACCACCTATTTGGAGGTTCTCATGGTACAGGTCACTTTTGAAATCAAGCAACAACCGGCATCCGTGATCGCACAGTTGCCAGGGGAAACCATTGTGCTAGCGCCGCTGTGGTTGCGGGAGCGCTGCCAGGACGCTGTCAGTCTTGATGTCACTACTCAGCAAAGACTGTTTAACCCGCATAACCTTCCTGACGGCATCACTCTGGTTGAAGCAGAGGCCAAAGGCGTAGATCAGGCATGGCTGTCATTCAGTGATGGTTATGCGGGGCTGTATGACCTCACGGAGTTTCGTGCCGACTTCGATCCGTTGGATGGCCTGCCAACGCCCATCAGTTGGAAGAGCAACATTGACACCCAACTCATCTACATCGACTTCAACCGACTGACTGACTTCGATTATCGATTGGAGGCATTCAGCAAGTTTTTGACCTATGGGGTTGTCGTTATCCAGAACGTGCCTACCGAAGCCGAGTCAGTTCTGGATGTAGGCAGAATCTTTGGCCAGGTGCGCGAAACCAATTTCGGCAAGTACTTCGAGGTGTACTCCCGGCCGAACTCCAATGACCTGGCCTATCGCTCAATTCACCTCGATCCTCATACCGATAACCCTTATCGCGATCCGATGCCTGGCATCCAGCTTTTGCACTGCCTGATCAACGAAACATCGGGGGGGCTCTCTACACTCGTTGACAGTCTCGCGGTCGCAGAGCAGCTTAAATTGGAAGATCCCGAAGGCTTCGAACTGCTGGCCAACGTGCCTGTGCGTTACCGCCACGTCGATAACGACGTTGAGCTGATTGAGCGGCGGCCAATCATCATGACCGACGCGCTGGGCCGAATGACAGGTGTCAGCTATAGCCCACGCCTCGACTATCTACCGTTGCTGAATGAACACGACATGGCCGTATTCCACCGTGCACGTCGTCGCATGGGCGAGCTCTTTGTGGATCCGGCATTTGAGCGACGTTTCAAGCTGGAGAAGGGCGAGCTGCAAATGTTCAATAACACGCGTGTCCTCCATGGCCGGACGAGCTTTGATACCAATGAAGGTCGCCGTCATCTGCAAGGTTGCTACATGGATATGGATGGCCCCAAAGGCATCTACAAAGCCATGAAAAGAAGCTTGAAAGCTCAATAAGATTCGAAAGCCTGAGGACTGATGATGGAAACCGTAGCTTTTACCCAGATGAAAGACGGCACCAAAGCCGAATATGAAATGCTGACCCAGCTGGAAACTGATTTCGCAAAAGAGCTTCCTGACCGGCTCCTCAAATGCCTGCGGGATCTGGAACACTCTCTAAGCGGTTACAAGGTGAGCAGGCTCGCTCATTCGCTTCAGACCGCATGTAGAGCTGAGGACGCTGGTGCAGATGAGGAGATGGTGGTTGCAGCGCTGATCCATGACCTGGGCGACGAGCTCGCCCCCTACAACCACTCCCAGTATGCAGCATCCATCCTTCGCCCTTATGTTCGTCCAGAGGTGACCTGGGTCATCAATTATCACGGCCTTTTCCAGAACTACTACTACGTTCACTTCTTCGGCGGTGATCGGAATGAGCGGGATTTATACAAAGACCACCCGTACTACGAAAGCTGTGTGCGCTTCTGTGAGGAATGGGACCAATCATCCTTTGACCCTGATTACCCGACTCGCCCTTTGGAGCACTTCGAGCCTATGGTTCGGAGGATTTTTACTCGGCCAGCATTCGATCAAAAGTACGTTGGTAACCAGACTATGGGCCGCAGCGCGCTCGACCAACCTGTGGCCTAGGCACTTTACTTACGGTTCAAATTTGCGTCATAGCGGCAGCGTGCTGCCGCTATGACGTGCATATCCAGGTGGATCCCTCCCTACTGATCCATAAGAAAACCGCATGCTCCTCATAATAGAAACGCGGTTATGCCGTACTGGCGATTGGCCGATAATCGAAGCGGGAAAGGCGCAATTCATAAGCGTCAGCCACGTGCAAATTTGAGTCTGCCATCCAGATACGTCAAACAGAGTTAGTGCAACTCTAGAGGGGAGTCGGATGAACAAGTTTTACAAAACCGTGATCGCGGTAACCTTGGCATCTCAAAGCGTGTTGGTTATGGCTCAAGAACCCAGCAGTTGCCAAGTCATCAAGACGGCGAACGTGGGATGGCTCGATGGTATATCGACAAACGCATTGACTCAGGTGGTTGCCGAAGGCCTGGGCTATAAATTTGACGACAGCATGCTTTCACTGCCAATCGTTCTGAAGTCTCTTAGCGATGGCAAGCTGGATACGTTCATTAACTACTGGTCGCCATCTCAGGATCCTCTGATTACCCCCCTAAAGGACTCTTTGTCCGTTCTCCCAACCCCTAACCTCACAGGTGCAAAATACACACTCGCAGTTCCAAAATTTCTGGCCGATGAGGGGTTGAAGGATTTCAAGGACATAGAGAAATTTAAAGACCAGCTCGGAGGCCGCATTTACGGCATCCAGCCTGGTAGCGGCGGAAACACGTTGGTGCAGAAGATCATCAAGGACAACTCGTATGGTTTGAAGGATTTCAAACTGGTCGAGTCTGGTGAAGCAGGCATGATCCAAGAGGTAGGTCGCTCGATTCAACGCAAGAAGCCCATTGTGTTCCTGGCGTGGGCGCCTCACCCAATGAACGTGAACATGGACATCGTGTATCTAACGGGTGGTGATGATTCCTTCGGTCCCGATTTCGGCGCAGCAACGGTCAAAACCATCACATCCAAAGGCTATGCCGAGCGCTGCGGTAACGTTGGCAAGTTGTACAGCAATCTGAAATTTACGGTCGACATGGAGAGCAGCATCATGAACTCCCTTGACAAAAAGGAGCCCGCTTTGAGTGCAGCGAAAAAATGGCTGGCCGCTCATCCTGAGACTCTGGATAGCTGGCTGACTGGTGTAACTACCGTCGACGGTAGAGACGCGAAAGCAGCAGTATTAGCAAACATCTCCAAGTAAAGAAAAGCCGCTTCAGTGAAGCGGCTTTTGTTATCGAAAATCCGCAGTTGGAGGCTCGCTGATGGAGCCATATGTAGCCAGTTGCTAGGCGTTTACTCATCGCAACGTGCCTTAACCTGACGCTTACCCCGCATTTGACATATCTTGAGTTCGTGGGTTTCTGCGGGGCCATGTAGTTCCGAGTCCGAGCCCGTTGAGCCAGCACTCACGCGTGATGCGTTTATGGACCTCGGCAGTTGTTTGGATATTCAAGGTCCGCTTCTGGCCGATTGCTGCCCCTGGAGAGAGGCATAAAACGGCCAGAAGCGGACGGAGGATTACCGTAGGCGGCTCTAGATCATTCAGCTTCTACAATCCGGGTCAGTCACGGCGCTGACTAGAGACGTCATGCGAAGGACGACGCACACGCAAACCGCAGTGGCGCACTGGTTTCTAACTACCAAGTCTTTTCGCAGGGGCACCACACAAGCAGCTTCAAGCCTGCGCAGCGATACTGGCTTTGCTTTGGAACATGGCGGTGTCGGCCTTGAAAATCAGATCGTCCAGACCTTCGCCATCTTCCGGATACCACGCCACCCCTAGGCTGGCGCTGACCTTGATCTGGCTGTTTTTCCATGGAATGGGCAGGTCGACGGCCTTGCAGATTTCATGGGTGATGCGCTGGATATCGCCTCTGTGATGCGCGCCGTCGAGCAGCACTACGAATTCGTCACCGCCCATGCGTGCGGCTATTTCGAACTCGCGAATATTGGATTTGATGGCCGTGCCTACGTGGATCAGGATGGCATCGCCTGCCTGGTGGCCAAAACGATCATTGATCTGCTTGAAGTGATTCAAGTCGATATAGCACAGGGCCAGATGTTCTCCACGGCTCTTTGCGGCCAGCAGCTTCTGACTAGCAAAGGGAATAAAACTATTGCGATTGGGTAAGCCAGTCAGGCTGTCATAGAAGGCCAGCTTATGTACTTCCTCTTCGGCGAGTTTGCGCAACTTGATCTCGTTGCGCAGATGGCGCTGGGCATTCAACAGAACCAGAGCGAACATCAGGACAAGCACACAGCCGATACTGATCAGCACGATGGTCTTGCGCAGCCGCTCGATGAGCTGTGGCGGGTTGGGATCGTAAATGAAGTTTTCCAGACCGGCGATATTGTCGACCATACCCAGTTCGAGGAAGGTTTCAGCCATACGTTGCCAGCGCCCTGGGTTCATATGACCGATCTCGATCAGGTCAGATATCACCAGCGGACGCATGGCCTGAGCTTCGAATTGCAAGTGCGCGCGAGTTTTCTCCACCGAGTACTGATTGAGCAGCAGGTCTATGATTTGCTCGGGGTTATCCATCGCGTAGCGCCAGCCGCGCAGGGTAGCGCGGCGGAAGGCCTCCACCCGCTGTGGATGTTCGTCAATCTCGGCCTGGCTGGTAAACAGGATGTCGCTGTAGAAGTCGATCCCGTAGGTGACGGGCGAGATGATGTTGTATTCCACGCCCCGCTCTTGCAGGTAGAAAGGCTCGTTGGTCAGGTACGAGTTGAACGCCGTCACTTTACCGCTGGCTAGATCCCCAATTTGATAACTGCTGGGTAGCAGTTGTAGTTTTTCGAAGGGTATACCCTCGCTACGGAACATCGCCAGAAAATCGGCATCGGTCTGTGCATCCATCAGCATCAACGGCTTGCCGATCAGGTCGTGCACAGTTCGAACACCTTGGTCTGTGCGAGCCACGAGCACGGAAGGTGAATGCTGAAAAATCACCGCCAGCGCTACCAAGGGCTTTCCATGCAGACGTGCGTAGAGCAGTTCACTATTGGCTTCGCCGTATTGGGCACGCCCAGAGAGCACTTCTTCGACCGGTGTGACATGGGGGCCACCTTCGTGCAAGCGCACGTCCAGTCCTTCTTCGCGGTAATAGCCCTTTGCGATGGCGGCATAGTAGCCCGCGAACTGGAACTGATGTTTCCAACGTAGCTGGACATCAATCACCTGTTCGGCGCCATTCTGTTGAGGGCCAGGACCCGCCCACGCAGCCTGACCCCAGACGAGCACAAAACACAGCAGTCGACGCAGCCGAACCAGGAGAAGTCTCTTCGGCGGGCCTGGCGTGTTAGAACAGTAACAGAGGCTAGGCATGGTGATAGTCCGTGAATCGCGCTTATCGTTGAGCGTGCAAGGCGTGGCACATCATTGTGACATCACTCATGCGGGGCCAGCAATCGCGCGCCACGATAACCAAAGCGGCCGTTATCCTCACTTGCGGCGTGGTTGGCGTTTGCTTCCCTACAACAGACAGCTGACGGCCACTTGCTGCCTCTCGCCACCGTCCATTCTGGCCGGCAGTGTATCCTGCTCCTCAAGCCGTGCTTATGTGCACTCAGCAATCCGGACAGTCAAAGTTTCAAGGTAGAAAAAATGCTCTCACATCGGACGGTAGCCTTCCTTGAGGAGTCGGCGGACTCATCTCACCTCGTTTATCCTGAAGGAGGTTTGTTGTTCAGCTACCAATATGCCTACAAGCGAGCGCATTGCTGCCTGAAGGGGGACATGCGGAATGCTTTGTATAACGTTGGTCTGAATAAGTATTCCGAAATAACTGAACAGGCAGCGAACGACTTGGCTAGTTTTTTTCAGCGTGCTCTTGGAGGTTACACTAAGGACGCACCGACAGACTGCACTGTCCTAGCCGCCTGTAATTTGATCGATTATTTGAAGGAAGACCTACAGCACGACTTGGTTCAGCTTGTTGTGGAGGCCGGTGACTACGACATGACTGCTACATTCGAGATGGCAAGCAGATCACGAAATGACTATTCAAGGCTGGAGTTGTTCTGGTCTGTCGATTGACCGCATTTGGCCGGATGCAGCCATACGATTTTTCTGTTGAGTAGCGGCCTATTGGTGGTTTGTGTTCGGTCGGCAGGACGCCGGGGGAGGGGTAATTCGTTTCCGCAACCTGATGCGTGCCCCTTGTTCTATGCGGCTTGTAGGGCATCAAAAAATGCTCTGGTGCGGAAATTATGAAGACCTAAGTTGTTGATTTGTATCGTTAAGTTGGCATTCTTGAAAACCGGCGAACGTTAATAGCGTTCCCAGGGTTCGAATCCCTGGTTTCCCGCCAAGATTCAAACGAAAGCCCCGCAAATGCGGGACTTTCGTGTTTCTGGAGTTCTGGTTGCGGAAGACGGTTCGTCATAGGCATGCCTAAATTTGCCTATTCGAAGGATTTGACGGTTGCATATCTCCTTCTGTAACCCGTTTAGTAACCGCCTGCTCACCGTGCACCAGTGGCTGACTCGGGCCGCGAATGTCGATAACTTTCGATGCTGTCTTGGGCCGTCTATCACGAAGTTGAAACCACCACAGTGCTTAGTAGCCGCGTTGTACCTGCTTTGCCTTCCTGGCGTGTCGGTCCGGATTCTCCCGCTCAGCATCCCCAATCAGGGGGCATGCTTAGTTTGGTCCCATAAATTGTCCCAATAATTTTGTGGCTTTTCTGAAGAGCTTTTACTCGTCATCTTTTTGTTTTTTTACTATTATCGCTCATCTGTGCACTCAAGGAAGAGAGGCTGAGCGCCTTGAGTCTGGTAGAAAATTTACACTCGATCACTGAATGAGTTATGACTTTTACCCAGAACCTAACGACTCAGCCAACCGTAATTACTTCTTGGTGAAACCGATGGATAAAATGTGTGGCATCGTTGTAGTGGTAGGACTTGCCCTCTCGGGATGCGCTACGAAAACTCCAGAAAAACCTAACGTGACTCCACCCCCTGCCGTGGTCCATGAAGCACCACCTGAAGTCGCCCATTCGACACCAGAAAATTGGACTGTGCGTTATGAAGCTGCACCTGCTGCGAACGCCAGTGCTGAATCCCCAGTCCATGCCTCTGCTGAAGCCGCTCAGTCAGAATCAGAAACAGACCTAAATCAAAATCGCGCTGAGCAATGCCGTAAAGAGCTGGATGTTTTAAAGGTTTACAACAAAGCGTCTTACGCCAAATATGAAGCGGAATACCAAGCCATTGCTGCCAAAACTGCTAAATACATGGAAATTAAAGACTCGTTAGGTCCCGATTTAAACTACATGGTTATGCCCGCTTATCAATTTCAAATTCGCGAGTTCTGCTTCCGAGTTAAAACTCGTCTGTCGGAGCTTGTGCTTCGCCAAGCCAAATAATGACTCCACGTTAGGGGCGGTCTTTTTCCAGTAAAGGAAGCGCTGAAAAAGACTTCCGTCTCTGGTGAAGTACGTGCCTCACGGGACTCGAATGGTTGAGCACCGATGAAGTATATTTTCTTCGCGGTTGCCGAATGCGCTGGCAAGCATAAGTAGATCCAGCATGGGCACTTCTTGGCCTAGAGAGGCTATGGGGTGTCCAAGAAGCGCTCGAATCCCTGCTTTCCCACCAAGATTCATACGAAAGCCCCGCAATGCGGGGCTTTTTTGGTTTTGGGATTTTGGAGTCAGATGGGCAATACCTCTCACTGCCACACCCGCAGCCGCTGTTAAAGGCAGTTTCTCATCTCAATCAGCAGAAAAGCTGAGCCACCGAAAGCAGGCAAATCATCTGGGCAAACATCTGTGCTCGAATTGGATGCTTCATCGCCGTCACCTCGTAGGCAGTTGCTGGTGGTAGTGCCGTAGGCAATGTACATATATGCGCCAGAACGCTCGAAAATGGAAATGCAACCCTGGCTCGCCAACAACACATTCAACTGCTTCCAGAAGTATAGACCCTGTGACGAATTCGTCACGAAGCGCTCTGGCACACACTTCGAACACAATCTGCCGATATCGGTCGCACTTTTTTTGATTTCTCGGCTCTATCCTTGTCCCAGCCCCGCCGATTCCCCGCGAGGGCAGTAGAACAAGATCGGGTTTCGATGGATCGTACGTTTCCTCTTTCAATCATTCGTCGCCTACGCCGGCCACTGCTGTTGGTTGCGATGTTTGTACTCGGCGCCACTGGTTGCACCCAGCAACAGGGGCAGGACATTGCCAAGCAGTTCAGCAATGGAAAGCCCGATGAGTTCTTTCAAACCAGTGTCGATCGTATGGCGACCCTGGGCATGCGTGACAACCTGCAAAGTTTGTATTTACTGATGAGCAAGCTCTATCTGCGCAATCCCAGCCAGTGGCGACAGTCGGGTTACCCGGATGCGGTGAGTGCCGAGCGAGAGATTCGCCAGGCGATTGAGCAGCGACGACCGCTGCCCGCCCTGGGCGAGCGTCGCGATCTGGTCGCCTTGAGCTACTCCTTGAGCCCGGAGTTTCAGGGCGATCGAGTCGGTGCGTTTATCTATGCGATCGGCAGCATGCTGGTGACAGCCCATGGTGGGCGCACCGAGTTCTACATAACCGACTCGATCAATCCACAGTTTGTCAGCAATGCCGCGCGCAATATCGAGAAGGCCACATGGCTGCTCAGCAAGCGCCAGGATGCGAATGGCGTGTTGCTGTTGTTTTCCAATGAGATATCGGAGGAGGGCAGCAACCTTAGTTTTGCGGTGGAATTTGGCAAGATTGTGGCGCGCCTCGATCTGCTGACACAGATGCTTGATGAACGATACCGGCGTATAGGTCTCAACTATGCGCAAAGCTTATTGCTGATGAATTTCCTGCCAGTACAGTGAGCTGCCGGCAGGCAACGCGGTAGCGTCAGCCCGATATGCACTACCCTAATCCTCGTGCAGGTAAGGTCTTTCTCTTTTGGCTGTAGGAAACAGCCTATCTTGCACCCCCGTGCTTGAAACACCCCGACGTCGGCAATAGCCTCGGACTTTTCCGAAAAAGTGAGGCCCTACCTTGGGGAAGCGAAAAACGGTGTGGCCGACGGACCGCGAGATACGCCTGCGCTTTATCCTCTTTGCGGTGATCAACGCCGCGAGTATCGAGGGAGTTCCCGCCGAGTTGTTATTGCCTGCGCACAAACTGCTGCGTGACTCACCCACCGAAGCGCAGTTGATCGAGGCCCTTCGGGAAATACTGGCGGCTGATGAGATGTACGGGTTCAGGTTTGCGGTGGGATCCGAGGCAGACGATCTGATGCAGGCACTGGATAAGCCCGGCGATTAATCCATCTTCGTTGAGCGGAACAACTGAGGGGCAAGTGACTATTCGTCGGCCTATGCTTAAGCCGTAGGCCGCATGGCCGATGCAGTGATGACTACCCCAGGGACGCCGCCATGTTTAATCGCCGTTTGAAGAAGGATCTGCAGGGCCGGGACGACGAGCTTTTCCAGTTACGACAGCTTGTTGCGCAGTATGACCGTGGCATGCTCTCCATATGCCTGGATGCCGACTTGCGGCTTACGGCCGTCAACGAGGATTTTGCCCGGGCTTTGGGCTACTCCCGCGAACAGTTGCAGGGTCGACTCCTGAGTGAAATTGTTCCGCCTTACGTCATGGATTTACCCTGTTTTCGTGACTTCAACGCAGCAATCGCCCGCTCAGAGCCGGTGAGTGACGATTACCGCTTCCTGCGCAGTGACGCCAGCCTGGCGTGGATCAACCTGACATGGTGCCCGATCAGAGGGCGTGACGGCCGGCTGTCGCAGATCCAGGGCTACGGCACCGAAGTCAGTCGCGCCATTGAGCAAGCCAAAGAAAACGAAGCGTTTATCAACGCGTTGATACGTTCGACGGCCGTCATCCAGTTCCGACTGGACGGAACGGTGGTCACCGCCAATACCCAGTTCCTCGACGCCATGGGCTACACGCTCGATCAGATCGTCGGCAAAAAACACAGTATGTTCTGCACCACGCAGGAGGCCGCTTCGAGCGGTTACGCCGCGTTCTGGCAAACCCTCAATCGCGGCGAATTTGTCGCCAGCCGCTTCAAACGCGTGGACAGCCGTGGCAACGAGGTGTGGCTCGAAGCTACCTACAACCCGGTGCACGATGCGGAAGGCAAGCTGTGCAAAGTGGTCAAGTTTGCCAGCGTGGTCACCGACCAGGTCTTGCGCGAGTCCGAGGTCAAGGCCGCCGCCAACGTGGCCTACGAGGTATCGCTGCAAACCGATGTCACGGCCGAACGTGGCGCCGCGGTGGTGCAGAACACTGTACAGACCATGCAAAACATTGCTCTGCAAATGCAATCCGCCACCGGGAGCATTGAGGCGTTGGGCAAACAATCGTTGCTGATCAGCGCCATTGTGCAGACCATCGGCGGCATCGCCGCGCAAACCAATCTGCTCGCGCTCAATGCCGCAATTGAGGCCGCCCGAGCGGGTGAACAGGGCCGTGGATTTGCGGTCGTAGCTGATGAGGTAAGGCAATTGGCCAGCCGTACCAGCACTGCAACCGAAGAGATCGTCAGCGTGGTCCAGCAGAACCAGCGCCTCGCCGACGAAGCCATCACAGAAATGTTCAGCAGTCGCGAGCAAGCTGAGCAAGGCCTGACACTGGCCAACCAGGCCGGCGCCGTCATCACCGAGATCCAGGGTGGCGCCAAGCAGGTGGTGAATGCGGTGGGGCGTTTCGCGAATGAGCTGCAATAGCCCAGGTATAGGGCTGCTTGGTTTTATTTGAGAATCAGGAGAGCGCTATCAAACCTTTAACCTCTGAAGAACTGGCGGTCATCGCCGAGATAGAAACGGCGTCCAATATTCTGCGGCTGACTACACGCCTGACGGATATGCGCTTCTCGGCGATCTCGAAAATGACCGATACCCATTGGGTGGCATGTGCGGTGTACGACGAGCTGCATTTTGGCGTGGAGGTCGGCTATGAATTGCAGCTTGAAGCCACGCTGTGCAACGGTCTGCGTGCTAATCCCACCCCCATCATCATCGAACACGCCAGCAAGGATCCGGTTTTCTGGCAAAACCCATTGCCCAGGGAGCATGGCTTCGAAAGCTATATCTCACTGCCGATTGTCTTCTCCGACGGCAGCGTCTTCGGAACCCTATGCGCCTTGGACGTACTCCCCAAAAAACTGGAAAACCCGCAAATGATCGAGATACTCACCATCTTCACTCGCCTGATCAGCACCACGCTGGAATTGCAGTACAGCCGGACCTGATGCTGATGTTTCTGAGCCAGCGTTAGATCGTTTATTTCCTTAAGGTTGGTGGGTATTCCTGGTTCGAATATCCATCACATCGATTTCGCTGTTTTGATTTACCAAGCCGTTGTCATCACAGCGGAATGCCGGTCATCACATTACGTTTCGCTGTTGCGGTTGACTAAGCGGGCTGCGCAACACCCATTCCCGCTGCTCTGCCGTCGTCTTGTGCAGCGCTCCGGCATCACTAGAATCGGCGCCAGAACTTAGCCATTTCCTGTCGATTACGGAGTTTCGAACATGATGAACGCAATGCAGATGCCGATGAATACCGCCATGCCAATGATGCCGATGATGGGCATGCCGATGATGATGGCGACCATGAAGTGCGAAATGGCCGGTGACGCGATGATGTGCACCATGAAGCCTGCCGCCGGCATGGACATGGCTCAGTTCAAGACCAACGCCGAGATGATGGCGATGATGATGAACTGCGGCATGCCGATGATGATGCAGTGCGCCAATATGTCGATGATGTGCCTGTCGGCCGACGCCATGGCCATGATGGCGAGCATGAATATGCCGATGATGATGCCGATGGGCATGTCGATGCCGATGATGAAGTGCGTGATGGAATGCACGATGCAGGCCGATGGCATGCTGTGCAAAATGATGCCGATGCCGGGCATGAGCATGGCCATGATGGACAACTGCTGCATGCTCATGAACAAGTTGATGAGCGATTGCGTCATGCCGATGATGATGAGCTGCAACGGCATGCCAATGATGTGCTGCACCTGCTGACAGGTCCCGCGCAACCAAAAACGCCCCGAATAGTCGGGGCGTTTTGCATTCAGTCCAACCGTTCTGGGTAGGTGATCACCAGGAACGCCACCGCCTCGCTGTCCGCCGGGTTGCGGTAGCGGTGGGGCTGGTCGGCGTAGAACAGGATCGAATCGCCGGTAGACAGCAAGTAGCGCTCTTCATTGACGCTGACTTCCAATACGCCCTGGGCGACCACCAGGTTTTCCTGGATGCCTGGGCCATGGCCTGCGGACACTTCCTCACCCAGAGCGCGCAGGCGGATCTCGTAGAACTCCGACTGGCGCGCCGTATCGTAGGGGAACAACGCTCGACTGATAAACGCCCCATCGGCACTCACCAGGCGTTTGCTCTGTTGCGCCGGCAACACCTCGACCCCTTCGAATGCGCGGTCTTCCAGGAACGCCGCCACCGACACTTTCAATCCTTTGGCAATCTTGCACAGCACCTTGATCGACGGCACGCTGCGCCCGGATTCGATCTGCGCCAGCATCGCCCGGCTCACGCCACAGGCACGGGCCAGTCCGTCCAGTGACAAATGGCGCTTGCTGCGCAGGCGTTGCAGGTTATGTGCGACGCACAGGCTGATTACATCGTCGTCCGTAGTCGTTTTGGGTAGTGGGGCGGGAGGTTCGGGAAGCACATGCAGGAAATTCATCGGCCTACGCCCGGCGGGTATCGCTGGGCGTCGCAGCGTGGTTGGTAAACACCGCCAACCCTGCGCGCGCCGCGTACATCGTCCACATCAACTCAGCCGCTGCGCGGGCCTGGCGGCGTTTGCGGTGAAGGGTAAAGTCAATGACGTTCGCGGATGTTGGCATCAGGGTGATCTCGTAGGTGACTCAGTGGCTCCACAATAATGGTTAGTGGTTATTTCTTTAAATACTGAGTTTGCATGTGTTAATTCGTTTTTGGACTTAAAAAGAAAGCGGGTCCGAAGGTGTTGTGGGAAGGGTCTGGTCCATTAAAAAGGCGTGACTTGGTGATCATCGTTGGCTTCCCATCACTGTTCGCGTGACGGCCCAGCCGTCACGCCCCCGCATTTCAAGGACTCGCCCATGCTGCTGCGCCAACCTCCATTCCTGTTTGCCGCCCTGACCTTAAGCTCGCTGGTGCATGCCGAAGACTTGCAGCTGGCGCCGGTCGAAGTCACCACCGCTGAAGCCACGTCTGGAGAAGTCGCCCAGGCGCAGCTCAAGAGCGTGCCCGGCGCCACCAATTACATCGACATGAGCAGCGTGCAGCAGGGGCGGGTGAGCACCAACGAAGATGTGTTCAAGTACCAGCCGGGGGTGTACGCCAAGGCGGCGAATAACGAAGGGGTGAAACTGTCCATTCGCGGTTCGGGCCTCAACCGCAGCCCTGGCTCCCATGCGTCGGGGCTCTACGAGATGTTCGATGGTCTGCCGCTGACCGGTCCCGGTGGCACACCTTACGAGCTCAAGGATCCGTTATGGCAAAGCCGGGTCGAGGTGTTACGCGGCGCCAACGGTTTTGATCAGGGCGCCCTGGCGCTCGGTGGCGCGGTCAACTACGTAACCCGAACCGGCTACGACGCACCCAAGCTGCAGGTGCGCTATGAGGCGGGCAGTCGTGGCTACGCCCAGCGCGAGATCAGTTCGGGGCAGGTGCTGGGGGATGCGGACTACTACATCAGCCTGACTGACTCGGAATCCGACGGCTACCAGCGCCAAAGCGCGGCCACAGGCAAGGGCGTGGCTGCCAACTTCGGCTATCGCTTTAACCCGAATCTGGAAACCCGCTTTTATTTCCGTTACCGCGAAACCACCAACGACACACCCGGCAAACTCACCCGCGACCAGATCAGTCACGACCCGCGTGCCGCCAACAGCCTCAACGCCGCTCGCGACTCCAAGCGCCTGCAACCCGGCTCAACCTGGATCGCCAACAAGACCACCCTGCAACTGGACGACAACTCCCGCCTTGAAGTTGGCCTGGCGTATCACGATTACCCGATGGACCTGCGCGAGGGCACTATCCGTCTGAAAGTCGCCTACACCGACGTCAGCAGCACCCTCAATTACATCCGCCAGGACACGGTGTTCGGTCACGACAGCAAAACCACCCTAGGCCTGCGCACCACCCAGGCGATGCCCAATAACGGCGGTGCCGAGTATGTGCGCATTCCCGCTGGCAACACGGCCAGCTACGCCCCCGGCACCAAGACCCGCGACTACAGCTACCTCGGTTCCGACACCGTGTTGCATATCGGCAACGACCTGGAACTGATACCAGACCTGTGGCTGACCACCGGCCTGGCCGCCATCTACACCCGCCGCGAAACCCAGGTCAGCTATCCCGAAGGCCAGGCGCCGCTCAGCCAGCACGATTGGGACTACGCGCCTCGCATCGGGCTGCGTTACGACTTCAACCCGCAATTGCAGGTGTACGGCAACCTCAGCCGCTCCGTCGAGCCGCCGCACGCGTGGTCGATGATCTGGGGTTCCAACAAGTATTTCCCTGCGGGCAGCGGACCGGCCACCGGATTGGCGCGTGAAGGCGTCAGCCTGAAAAACCAGACCGCTACCACCCTGGAAGTCGGCGGTCGCGGTGAAGCGTGGCTCGGCCAGTGGGACCTGGCGCTTTACCGCTCCGAAGTGCGCCACGAACTGCTCACCGTAGAAACTCAAGCCCAGACTTCAACCAGCAATGCCATCGTTGCCGAATCCAACGCCAGCCCCACCGTGCATCAAGGCGTGGAACTGGGCCTGCTCAGCCCGGTGTGGGATGGCGGCCGCAGCGGCAAGCTTGACCTGCGCCAGGCCTACACCTTCAGCGACTTCCATTACCGTGACGACGAGCGCTTTGGTGGCAACACCTTGCCGGGCATCCCCAAGCACTACTATCAGGCGCAACTGCGCTACAGCCACCCGACCGGTTTCTACACCAGCCTCAACACCGAGCATTCATCAAAGGTGGCGGTGGACTACGCCAACTCCTACTACGCCGCGGCCTATACGATCGTCGGCGCAACGTTCGGCTACGACGCGCCAAAGCAGGATTGGCAAGCTTGGGTTGACCTGCGCAACCTCACTAACCGCCGTTACGCCAACACGGTCACGCCGGGCTATGACGACAAAGGCCTGGATGTTGCCCGGTCTACACCCGCGGATGGTCGTGGCATCTATACCGGCGTGTCGTGGAGCTGGCGCTAAGCGGACACACCTGTGGCAACGGGCTTTCAGAGAATGTGAGCCCGCTTGCTCCAACGCTGTTTTACTGGCATTGTTTGCGCAATTGGTAACACTTCCCATTTGAGAATTTTTTGCGCATGCATGACATTCCGGCCGCGCTGGGCGACTCAGCGCGTCAGCAGGCCCTTACGGCGATGTACCGCGAGCACCATGGTTGGTTGCATGGCTGGCTGCGCAGGAAACTCGGTTGCTCCCAGCACGCTGCCGACTTGGCACACGACGCGTTCATCCGTGTCCTGATGCTGGCCGAGCCGCAAGCTATCAAGGAACCCCGGGCCTTCCTGGCCACCACGGCAGGGCGCCTGCTGATCGACGGCGCCCGTCGTCGGCGTATCGAAAAAGCCTATATGGAAGCGCTGGTCATCCAGTGCGAAGACGCCGGCATGCCCGACCCGGCGGCGATCCATGTTGCGCTACAAGCCTTGGAACGCATCGCCGAAATGCTCGCCGGTTTACCGACCAAGGCCCGCGAGGCGTTCCTGTTGAGTCGCCTCGATGGGTTGACCTACAGCGAAATCGCCGCACGCCTGGCGGTGTCCCCCAGCACCGTCAAAAACTACATTTCCAGCGCCCTGGTTCACTGCTATCACAGCCTGCACGCGGCGGATCCACTGACATGAACACCGAACAGATCATCCAGCAAGCAGCGAATTGGCTGACGCGCCTGCACGATGAGGATGTCACCGACGCTGACCGTCAGGCCTTCAACACCTGGTGCGAGGCCGACCCGCGCCACGCCGTGGCCATCGACCGCATGCGCGCCTTATGGGGCAGCCTCGACAGCGTGCCGGCGCAACCGGCTCGCCTCGCCCTGAACCGCGCATTTGCCCCGCAACGGGCGCGCAGCGCACAGGTGCTGGGGGTGCTCGGCGTCGTGTTCTGCGGTTGGCTGAGCCTGGAGCACCTGCCGGTGTGGATGGCCGACCAGCGCACCGGCGTCGGCGAGCGCCGTCAGATCGCGCTCGAAGACGGCAGCCAATTGCAGCTCAACAGCAACTCGGCGGTGGACGTGAAGTTCGACGGCCACCAGCGGGTGATCGATCTGCTGCAAGGCGAACTCTGGGTAGACGTGGCCAAAGATGCGCAACGGCCGTTCGTGGTACGAACCGACCAAGGTACGGCGACCGCACTGGGTACGCGTTACCTGGTCAAGCGTGCGCCGGACGGCACAACAGTGGTCACTGTGATCGAGTCCACCGTGGCGGTTAAAGGTGAGGTCGAGGAGGGCGTCAAGGTCACCGCCGGCCAGCGCTCCGTTCTCGACCATGGCCGCGCCACGCCTGCGCAGGCGATCGGCAATGCCGACCCGGACGCCTGGACTCGCGGCCTGCTCAAAGTCAACGACCAGCCGCTGAACGAAGTACTGCAAACCCTGGCCAGCTACCGTCCCGGCATGGTGCGTTTCGACCCACAAGCGCTGCGCGACCTGCGCGTGTCTGGCGTGTTCAAGCTGGACGATACGGCGGCGGCCCTGTCGACCTTGGCGGATAACCTGCCGATCCAGGTGGAGTACTTCACCGACTTGCTGGTGGTGATCAAGCCCCGCTAGTGCTGGCGCAGGCGTTTGTACAAGGTATTGCGGCTCACCCCCAGTTCCCGCGCCAAGTGGGAAATATTCCCGCCGGCCGCCTTCAAACGTTGGGTCAGATCAATGCTGTCGTCCAGGTACTCACTGGTCGGCAGCGGCGGCGCCACGTTCAAATCCACAAAAAAATCATCCGGCAGATGCTCCGCCCGTATCGGTTGCTCCTCGGCCATCGCCAGCGCCACCTGCAAAACGCTGCTGACCTGGCGCAAATTCCCCGGCCATGGGTGCTGCTCGAATAACGCCAACACCTCAGCGCTCAAACCGGCCCATTGAGTGGGCTCGCGGTGTTGTTGCCACAGTTGCTGGAACAGCGCCTGCTTGTCGGTACGCTCGCGCAAGGGTGGCAACTCCAGGGTCAGGCCGCCGATGCGGTAGTACAAATCCTCGCGAAAGCGCCCGGCTTGCACCAGCTCGCGCAGAGCGCGGTTGGTCGCCGATATGATGCGCAAATCCACCGGGAACAACTCGCTGCTGCCCACCGGTTGCACGCAACGCTCCTGCAACACGCGCAGCAGGCGCGCCTGGGTCGGCAGCGGCATATCACCGATCTCATCGAGAAACAGCGTGCCCTTGTCGGCCTTGCGGATCAGGCCAATGCTGCCTTTTTGATTGGCGCCGGTGAACGCGCCTTTTTCGTAGCCGAACAGTTCCGATTCCACCAGCTCAGCGGGAATCGCCGCACAGTTCACCGCGATAAACGCCTTCTGGCTGCGGGAGCTGGCCTGGTGCAGGGCTTTGACGAACACTTCTTTGCCCACGCCGGTTTCGCCGTGGATCAGCAGCGGGATATCTTTTTCCAGCAAACGCTCGGCCTGGCGCACGGCTTTTTCTACGCGAGCATCACCAAAGTGCAGGGTGTTGAGACCAATCGTCGCCTGTTTCGAAACCACAGGCTCAGTGAAGACGCGCGCCTGCACTGGCATCTGCTTGGGGCGTTTCAATAAGCACTGAAACCGATTGCGTCCCGCCGCTTGCAACGAAAACGGCAAGCCCTCCGGTTGGTTGAGCAACTCCAGCAGCGACACTTTGAACAAGCTGTCGATCATCACCCGCGACAGGCTGATGCCCAGCAGGTTATCGGCGCGGCGGTTGGCCGACAGCACCTGGCCACTTTCATCAAAGATCAGCAGGCCCGCCCATTGGCTGTCCAGGTTGCTCAGGCCGGTGTTGAAGGTCAGTTGGAAATGGTCACCACGAAATAGATTGAGGATCAGCCGGTTCTCAACGGTC
The DNA here is from genome assembly GCF_052113765.1 of Pseudomonas sp. W22_MBD1_FP4. Taxonomy (NCBI): domain Bacteria; kingdom Pseudomonadati; phylum Pseudomonadota; class Gammaproteobacteria; order Pseudomonadales; family Pseudomonadaceae; genus Pseudomonas; species Pseudomonas sp. W22_MBD1_FP4. Next base: position 97,726 of record NZ_JBGQOI010000010.1, on the reverse strand, counting down.
TGGCTCATCATCTTGACCATGCCCAGAGTGTGGGAGGGCGGCAGGTAACTGTCGCTGGATACATCCAACACCGCGATGATCTCGCGCTGAGCATCGAAGATTGGCGCCGCCGAACCGGTCATGAAACGGTTGGCCTTGAGGAAATGTTCGTCGTGTTCGATATGCACCGCCTGGGCACAGGCCAGCGCGGTGCCGATGGCATTCGTACCGCTGGAGCGCTCCTGCCAACTGGCACCGGCGCTGAATCCACGGGCCAGCTTGGGCTCGATAAAGCGTTGGGTGCCCCACGAGGTCAACACCTGGCCCTGGTTGTCCGCCAGCATGATCAGGCAGTTGGAATTGCTCAGGATGTTTTCGTAATAGGGCAGGACTTCCTGGTGCGTGGTCTGCACCAGGGAATGCTGGCTTTCCAGCAGTTGGCTGATGCCCTCGGCCGGCAATTGATCGAAGCTGGGCGTGCTTTGGTGGTCCAGGCCGAAGGCGCGGCAACGGCGCCAGGAGTCTTGGATGATGGTGTCGTGCGCCAAGGGTTCGGCCATCGGGCGACCTTCTGTTTTTATTGTTTTTATGGGGCCCCGCAGGCGCGGGGGCCCCATTAGTGTTGTTCAGAACTGTTCATTGTCAACCCCCTGAGTGTTCAGTTGTTCAGCCCGATTGTTCACTCCCGAACATCCCATTCACTCCATTTCCTTGTGGATCAAGCACCTGCCGTTTTTGGCACGAAACTCGCTCTGACGACTGGCCAGATTCATTCCAATAATAAAAAGGTCGTGTCATGTCATTGACCCTGGAACATGTCTCCCGCGTCGTCGAAGGCCAAACCTGGATCGACGATGCCACCCTGCGTTTCGAACCCGGTTCCTTTAACGTGCTGCTCGGTCGCACCCTGTCCGGCAAGACCAGCCTGATGCGCTTGATGGCCGGCCTGGACAAACCCGACAGCGGTCGCATCCTGATGAACGGCGTCGACGTCACCCACAAGCCGGTGCGCCTGCGCAACGTGTCGATGGTGTACCAGCAGTTCATCAACTACCCGACCATGACCGTGTTCGAAAATATCGCCTCGCCGTTGCGCCAGGCCGGTGTGTCCAACGAGGTGATCCAGAGCAAGGTGCTGGAAACCGCCAGGATGCTGCGCATCGAGAAGTTCCTCCAGCGCCACCCGCTGGAGCTGTCCGGTGGCCAGCAGCAACGCACGGCCATGGCCCGCGCGTTGGTCAAGGATGCCGAACTGATCCTGTTCGACGAGCCCCTGGTGAACCTGGACTACAAACTACGCGAAGAGCTGCGCCAGGAAATGCGCGAGCTGTTCCAGGCCCGCCACACCATAGCGATTTACGCCACCACCGAACCCAACGAAGCCCTGGCCCTGGGTGGCACCACCACCATCCTGCACGACGGCCGGGTGATCCAGAGCGGCAAGGCTGCGGAGGTCTACCACCAGCCACAGACGGTGCTCGCCGCCGAGCTGTTTTCCGAGCCACCGATCAACCTGATGCCTGGGCGTATTGCTGGCAACGAGGTGAGCTTCGCCAATTTTGTGCACTTCCCGCTGAACGTCGACCTGCGCCCCATCGGCGAGGGCGAATTCCGCTTTGGCGTGCGCCCCAGCCATATCAGCCTGGTGCCGAGCAACGACGACGATCTGGAGCTGGCGGTAACCGTAGAAGTCGCCGAGATCAGCGGCTCGGAAACCTTCCTGCATGTGCGCAGCGAACACTTCCTGTTGGTGCTGCACCTGCCGGGGGTACATGAGTACGACGTCGACGCGCCGATCCGCGTGTATATCCCCACCCATAAACTGTTTGTGTTCGATGGCCAGGGCCGTTTGGTCCAGGCCCCCGGGCGCCGTGTCGCGAGGGTTGCCTGATGGCCGAGATCCATTTGCAGAACCTGGCGCACAGCTATAACCCCGCGCCGACCGGACCCGAAGACTACGCGATTCGGGAAATGAACCACGTCTGGGAACAGGGCTGCGCCTACGCCTTGCTCGGCCCGTCGGGCTGCGGCAAGTCGACCCTGCTCAATATCATTTCCGGCCTGCTCAGCCCGTCCGAAGGCCAAGTGTTGTTTGACACGAAAGTGGTCAACGACCTCACGCCCGAGAAGCGCAATATCGCCCAGGTGTTCCAGTTTCCCGTGGTGTACGACACCATGACCGTGTTCGATAACCTGGCATTCCCGCTACGAAACCAGGGCATGGCTGAGGCGAAAATTCACAGCAAGGTGCAGGAAATCGCCGAAGTCCTTGACCTGCAAAACCTGCTGAGCAAGAAAGCGCGCAACCTCACCGCTGACGAAAAACAGAAAGTCTCCATGGGCCGTGGCCTGGTGCGTGACGACGTGTCGGCCATCCTGTTCGATGAGCCGTTGACAGTGATCGACCCGCACCTCAAATGGAAACTGCGGCGCAAGCTCAAGCAGATCCATGAGCAGTTCAACATCACCATGGTCTATGTCACCCATGACCAGTTGGAGGCTTCCACCTTTGCCGACAAGATCGCGGTGATGTATGGCGGGCAGATCGTGCAATTCGGCACGCCACGGCAATTGTTCGAGCGGCCTAGCCACACGTTTGTCGGCTATTTCATCGGCAGCCCTGGGATGAATCTGATCGAAGTGCAGGCCGAGGCGGGCGGGGTGCGGTTTGCCGGAGCCCACTTGCCATTGCCCGAGGCGTTGCAACAACGCATCGCCAGCACGGACTACAAGAAATTGCAGGTGGGTATCCGCCCGGAATTTATCCACGTGTGGGACGAGTACAACCCCGACGCCATGCAGGCCGATGTCACACATTTGGAAGACCTCGGCACCTACAAGATCATGACGCTCAAGCTTGATGGCGCCACCTTGAAAGTGCGTTTGGCCGAAGACAAACCGGTGCCCGAAGGCACGGCCTCCATCAGCTTTCCCGCGCAATGGCTGATGCTCTACGCCGATGATTACCTGCTGGAGGTGCTGCCATGAACAAGGTGCAGAACAACAAGGCTTGGTGGTTGGTGCTGCCGGTTTTCCTGCTGGTGGCGTTCAGCGCGGTGATCCCGATGATGACCGTGGTCAACTATTCGGTGCAGGACATTTTCGACCAATCCAGCCGCTATTTCGTCGGTGCCGATTGGTACAAGCAGGTATTGCTCGACCCGCGTCTGCACGACTCCCTGCTGCGCCAGTTCATCTATTCCGCCTGCGTGCTGTTGATCGAAATACCCCTGGGCATCGCCATCGCCCTGACCATGCCGACCAAGGGCCGTTGGTCGTCCCTGGTACTGATCGTGTTGGCGATTCCACTGCTGATCCCGTGGAATGTGGTGGGCACCATCTGGCAGATCTTTGGCCGTGCTGACATTGGCCTGCTGGGTTACAGCCTCAACGCCATGGGCATCAGCTACAACTACGCGGCCAATACGGCGGATGCCTGGGTGACCGTGCTGGTGATGGACGTATGGCACTGGACCTCACTGGTCGCCCTGCTGTGCTATTCGGGGTTGCGGGCGATTCCGGACGTGTACTACCAGGCCGCGCGGATTGATCGTGCATCGGCCTGGGCAGTCTTCCGACATATCCAACTGCCCAAGATGAAAAGCGTGCTGCTGATCGCGGTAATGCTGCGGTTTATGGACAGCTTCATGATCTACACCGAGCCCTTCGTCCTGACCGGCGGTGGACCGGGTAACGCCACCACTTTCCTGAGTCAGACGTTGACCCAGATGGCTGTAGGTCAATTCGACCTAGGCCCGGCGGCGGCGTTTTCCCTGGTGTATTTCCTGATCATCTTGTTGGTGTCCTGGCTGTTCTACACCGCCATGACCCACTCTGACGCCAACCGCTGAGGCCGCTGACATGAGCAAACGCAAGCTTATTCCGCTGCTGATCTACATCCTGTTCCTGCTGGTGCCGATCTACTGGCTGTTGAACATGTCCTTCAAGAGCAACACCGAAATCCTCGGCGGGCTCACGTTGTTTCCCCAGGATTTCACCCTGGCGAACTACAAGGTGATCTTCACCGACCCCAGTTGGTACACCGGCTACCTCAACTCGCTGTACTACGTAAGCCTGAACACGGTGATTTCCCTGAGTGTGGCGCTGCCGGCGGCGTATGCGTTCTCGCGCTATCGTTTCCTGGGGGACAAGCACCTGTTCTTCTGGCTGCTGACCAACCGCATGGCGCCGCCGGCGGTGTTCTTGCTGCCGTTCTTCCAGCTGTATTCATCCATCGGTTTGTTCGACACGCACATCGCTGTAGCCCTTGCTCACTGCCTGTTTAACGTGCCGTTGGCGGTGTGGATCCTCGAAGGCTTCATGTCCGGCGTGCCCAAGGAAATCGACGAAACCGCCTACATCGACGGCTACTCGTTTCCGAAGTTCTTCGTGAAGATTTTTATCCCGTTGATCGGCTCCGGCATCGGTGTGACCGCGTTTTTCTGCTTCATGTTTTCCTGGGTCGAGTTGCTCCTGGCGCGCACCCTGACGTCGGTCAACGCCAAGCCCATCGCAGCGGTGATGACGCGCACGGTGTCGGCCTCGGGTATCGATTGGGGCGTGCTGGCAGCGGCGGGGGTGTTGACCATCCTGCCGGGCATGCTGGTGATCTGGTTTGTTCGCAACCACGTGGCCAAGGGCTTTGCCCTGGGCCGGGTCTGAGGAGTCGATGATGGAATGGATGGCCTGGACCACCCCCACTGCACTGTTCTTTGGCGGCATCGCCCTGATTCTGGCGGGCATGACCACTTGGGAACTGCGTTCGCCGAGCATCCCCCGGCGCGGTTTGTTACCGATCAGCACCACCCGTGGTGATCGCTTGTTTATCGGTCTTCTCGGCAGCGCCTACCTGCATTTGCTGGTTATCGGCGTTACTGACTGGAGCATCTGGGTGGCGTCCGCGCTCTCCCTGGTATGGCTGTTGAGTGTGATGCGTTGGGGTTGATGCCCTTATAAATAAACAACCTGGAGGTCTCTATGTTGAATAAGAACAATAAGCTGCGACATAGCATTTCATTGGCTGCCGTACTGGCCCTCAGCGGTTTGAGCGCCACGGCTTGGGCCGATGCGTACGAAGATGCCGCGAAAAAATGGATCGGCAGCGAGTTCAAACCGTCCACGCTCACGGCTGAGCAGCAGCTTGAGGAGCTCAAGTGGTTTATCAAAGCCTCGGAACCGTTCCGTGGGATGAAGATCAACGTGGTGTCGGAAACCCTCACCACCCACGAGTATGAATCCAAGGTGCTGGCCAAGGCCTTCAGTGAAATCACCGGGATCAAGCTGACCCACGACCTGCTTCAGGAAGGCGACGTGGTCGAGAAGCTGCAAACCCAGATGCAGTCGGACAAGAACATCTATGACGGCTGGGTCAACGATTCCGACTTGATCGGTACGCACTTTCGCTATGGCAAGACCGAATCCATCACCGACCTGATGGCCAATGAAGGCAAGGACTTCACCTCGCCGACCCTCGACCTCAAAGACTTTATCGGCCTGTCCTTCACCACCGCGCCGGACGGCAAGATCTACCAGTTGCCCGACCAGCAATTCGCCAACCTTTATTGGTTCCGCGCCGACTGGTTCGAGCGCCCGGAGCTCAAAGCCAAGTTCAAGGAGAAATACGGTTATGACCTCGGCGTGCCGGTGAACTGGTCGGCCTATGAAGACATCGCCAAATTCTTCAGCGAAGACGTCAAGGAAATCGACGGCAAGCGCATCTACGGGCACATGGACTACGGCAAGAAAGACCCGTCCCTGGGCTGGCGCTTCACCGATGCCTGGTTCTCCATGGCCGGCGGCGGCGACAAAGGCCTACCCAACGGCTTGCCGGTGGACGAGTGGGGCATTCGCGTGGAGGACTGCCATCCGGTGGGCTCCAGCGTGACCCGCGGCGGCGACACCAACGGCCCGGCCGCTGTGTTTGCTACGCAGAAATATGTGGACTGGATGAAAGCCTATGCGCCACCGGAAGCGGCGGGCATGACCTTCTCCGAGTCGGGGCCGGTGCCGTCCCAAGGCAACATCGCCCAGCAGATCTTCTGGTACACCGCGTTCACCGCCGACATGGTCAAACCGGGCTTGCCAGTGGTGAATGCCGACGGCACGCCGAAATGGCGCATGGCGCCGTCGCCCGTGGGACCTTACTGGGAAAAGGGCATGAAGAAGGGCTATCAGGACGTAGGCTCCTGGACCTTCCTCAAATCCACGCCTGAGAAGCAAAAACTCGCGGCCTGGCTCTACGCGCAGTTCGTGACCTCCAAAACCGTCTCGCTGAAAAAAACCATCGTGGGTTTGACGCCGATTCGTGAGTCTGACATCAACTCCCAGGCCATGACCGACATGGCCCCCAAACTCGGCGGTCTGGTGGAGTTCTACCGCAGCCCGGCGCGCACCGAGTGGTCACCGACCGGCACTAACGTGCCGGACTACCCACGCCTGGCGCAACTGTGGTGGAGCAACATCGCCTCGGCCGCCAGCGGCGAGAAAACCCCGCAACAGGCGCTGGACAACCTGGCCAAGGAGCAGGACGCGATCATGACGCGCCTGGAACGCTCCAAAGTGCAACCGGTGTGCGGCCCGAAAATGAACCCCGAGCGTGACGCGCAATACTGGTTCGACCAACCGGGCGCACCGAAACCGAAACTGGCGAACGAGAAGCCAAAAGGCGAGACCGTGAGCTACGGCGACCTGCTCAAGTCGTGGGAGGCGGCGCGTAAATAACAGGTCTGCTGGGTTTCTGTGACGAGGGAGCTTGCTCCCGTTGGACTGCGCAGCCGCCTCATTTTTGGGGGCGCTTCGCGGCCCAACGGGGGCGGCACCCTCGCCACATCTATCAGTGCCTCTCGGCGCCATTCGAACCGAACTCCATGGCGGTCAGAACAACTGACCATCGCCGCTGATCCGTACCTTGCCAACCCCGATTGAATTTTCCGCATACCCGCAGGTTCTGCATTTTAGAAGCGTGTGGTTTTCAGCGCTCTTGCGGGGCCTCCTTGTCGGGAGGCCTGGTTGTATCGGACTTTGCGGAAACTGCCATCATGACGCTACTTACAGCGCTGTCGGGCCAACCGGCCTCTATCACCCACCCGGTTCACGGTCAGTATCGCGGGGTTTACCAGCAGCTCTATCGCGAAGCTCCGGGCGCTGAAGAGGCTGCGCGGGCGTTTCTGCAAGGGCAATTGAGCCAGGTGCGCGAGGCGTCGTCCGAGCTGCCGCCATTGCCTGAAGAATTGTCGGCCTGGATCGAGCAGCGGTGTGCCGATGTCGCCCAGGCCTACGCCGGGTACTTGGAACAACGCCAGCAAGGCCATCCAAGGCGCTACTTCCAGAACAAAGCTCAGGCGTTGTATTTCCTGCAACGCGTGGCGCCGACCAAACAGGTCGACGGCGCCTGGCTCAACGGTTTGCTGCGCTATTGGCAGGACCCGCGGTTCGACAGCCTGCTCACCACCTACCTGGAAGAATTGGGCGACGGCGAAGCGGCGCAGAACCATGTGCTGATCTACCGCAAATTGCTCAGCGACCACGACACCGACAGCGACGCCGGCCTCGACGACGCCCACTACCAGCAGGGTGCTCTGCAGCTGGCGCTGGGACTGTGTGCCGAAGCGTTTTTGCCGGAAATCATCGGCTACAACCTCGGCTATGAGCAGCTACCGCTGCACCTGCTGATCACCGCCTACGAATTGAGCGAGCTGGGGATTGACCCGTATTACTTCACCCTCCACGTCACCATCGACAACGCCAGCAGTGGCCACGCGTGCAAGGCGGCGCAGTCGGTGCTCAGCCTGCTGCCGCTGGGGGAGGGCCGTGCGGAGTTCTACCGGCGCGTTGCCGAGGGTTATCGCTTCAACGATCTTGGCCCTGGCACGCTGGCGGTGATCGACGCGTTTGATCTGCACGACGAGGTGGTCGCCATGCTCGAACGCAAGCGCACCTTCGGCCAGCACATGCATTCGGACTACTGCCGCTTCGAGGGCAAGACTGTCAACCAGTGGCTGGCCCAGCCGGGCCAGGCCGGCGCGTTTCTCAAGGCGATGGAAGACAAGGGCTGGATCAAGCGCCACCAGGACCCGGCCGACAGCCGCTTCTGGCAATTGATCGAGGGCGCTGGCGCTGCGATGTTCGGTGTGTTCAGCGGCTATGAGAAACAGGTGCTGCATGACTGGATCGCCGGCGACTGGATCAGCGGCGAGCGCATCGCACCCGTGCGGCCGGGGCGCGGCAGCCGGACTTCCCGCGAGCACCATCGCCCGGCCGACCCGGATATTCAGGCGCTGGTGGATTCGTTGTGGAATTTGCCCGATGAGCAGCAGCTCACCGCACTGTTGCCCTGGCTCTCGGCACGCCGTCACTGCACGCCTGCCGGGTTGTATGCGACTCGCCGATTTATCCAACTGCGCGCACGTCTGCGCTAAGGAATTCACCCATGTCTGCGCAACAACTCGCTGATCGCGCCCTGCTGAACCTGGGCCGGGGCTTGAAGGAAAACGGCTACCGTTTCATCACGCCGACGCCGTTGACCCATGAACGGTTTTACCAGCGTCTGGGGACGCCGCTGGCGGTGGACCTGCGTGACGTGTTCGGCTGGTCCATGCCGTTTGATCACGGGCTGTTACCTGATGCCTTTCGCGAAGAATTGCAGCAAGCCGATGTAGTCGAGCAGCACGATTCGCTGTGGCGCAGCACGGTGCGGTGGTCGAGCCTGAGTGATCTGTTGTTCGCCCATTCGGCGTATCCCACCACACAGGCGGATGCGGTGTTTTTCGGGCCGGACAGTTACCGTTTCGCGCAACTGATCGAGGCTCATCTGCAGCAGCGTTTCGAGCCGATTAAGCGCGTGGTGGATATCGGCTGCGGCGCAGGTGTGGGCGCGCTGATGATCGCCCGCGCGCGGCCTGACGCTGAAGTGCTGGCGGTGGATATCAATCCGCGCGCCTTGCGCCTCACGGCGGTGAATGCCGAGTTGGCGGGGCTGGTCAACCTCAGCGCGTACCACAGTGATGTGCTGGGCAGCGTCCAAGGCGAGTTCGATTTGATCGTCGCCAACCCACCCTATATGAACGACGACCGCGAACGCGCCTATCGGCATGGCGGCGGGGCGCTGGGTGAGGAACTGTCGGTGCGTATTGTCGGCGAGTCCCTCCCACGCCTGGCCTTGGGCGGCAGTCTGGTGCTGTACACCGGGGTGGCGATCGTCGCCGGGGAAGACCCGTTCCTGAAAGCGGTCATGCCTTTATTGGGCAGCGATGCAGTGGGCTGGACCTATCGCGAACTTGACCCGGATGTGTTCGGCGAAGAACTCGACAAACCGGGGTATGAGCGCGTGGAGCGTATCGCCGTGGTCGCGCTCACCGTTACGCGCTTGTTCTGACGCCGCCCAAGCCAGTGGCGCCGACACGCAGGCATGCCTGCGTCAGATGGTGGACCGTCTTCTGGCCCAGAGTCGGGGTGACTGCTGATCAGCTGCCGGCCCGAGCTGAAAGGTCAGGCTGCCGCTTGCGGTTGCAGATGCAGCTCGTCGTCGACTTCCTTGACCAAGCCGCTGGCAAGGAACAACGGTGCCAAGCGCTTGTGCAGCTGTGGCTCGACAAATTCCTTGACCGTATCCAGTGCCAAAACGCCACTGAGCGGCAACTCGGCCTTGGAGTACGACAACCATGCCTTCTTCAGCGCCATCAGCACATCACTGCCCGCTGTGGAGGCAAAGCGGCGTTGGGTCGGTTTACTGTCGAAGTTGAAAGTGTGCTGGAACTCATAGCCGCTTTCATCGCCACCGCTGGCACTGCAGCGGATGCAGGTGCACGGGCCATCACCGAAGGCGCTGCGCAGGTAGGCGTTGAAGTCCACCACGGGCTTGAGTGACAGACGCTTATCCACCTCGAACAGGTCCCCAGTCATTTTTTCGTCAGTGTTCAACGTGCATTTCCTCGCGGGTCTGTGGCCGTTTTTCAAAGCGCGGCACAATAGCAGTCGGGCGAAGTGTGGAACAGCATTTCCACGCAGAGCGGGCTGGTGCCTGGCATGCTACGTGGGTTGATCACTGAAACTTGCGGGGAGGGGGGGACCCGATGAGTATAGGGCTCTACACAACTCCCAGAGGCTGACACAACTCCCTGAGCCTCACACAACTCCCAGAGGCTGACACAACTTCCTGAGCCTCACATAACTCCTAGAGGCTGGCACATGACCCTGTGGTGAGCGGGCTTGCCCCGCGTTGGGCTGCGCAGCAGCCCCAAAACCAGACGCTGGGTTCTAACAGAAAAATCCCCACTTTTGCTGGCTGAGTACATATCCGTTGCTGCGGTAACGGCCGCCTAGGGTTCTGCTCTTACAGCAGTTCACTTTTGTAAAGGCCGGAATGCCAGCCCAGCCAAAAGTAACCAAAAGGCCTTCGCCCCACCACTCGGCACCTCGCCTAGGCTCGGTGTGCCCGTAATCCGACATTGATTTGAGGGGCCGCCGCCACGCGCTGTCCATGGCGCAGGGCCGCTAAACCGGCATCCCTGCCGGTTTACCCCCCAAATCAATGTCGAATTCCGGCCATCGTGGTTGACGGGGCGATTTCAGATCAAAAGCAAGGCCGCGCCGGCCTTAGAGCCGACCGGGTTCTCAGCTCCAACTCCGTCCAAATGTGGGAGGGGGCTTGCTCCCGATGAGGGTGTGTCAGTTGATGCAGCTGTGACTGACCCACTGCTATCGGGAGCAAGCCCCCTCCCACAGTTTGATCTCCATAGATCAGACAGATAGGTCCTAGCCTGCTGTCCTGCTTTTGCTCTGCTTTTGCTCTGCTTTTGCTCTGGCTTTTACATCCTTTTCACTGACGAAGTCAGCGGTCTGTTGATCTGCGCTTTTGATTGTGTGAATCGCCCCCGCCCACATTCGACCTTCAGTACCTGAGGCCTCACCGAAAGAACTCCCCCGGCGTCGCATCAAACTGCTGGCGAAACGCATTAATAAACGCCGACGTCGACTCATACCCACACCCCAGCGCCACATCCGTCACGCGTTCGCCTTGCTCCAGGGCGGGCAGGGCGCTCAGCAGGCGTAGGCGCTGGCGCCAGGCGCGGAAGGTCAGGCCGGTATCCCTCAAAAACAAGCGGCTGAGCGTCTTTTCGCTAAGCCCCAGTTTTTCGCTCCATTGCCCCAGTGTGGTCTGCTGCTCCGGGCGCAGGTTCAAGCTGCGGTAGATCTGTCGTAAACGTGGGTCGAGGGGCAGTGGCAGCATCAAGTCCACCTGGGGCGCGGCGGCGAGTTGGTCGAGTACCACTTGGGCCAGGCGCCCCTCGGGACCGTCCTCGGCATATTCCACCGGCAGCTCGCTGAAGCTGCGGATCAATTCGCGCAACAGGCTGCTCACCTCCAACACGTGGCAACACTCCGAGGCCCAGGCGGTCACGCTGCAATCGAGGTACAGGCTGCGCATTTCGGTGTGGGGCGAGCTGAACACTCGGTGCGGCATGCCCGCCGGGATCCACACCGCCCGCTGCGGCGGCGCGACAAAGCGGCCGGCGCTGGTCTGGATCTCCAGCACGCCTGAAATCGCGTAAGACAATTGCACCCACGGGTGGCTGTGGCGCCGGGTCAACGCGCGATTGGGCAAGGATTCGGTGCGCCCGTACACCGGCCGTGGCAGGCTGGACAGCCCGGGGATGCTGCGGCGCACCGTTTTGTCATGTCCTTTAGGCGGCATTTACTGGCTCATTGGCGTTAGTCGGTAACAAGCCGTTACGTTAGAGTCGCGGTGACGCTCTTGGCAACCCCTGGAAGATCCGCTTATGACACGCCCTCGTTTTCTGCCCGACAACTTCACCCTGACCCTGATCGCCACGGTGATCCTCGCTTCCTTGCTGCCCGCCAGCGGCCAGACCGCCGTAGCCTTCGGTTGGGTCACCAACCTGGCCATCGCGCTGCTGTTCTTCCTGCACGGCGCCAAGCTGTCGCGCCAGGCCATCGTTGCCGGGGCCGGCCACTGGCGCCTGCACTTACTGGTGTTCAGCCTGACCTTCGTGCTGTTCCCCTTGTTGGGCCTGGCGCTCAAGCCGGTGCTGTCGCCGCTGATCGGCAAAGACCTGTACATGGGCATGCTTTACCTCTGCGCCTTGCCGGCCACCGTGCAATCGGCGATTGCCTTCACTTCGCTGGCGCGGGGCAATATCCCGGCGGCGATTTGCAGCGCGGCGGCGTCGAGCCTGTTCGGTATCTTCCTTACGCCGCTGCTGGTGACGTTATTGCTTAACGTGCACGGCGAAGGCAGCTCCACGGTCGATGCCATCCTGAAAATCAGCGTGCAACTGCTGCTGCCTTTTATCGCCGGGCAAATCGCGCGGCGCTGGATCGGCGAGTGGGTGGGCCGCAATAAGGCCTGGCTCAAATTCGTCGACCAAGGCTCGATCCTGCTGGTGGTCTACGGCGCATTCAGCGAAGCGGTCAACGAAGGCATCTGGCATCAGATCCCACTGTGGGAACTGGGCGGTCTGGTGGTGGCCTGCTGCGTGTTGCTGGCCTTGGTGCTGGTGGCGTCGAGCGTGCTGGGCAAAGCGTTTGGCTTCAATCAGGAAGACCGGATCACCATTTTGTTCTGCGGTTCGAAGAAGAGCCTGGCCACCGGCGTACCCATGGCACAAGTGCTGTTTGCCGGGGCGAGCATGGGGGTGTTGATTTTGCCGTTGATGCTGTTTCACCAGATCCAGTTGATGGTCTGCGCGGCGTTAGCGCAGCGGTATGCCAAGCGTCCTGAAAGCGTTCCGGAGTTGATGGCGCAGGTGGATCCTTGATTCAAACCGACGAATAACCTCAAGTTACTGCTCAGCCCGGCGACTTACTGCTTACTGGCCCAAGAAGGAGTGTCGGCATGAGCAGTAAAGGTATTTCGGTAATCGCAGGCCTCCTCGGCCTATGGGCAAGTACATGCGGCGCGGCGCAGTCCGTGGGGCAGGGCACCATCGCGTTCAGTGGCAGCATCGTCGAGCCAGGGTGTGCGACAAATGCGCGCAGTGGGCTGGTGACGGAAGGCAAGGGCTGTGTCGCTTCCGGTCGTGCCAATCGCTTCGACGTGCGCAGTTTGATGCCGGTGGCGGGTGTCGCCGTTCCCCGGCTATCGCCTGTTGCAGACAGCGGCCTTGGGCGTGATCACGATCAGCGGTATGTGCTGGTAGACAGCGCCGGCCAGCCGATTGTGTCGGGCAAGTACGTCGTCACTGTGACCACACCGTGACAAAACTGAGGGTGTTTTGAGGGGTATCGGCGTCAACAGCCAGCCGAGAAACCTATAGAATGCCAAGCGGCGGCGCTTGTCCTGGGTGGCCGTTTGATCATCGCCAGAGTACCTCGCCTTTCAATGAGCATTTCAGCCGCAACCCCCCAAGCCAACTGGCAACCGGTCATCGCCCTTGCGCTGGCCGCGTTTGTGTTCAATACCACCGAATTCGTACCGGTCGGCCTGCTGAGCGCCATTGGTGCCAGCTTCGACATGCCCGTGTCCAGCGTCGGCCTGATGCTCACCATCTACGCCTGGATCGTGTCCCTGACCTCACTGCCGGTGATGCTGCTGACCCGTAACGTCGAGCGGCGCAAATTGCTGATCGTGCTGTTCGGCATGTTTATCCTCAGCCATATCCTTTCCAGCGTGGCCAACAGTTTTGGCTTGTTGATGGTCAGCCGGATCGGCATTGCCTTGTCCCATGCGTTGTTCTGGTCGATCACCGCGTCCCTCGCGGTGCGCCTGGCGCCGGAGGGCAAACAAGTGCAAGCCCTCGGGTTGCTGGCCACCGGTACGTCATTGGCGATGGTGTTGGGGATTCCTCTGGGGCGTCTGCTCGGCGAGGCCATGGGCTGGCGCACTACCTTCCTGGTGATCGGCGCTTTCGCCGCCGCTCTCGTGTTCTGGCTGGCGCGCACGTTGCCACCGTTGCCGAGCCAGAACTCCGGTTCCCTGCGCAGCCTGCCGCTGCTGTTCAAGCGCCCGGCGCTGGTGGCGCTTTACGTGCTCACCGCGCTCACGGTGACCGCGCAATTCACCGCCTACAGCTACATCGAACCCTTCGTCGAAGGCGTGGCCGGGATGGATGGCAGCGCCGTGACCCTGATCCTGCTGGTCTTCGGCGGCGCGGGCATCATCGGCTCGTTGCTGTTCAGCCTGGTGCACCGCTTCAACCCGCACCTGTTTGTGGTCGGCGCGGTGTTTATCCTGGCCGCGTGCCTCACGCTGATGCTGCCCTTGAGCGGCGCCGAGTCGTACCTGGTGATCCTGAGCATTTTCTGGGGTATGGCGATCATGGGCTTCGGCCTGGCCATGCAATCCAAAGTGCTGGTACTGGCGCCGGACGCCACTGACGTGGCCATGGCGATGTTCTCCGGCATCTACAACATCGGCATTGGCGGCGGCGCCCTGATGGGCAGTTGGGTCGGCAGTCACTTCGGTTTCGCCTGGATTGGCGTGGCGGGGGGGATGCTGGCGGCGGTGGCGTTGATCGGGTATTGCCTGGCGATTCGCAGGTTCGGCACGGGTGTGGCACAAAGCTGATGCAGGAGCGAGCCAGCTCGCTCCTGCAGGTTGACGGCGTTACAGCCCAGCCAACAGCGCCTCCAACTTCTCCTGATCCCGCGCAAACTGGCGAATGCCTTCGGCCAGTTTTTCGGTGGCCATTGCATCTTCATTCGACGCCCAGCGGAACTGCGCTTCGGTCAACGGTTGGCGCGCTTCACCGGCCGCCCCAGGTTGCAGCTTGCGTTCCAGCGGCCCGTTGTCTTCGGCGAGCTTTTGCAGCAAGTCCGGGCTGATGGTCAGGCGATCACAGCCGGCCAGTTGTTCGATCTGGCTGAGGGTACGGAAGCTGGCGCCCATCACCACGGTCGGGATGGCGTTGGCTTTGTAGTAGTTGTAGATGCGCGTCACCGACTGCACGCCTGGGTCTTCAGCCCCGGTGTAGTCCAGGCCTGTGCTCTTGCGGTACCAGTCGTAGATGCGGCCCACGAACGGCGAGATCAGGAACACGCCAGCGTCGGCGCAGGTCTGAGCCTGGGCGAAGGAGAACAGCAGGGTGAGGTTGGTCTGGATGCCGGATTTTTCCAGGCGTTCGGCGGTGCGGATGCCTTCCCAGGTAGAGGCCAGTTTAATCAGCACGCGGTCGCGGCCGACGCCGGCCTGGTCGTACAGGGCGATCAATTGGTTGGCCTTGGCCCACAGCGCGTCTTCATCGAAGGACAGGCGCGCGTCGACTTCAGTGGAGATGCGCCCCGGAATCACCTTGAGAATGCCGCAGCCCACTGACACCGCGAAGCGGTCACACGCCAGGCCTACATCGCCTTTGGATGACGACACCGCATTGCGCAGCAATTCGGCGTATTCCGGGATCGCAGCGGCTTTGAGCAGCAGTGACGGGTTAGTGGTGGCGTCGACAGGGCGCAGGCGGCTGATGGCTTCCAGGTCGCCGGTGTCGCAGACCACGGTGGTGAATTGCTTGAGTTGTTCGAGCTTGGACGTCATGAGCGGCTGTCTCCAAAAAATAGGTTATTGGTTGAGGGCCTGTGCGGTATCCAGGTCGGTGATCAGGATGTCCAGGTAGCCGCCCTTGAGCGCGCCGCGTATTGCCTGGACCTTGTTCAGCCCGCCGGCCAGGCCGAGCACGCGGTGGATTGAGCGCAGCTTGGGCAGTGCCACCGACACCACGAATTCTTCATCTTCTTCCAATACCGGCTTGCCCTGGGCATCGAAGTAGCGCAGGCAGATATCGCCCACCGCACCGCGCTCGGCCAGCAGGCGCAGCATGTCTTCGGTGTAGTAGTTGCCGCTGTTGCGCAGCAATTGCGAGGGCTCCAGGTCGCCGATGCCGACGATCGCCAGGGTGATGCTGTCAAAGCGTTGCAGCACTTCCTTGACCTCTTCCATCTGCACGATGCGCTGCTTGCTCTGCACCGATTGCTCAATGCTTTGGGACGGCAGCAAATACGCCGGGCAGTTGAGCAGGGTGGCCAGGCGTTGGGTCAGCAAGGTGGCTTCGAACGCGCCTTTGTTGCCGACGCCACCGAGCAGTTGCACCACTTCCTCGGCGCCTTGCTTGCCCGACTGCGCATGCAGGTGGCCGACCATGGCGCGAATGGTGCTGCTCCACGATGAAATGCCGATATGGTCCTGGGGCGACAGGCTGGTTTCCAGGTAGTGCGCAGCGGCCGAGCCGATGGCTTGCTTGATGCTTTCGTCATTGCCGGGCTCGGTGGCTTCCACCACGATCACCCGGCGCACGCCGTAGCGACGTTGCAGTTGGGTTTCCAGTTCCAGGTGCAGGCCTTGCAGGCGCATCACGCTGATCTTCACTACGCCTTCCTGCAGCGCCCGGCGCAGGGCGCGGCTGATAAAGGACTGGGACAGGTCCAACTGCGTGGAGATTTCGGACTGCTTGAGCCCTTCTTCGTAATAGAGGCTCGCGATCTTGGTGATCAGGCGCTGTTCTTCGATCTGGCTCATGAAAGCCTCAGTTATTGACACAATGGCCGTGAGGATACCAAACCCTTACGACATGATCAGGCCGCCGTCGATATTGATCGCCTGGCCGGTCAGGTACGCCGCGTCGTCGGAGGCCAGGAAGGCCACCAGACCCGCCACATCCGAGGGTTTGCCGGCACGGCGCAGGGGGATGTTCTTGACCCATTCGGCCATCAATTCACCCTTGCCGTAGCGTTTTTCGTCGGTGCTGAGGATCTCGCCCCACACGCGGTCGTTGTAGTCCCACATCTCGCTTTCGATGATGCCGGGGCAGAATGCGTTGACGGTGATGTTATGCGGCGCCAGTTCCAGGGACAGGCTTTGGGTGATGCCGATCACGCCCATTTTGCTGGCGGCGTAGTGCGGTGTGTAGATAAACCCCTGGCGACCCTGGCCGGACGAGGTATTGATCAACCGCCCGCTGCCTTGCTTGACCATGTACTTGGCCGCTTCCCTGCACCCCAGCCACACGCCGGTGGTGTTGACCTGTAGCACCTTGTCGAAATCAGCGCGGGGCATTTTGTCGTAGTGGTCGATGGTGATGATGCCGGCGTTCTGCACCGACACGTCGATGCTGCCGAAGCGGGCGTGGCCTTCGCGGTAGAGCTTCTCGATATCGCTTTCGTTGGTGACGTCGATGCCGAGGGCGAGGGCGCTCACGCCGTATTCCTGGGCCAGTTGGTCGGCGGTGAAGGTCACCCGCTCCAGGTCATTGGAGGCCAGCACCAGGTTGGCGCCTTCCTGAGCGAAGCGCTCGGCTATGCCGGCACCAATGCCACGGCAGGCGCCGGTGATCACTACGGTTTTACCGCTGAAACGTTGCGACATCACAAGACTCCTTACCAGCACACAAAGCCGCCATCGACCAACAGGTCGACACCGGTGCAGAAAGACGACGCCTGGCTGACCAGGAAAATTGCCGGGCCGACCATTTCTTCCACGCCGGCCATACGGCCCATGGGCGTGGTCTGTTCAAAGATCTTCACCTGGTCGGCGACTTCCGGGCGCGAGTTCATCGGCGTGGCGGTGTAGCCGGGGCTGATGCAGTTGACGCGCAGGCCCTTGTCGGCCCATTCCATCGCCAGGCTTTTGCTCAGGTGGATCACCCCGGCCTTGGAGGTGTTGTAGTGCGCCTGTAACAGGCCGCGGTTGACGATGCTGCCGGACATGGAGGCGATGTTGACGATTGCACCTTTGCCACGCGGCAACATCACGGCGGCCTGGGCCTGGCAGCTGAGGAAGATGCCGGTGAGGTTGATGTCCAGTGTGGTTTGCCAGCGTTGCAGTTCCAGGTCTTCGGCGGCCTGGGCATTGGCGATGCCGGCGCAGTTGACCGCCACGCTGAGTTCGCCGAGTTCCTGTTCGGTTTGTGCGACCGCTGCATCCAGTGCGGCGCGCTCGGTGACGGTGCCGCTGAGGGCCAGGGCACGCCGGCCCAGCGCCTGGATGCGCTCGACCGTGCTGGCAATGCCGGGGCTGCCCGGAAGATCAAAGCAGGCAACATCTGCGCCGGCTTCGGCCAGCCCGACAGCGATGGCTTGGCCGATGCCGCTGCCGGCGCCGGTGACAAAGGCCACTTGGCCCTGAAGACTGAAAAGCTGCATGGATAACTCCGTTATTTGAAATCACAGTGGACCTGTGTGGGAGGGGCGGTGCGACGACTCGACTTGCTCCCGATAGCAGTGGTTCAGTGACAGATGCTTCTACTGACACTCCCTCATCGGGGGCAAGCCCCCTCCCACATTTGATCGCCATTGTTTGTGAGGACCGGGTTCCTAGGCGGTGGCCATTTCCATCACCGACACCGGTGTGGCCTCGCCACGCTCCAGAATCCCCATCTGCCGGCCTCGGCTCATCACCATCACCCGATGGGACAAGCCCAGCACTTCATCCAGGTCGGAACTGACCACAATCACCGCCATGCCCTTGGCCGCCAAGTCCGCGATCACTTCATAAATCGCCGCCCGCGCGCCCACGTCGATGCCGCGTGTTGGCTCATCCAGAATGAACACCTTGGGGTTGCGTGCCAGCCACTTGGCAATAATCACTTTCTGCTGGTTACCGCCGGACAAACTGGAAATCCGCGACTGCGGCGAACCTTTCACGCCGAGCCGCGCCACCGCCGTTCGGGCGAATTCACGCAGCGGGGCAGGGAGCACCCAACCGCGTTTGTCCAGCAGGTCGGTGTTGCCGTAGACCAGGTTGTCTTCGATGCGATGTTCCACGACTACGCCTTGCTGTTTGCGGTCTTCAGGTACCAGCACTACACCGGCCTGAATCGCTTCAAACGGGCTACGCAGCTGGCGCACCTCACCGTCCAGCACCATCTTGCCCTTGATGTCCTGGGCCGCACCGGCAATGGTGCGCACCAGCTCCGTACGCCCGGCGCCGACCACGCCGGCAATGCCGAACACTTCGCCGGCACGCACGCTGAAGTCGATGCCATGCAAGGCGAATTCGCGGCAGGTCAGGTCTTTGACCTGCAACATCACCTGCTCCTGCGGCGCCTGCAGCGCGGGGAAAATCCGCTCCAGGCTGCGCCCGACCATCTGCTCCACCAGCTCGCGCACCGGCACTTGCGCGGTGGCATGCAGGGCGATCTGACGACCGTCGCGCAGCACCAGCACGCGGTCGGCGATGCGCGCGATTTCTTCCAGGCGATGGCTGATGTAGATAAACGACACGCCTTCTGCTTTCAGCCGTTCCACCTGCTTGAACAGCAACTCGGTTTCTTCAGCGCCCAGCGCAGCGGTGGGTTCATCGAGAATCAGCAAGCTGGCCTTCAAGGTCAGCGCCTTGGCGATTTCCACCAATTGCTGGGCCGCCACACTCAGGCCTTCGACCTTGCGCGACGCCGGCACGTTGAGCCCCAGGCGTTCCAGTTGGATCTGCGCCTGGGCCTCGATGTAGTCGCGATCGACCCGCCCGTAGCGCATGGGCAGGCGACCGACGAAGATGTTCTCGGCGATCGACAATTGCGGCAGCAGACGGATTTCCTGGTGGATCAGGCCGATACCTGCGCCCAGTGCCGCACCCGGCGAGGCGGGTGCATACGGCGCGCCGAGCCAGGTCATGCTGCCGCCAGCTTCGGGTTGCACGAGGCCTGCGATGATCGACGACAACGTCGACTTACCGGCACCGTTTTCACCGAGCAGGGCCAGCACTTCACCGCGGCGAATATCCACATTGACCTGGGACAAAACCTGCACCGGGCCGTAGGCCTTGCTGATATTGCGCAGGCACAGCACCGCATCGGCGCTGCTATCCAGAGCTGCTGCTTGCATGACGACCTCCAAGGCTTACGGGTGCTGTTGCAGGAACGGCGCGACGTTTTCTTTGGTGGTCAGCACGGTGGGCAGCAGTTGCTCCTTGGGCACGGCTTTGCCGGCTTTGAGGTCAATCGCCGAGGCCACGGCCAGGCGCCCCATTTTCTGGGTCTGCTGAGTCATGGTGGCGTTGAGCACGCCGCTTTCGACGGCCTTGAGCCCGGCGACGTCGCCGTCAAAACCGACGACCACGACCTTGTGATCCAGGTTGCCGACCTTCACCGCTTGGGCAGCGCCCAGTGCCATCGCATCGGCGCGGCCGAAGAATACGGTGATATTCGGATCACGCTGGAGCAGGTCCTGGGCCACGGCGAAGCCTTTGTCCTGAGCCCATTCGGCGGGTTGCTGGGCCACGACCTTGAGGTCCGGGAAGGCTTTCAGGCCCTCCTCGAAACCCTTGGCGCGATCATTCTCCGGCGTGGTGCCGAGTTGGCCTTGCAGGATCGCAATACGGCCTTTGCCGTCGGTGATCTTGCCCACGTACTCGGCCAGGGTCTTGGCGCCGGCCACGCTGTCGCTGGCGATAAAGGTGTCGCCTGGTGCGTCGGGGGCGTTGCGGTCCACGGCGATCACCGGGATACCGGCGGCCTTGGCGGCTTTGACGGGCACACCGGCGGCGGTAGCACCGGCGGGGATATAGATCAGCACGTCGATCTGGCGGGTGATCAGGTCTTCAATCTGGCTGACCTGGGTCGAGGAGTTGCCTTGGGCGTCCACGGTGATCACCTTGATCCCCTTGGCCTTGCCCTCGGCTTCCACCGATTGCTTGATCTGGTTGAAGAAGTCGGCCTGCAGGTTGGCCACGGCCAGGCCGATGGTCAGGTCCTTGGCCCAGGTGGTGCCGGCAGCGGTAAGGGTCGCGGCCGCCAGAGCAGTGGCGATAAGCAGTTTCTTGGGGCTGAACATGTCGGTGACTCCTGGTTTTATTGTTGGAGGGTGTCAACTGTCGAACAGGTTTAACGGGCAGTACTGGAACGGCGTCGCAGGGTATCGATGGTCACGGCGAGGGCGATGACCACGCCGATCACCACTTGTTGAATAAACGGGGAAACGCCCAGCAGGTTGAGGCCATTGCGCAACACGCCAATGATCAGCACGCCCACCAGGGTGCCGCCGATGCTGCCGACGCCGCCGCTGAGGCTGGCCCCGCCAATCACCACGGCGGCAATAGCGTCCAGTTCCAGGCTGAGGCCGGCACTGGGTTGGGAAGAGTCGAGGCGCGCCGCCAGGGTCACGGCGGCGATGCCGGCCAGCGCGCCGCTGATGGCGTACACCCACAAGGTAATCGCACGCACCTTGATGCCGGACAGGCGCGCCACTTCAGGGCTGCCGCCCATGGCGTAGAGGTTGCGGCCGCCGGCACGAAAGCGCAGGAACACCCACGCCACCAGCAGCATCACCAGAAACAGCCCGACGGTTGCCGAGAGAAAGCCGAAGTGCCGCACCGTGGCCAGGCTGGTGAACCACTCCGGGTAGCCGACGATCTGCCGGCCTTCGGTGAGGATATTCGCCAGACCACGGGCCACGGACATCATGGTCAGCGTGGCAATAAAGGGTGGCAGCTTGGCGTAGGTGATCAACGCGCCGGACACCAGCCCGGCGAGCATCCCGGTGGCAATCGAGATCGGAATCGCGAAGCCCAGCGGCACTGCCTGATCCTGGTAGAGCCAGCCGAGCATCATCATCGAGAAGGCCAGCACCGAGCCTACCGACAGGTCGATGCCGCCGATGACGATCACCGCTGTCATGCCGATCGCCAGGATGCCCAGCACCGTGACCTGATCGAGGATGTTCAGGCCATTACGCAAGGAGAAGAAGAATTCGGAACTGAAGGAGAAGACCAGCACCAGCAACACCAGCCCGATCAACGGGCCGCCGATGTTGCTGGGCAGCAGTTTCACAATACGTGGGCGGGGTGGCGGCTTGAGTTCGGCCGGGTGCTGGACAATAGCTTTGGCGTCCACAGTGTTCTCCTGATTTATTTTTTTTGGAGTGCTTTCAGGTCGCTTGAATATTTATGCGTGCCTGACTGTTAATTCAGATTCCAGTGACACCGTGGCAAAGTCAAGCGCTTAATTTTTCAGGTATGCCTCTAAACCGGCGCTTTCACCACGGCCAAAGCCACGGGATAGACCAGCCCGTGTGGGATTTTGCCCGTTTGTCCGAGGGATGTTTCTTCTATTTATTTCGTTTTTCCGTGGATCGCTCACTTGACCGCGCGGACGATCAGCGTCTAAATAGAAATATATTGTCACTGCTGAATAAATATTCAAACACAGCTTTGGACACTTTCACCTCACGTGGTCAGCCCCACAGGAGCCGCTGCATGAATGCCTTCCAGTACGACGCCCACCAGATCAAGGAACAGGCCCGCCTGATCCGCCGCCATGTGATCCACCTCAACGCCGATTCACCGGCGGGCGGTCACACCGGAGCGGACCTGTCGGAAACCGACATCCTCGCCACTCTGTACTTCCGCATCCTCAATACCGGCCCGGAACGCACTGAAGACCCTGATCGCGATATCTATATCCAGAGCAAGGGCCATGGCGTGGGTGGTTTGTATTGCTGCCTGGCACAGGCGGGCTATATCCCTACTGAATGGTTGCCCACTTACCAGCACTTCAATTCCCACTTGCCCGGCCACCCGGTACGCCAGAAAACCCCCGGCATCGAACTCAACACCGGCGCCCTTGGCCACGGCTTGCCAGTGGCAGTGGGGCTGGCATTGGCGGCAAAGATGTCCGGCAGCAAAAAACGCATCTACGTGCTGACCGGCGACGGCGAACTGGCCGAAGGCTCCAACTGGGAAGCCGCCATGGCGGCAGCCAAGTACGGGTTGGATAACCTGTTTGTGATCGTCGACAAAAACAAACTGCAACTGGCCGGCCTGACCGCCGAGATCATGCCGCTCGACCCGCTGGACGTGAAATGGGCCGCCTTCGGCTTCACCGTCAGCGAATGCGATGGCAACGACGTGGGCCAGTTGATCGAAACCCTGGAAACCATGCAGACCCAAACCGGCGCGCCCCAGGTGCTGATCGCCCACACCATCAAAGGCAAGGGCGTGTCGTTTATCGAAGCCCGCCCTGAATGGCACCACCGTGTGCCGAAGGGCGATGAAATCAATGCAGCACTGGAGGAGTTGAACCATGGCGAGTGAACATTTGGCGAGTGTCATGGTGCAGGCCTTTATTGATGCAGTCGACGCCGGGTTGGACGTCGTGCCAGTGGTCAGCGATTCCACGTCGACGGCCAAGATCGGTCCGTTTATGCAGCGCTTTCCAGAGCGGTTGATCAATGTCGGGATTGCCGAGCAGTCCTTGGTCAGCGTCGCGGCGGGGCTGGCGCTGGGCGGCAAGATTGCAGCCACCTGCAATGCGGCGCCGTTTCTAATCTCTCGCGCCAATGAGCAGATCAAGGTGGACGTCTGCTACAACCAGGCCAATGTGAAAATGTTCGGCCTGAACGCCGGTACCAGCTATGGCCCGTTGGCCAGCACCCACCACAGCCTTGACGATATTTCTGTGATGCGCGGCTTCGGCAATGTGCAGATTTTTGCCCCGGCGGATGCCGTCGAGTGTCGGCAGATCGTCGATTACGCGCTGCGTTACCACGGCCCGGTGTATATCCGTCTCGATGGTAAAGCCTTGCCGGACGTCCACGGCGCCGACTATCAGTTTGTGCCCGGTCAGGTAGACATCCTGCGCCAGGGCGCCGATGTGAGCATCGTGGCCCTGGGCTCGGTGGTGCATGAAGCGGTGGATGCGGCGGCCTTGCTGGCGGAGCAGGGCATCCAGGCGCAGGTGATCAACCTGTCGTCGATCCGGCCCTTGCAGCGTGATGTATTGCTCAGCGCCTTGAGCGGCACCCGCGCCGTCATCAGCGTGGAAGAACACAACGTTAATGGCGGCGTCGGCAGCCTGGTCGCTGAAGTGCTGGCTGAAGCCGGGTTGGGCATTGCCCTGATCCGCCTGGGTATCGGCGATGGCGAATACGCCGCCGCCGGCGCCCGCGAACCGACCCGCGCCTTGCATAACATCGACGCGGCTGGGATCGTGGCGGCTGCCACTCGGTTGCGGTGAAATCAATGAATAACAACACCCCGCTGATCCTTGCGATAGATGAAGGCACCAGCAACGCCAAGGCGGTGCTGGTCAACGAACTGGGCCAGGTGATCGCGCGCGGTTCGCGGCCCTTGAGCATCAGTCATCCCCAGGCCGGGTTTTCCGAGCAGGACCCGCTGCTGATCTGGCAAAACACGTTGGCTGCGATTGAAGAGTGCCTGGCCCAGGTAGATCGACCGATCACTGCGCTCGCGATCAGCAACCAGCGTGAATCGGTGGTGGCTTGGGATAGGCATACCGGTGAGCCATTGTCGCCGTGCATCAGTTGGCAGTGCCGACGCTCTACGGCGTTATGCACGCAACTGCATGCGCAGGGTCATGAAGCGCTGATCCTGGAAAAGACCGGGCTGGCGTTGGACCCGATGTTCTCGGCGGGCAAATTTCGCTGGATTCTCGACAACCTGGAAAATGGTCACGCCCGCGCCGCTGCGGGTGATATTTGCCTGGGCACGGTCGACAGCTGGCTGTTGTGGCAACTCAGCGGCGGCCAGGGTTTCGCCACCGACTATTCCAACGCCGCACGCACTCAGTTGTTCAACCTGCACTCCTGCGCCTGGGATCCTGAGCTTTTGGCACTGTTCGGCATTCCTGCTGCGGCCTTGGCGCCGATCCAGCCGAGCGCCGGGTTCTTCGCCGAAACCGTCGCCGTGGGCGGCTTGCCCGCCGGTATCCCGGTGATGTCGATGATTGGCGACTCCCATGCCGCGCTTTACGGGCAGGGCGGTTTTGCGCCGGGTCTGGTCAAGGCCACCCTCGGCACCGGTTCGTCCTTGATGACGCCCATGAGCGGGCCGATTGCGTCCACCCATGGCTTGTCCACCACATTGGCCTGGCATGACGGCAGCCAACCCACCTTCGGCATGGAGGGCAATATCGTCCATACCGGCGCTGCCGTGCAGTGGGCGTCGCGCCTGGTGGCTGGCGAATCCCTGGATGCCTTGACCGAACATGCTGCGCAACTGCCGGATAACGGCGGTGTGTATTTTGTCCCGGCGCTGTCGGGCCTCGGCGCACCGCACTGGAAGGCCGACGCCCGTGGGCTGATCTGCGGGTTGACCGAAGCCACCTCCGGCGCGCACATCCTGCGCGCCTCGCTGGAATCCATCGGCTATCAGATTCGCGATGTGTTTGAGGCGATGCAACAAGACATCGGCAGTCCTTTGAAGGAACTGTGGGTGGACGGCGGCGCCACGCGCAATCGCTGGCTGATGCAGTTCCTTGCCAACCTGCTGCAACGCCCGGTGGTGCGCAGCCTGTCGCCGGAGGTGTCGGCGCTGGGCGCAGCGCACCTGGCGGGACGGGCGTTGGGCGTGTGGGTGAGTGATACGGCGCTGGGGCAGTTGGAGCGCCAGCGCGAGCGGTTTGAGCCGCAGGATGACCCCGCAATGGCAGGGCGTTATGCAGAGTGGAAAAAGGCTTTAGCCCGAACACTCCTCTAACGGCATATGCAAACCCACTGTGGGAGGGGCGGTGCGACGATTCGACTTGCCGCCGATGAGCATAGGGATCTACATAACGTTGACTCAACACTGAACGTCCGGCAGATAGGGCTGTTGTGGCGAGCGGGCTTGTCCCGCGTTGGGCTGCGTAGCAGCCCCAAAACCAGCCTCAACAGAGTGTCTGATACACCGCATTCTTCTTGACTGGGGCTGCTTTGCAGCCCAACGCGGGACAAGCCCGCTCGCCACAGGGATATTTGTCAGCGTCTGAAAAGTTGTTTAGATACCCATGGTCATCGGGGGCAAGTCGAATCGTCGCACCGCCACTCCCACATTTAGATCACACCAGCCTTCAAGGCCGCCAGGTCTGCACATCCTTGGCATCCACCGCCTTCGGCAACAACCCCGCCTTGAAGAACGCATCGGCGATCTTCTGCTGCTCACCCAACTGATCCACCGTCACTGGCTGCACCTGATAACTGCGGTGCGCGTTCGCCGCTTCCACCGTGGCCACGTCCAGGTTGCCCCACAGCGGGCCGAGCACTTTCGCCGCTTCTTGCGGATGGGCTTTCACCCACTTGCCGGTCTTTTCCAATTCCCCATACACCACCTTCAACACTTCTGGGTGCGCCTTGGCGTAGGGCGTGCCCGTCAGGTAGTAACGCTTGTAACTGGCGAGGCCTGCGCCATCGGCCAGGGTGCGGGTCGGCAGTTGGCGCTGCACGCTGGTGAGGAAGGGTTCCCAGGTGACCCAGGCGTCGACTTTGTTGTTTTCGAACGCCGCGCGGCCATCGGCTGGCGACAGGTAAGCCGGTTCGATATCCGAGAACGCCAGGCCAGCTTTATTCAGGGCGGCGATCAACAAATAGTGAGTGCCGGCAGCCTTGGTCACCGCGATTTTCTTGCCCTTCAAGTCCGCCAACTGTTGGATCGGCGAGTCCTTGCGCACCACGATGGCCTGGGCCGAAGGCGAGGGCGCTTCCTGGGCGAAGTAGGTGAGTTTGGCCTGGGCGGCCTGGGCGAAGATCGGCACGGTGTCAGCCACGTCGGCGCTGATGTCGACGTTGCCGACGTTCAGCGCCTCCAGCAGCGGCAGGCCGCTGGGGAATTCGTGCCAGCTCACGGCGATGTTGTCAGCCTTGAGGGCTTTCTCAAGGGTGCCTTGGGTCTTCAGCAGGGTGATCAGCGTGGAGGATTTCTGGTAGCCGATGCGCACGGTTTCCTGGGCTTGCGCACCAAAGGCAACGGAAAAGGCC
Organism: Pseudomonas sp. W22_MBD1_FP4; assembly: GCF_052113765.1. NCBI lineage: Bacteria > Pseudomonadati > Pseudomonadota > Gammaproteobacteria > Pseudomonadales > Pseudomonadaceae > Pseudomonas > Pseudomonas sp. W22_MBD1_FP4. The sequence continues at coordinate 71,116 of NZ_JBGQOI010000010.1, read as the reverse complement.
AGCAATCCTAATACAGCGGCGAGGGGACGACGAAGGGACATGGTGGGCTCGATCTTCAACGAAATAGCCCTGAGCTTAATGATCTAAAAACCATTCGATAAATACTCTTTCGATCTGAGCTTAGGATGCTTTCAGCCGCTTCCTGCCCGCTGGAACAGCTGGGCCATGGGCGGGTGCGCGGCTTCGATCATCAAGTAATACACCTCCGTTTCGCTGCCCCCGCGCGCCGAATGGGGTCGGTGGTGTGGCTCAGTCCACGCAGATCGCCCGGCCCAGCTTGCCTTTCTCTACCGTCGCCGAGCAGCCGAAGTGGCCGTTATCTACCTGGCACGCGCCGGTCACCGGGCCGTTGCCGGACTGGGTGGTGACACTGGTCTGGCACTCGCCTTCACACTGACTGGAGTCGGTGCACGCCTTGCCTGCGTCCTTGTATGGCGTGATGCACTTCCAGCTTTGCAGCTTGCCGACTTGCTTCATGGTGCCGCCGCCTGCCAGGCAGGTGGACGCTGCAGCGTCCTGAGCGGGCGGGGTCGTGGTGCATGCCGATACCAGCAGTAAAGCGGCCAGGCCAATCATTAATTTCATGCAAAGTCCTCGTGAAGTGAGCGCAGCGGTGCAGTGTACGGGCATATGGACTACTTTGATTGACGAGCGATCCCCACCCGGTAATGACTCATGCACACGTTATGGAAGCGGTATGTGGCCCTGCTGGAAAATGACCTGAGCACTCAGATCTTCGACAATGTTAAAAACCTGCTGGTGTGCGCGCTGCTGTTCGCGGCGGGAACCAATACGCTGCTCGGGCAACGTGAACTCTTTATTGGCATGTTCGCGTCAAACGTGGCGGGCTGGGGGCTGATCATCCTGTCCACGGTGTTGATGCTGTTGAACGTCAGCGACGGCATTCGCCGGCTGGCCAAGCTGCGTTATCACTTGGCATTGCAGCTGTTGTTGATCCTGGTTTATCTGGTGGTGGCCGAGCGGGTTGTGGAGATTGTGTGGGGCTTCCGCGCCCATTGAAGTATCCTCCGCACCCCGCTTTCCACTGATTCAAAGACAGATGACAGGACAAGACATGCAGGCGCTGCTGGAGTCGATCCTCGACGAAGTGCGCCCACTGATCGGCCTCGGCAAAGTCGCCGACTACATTCCCGCGCTGGCCGATGTACCGGCCAACCAACTGGGCATCGCCGTGTATGGCAACGACGGTTCGGCCTACCGCGCCGGAGATGCCGATACGCTGTTCTCGGTGCAGAGCATTTCCAAGGTGTTCAGCCTGGTGCAGGCCATCGACCATGGCGGCGAATCCATCTGGGAACGCTTGGGCCACGAGCCGTCGGGGCAACCGTTCAACTCGTTGGTGCAATTGGAATTCGAACGCGGTCGCCCGCGTAACCCCTTCATCAATGCCGGTGCGCTGGTGATCTGCGACATCAACCAATCACGCTTTGCGGTGCCGATTCTGTCGATGCGCGACTTCGTGCGGCGCCTGTCGGGCAACCCGCAGATCCTGGTCAACAGCGTCGTCGCCGACTCCGAAGCCCAGCACGGCGCGCGCAACGCGGCCATGGCCTACCTGATGAAATCCTTCGGCAACTTCCACAATGACGTGGATGCGGTGCTGCATAGCTACTTCAACTACTGCGCCTTACAGATGAGCTGCCTGGACTTGGCCAAGGCGTTCAGCTTCCTCGCCAACGAGGGCACGAGTGCCCACAGCGGCGAACAGATCCTCACGGCGCGCCAGACCAAGCAAGTCAACTCGATCATGGCCACCAGTGGGCTGTATGACGAGGCGGGGAATTTTGCTTATCGCGTGGGCTTGCCGGGCAAGAGCGGGGTCGGCGGCGGCATTGTCGCGGTGGTGCCGGGGCAATTTACCGTGTGCGTGTGGTCGCCGGAGTTGAACGCGGCGGGGAACTCACTGGCGGGGATCAAGGCGTTGGAGTTGTTGAGTGAGCGGATTGGGTGGTCGGTGTTTTGAGAGCGTTCCCACGCGCGTGGGAACGATGATCTGGATGTCATGCCGCTGGATGGGCGTCATCCAATGCTACGCTGCCGCCGCAGCCCAGGAATTTTCCCTTTTCTCAGATGGATGTCTGTATGGCCTATGAACTCCATATCGCCCGTGTCGAAAGCAATGCAATAACGCCTGAAGAATGGCGTGACGTGTGTGCCGGTGACCCGTCCCTCCTGTTGCAGGACGAAGTGACTGCCGTTAATCCCACGACAGGAGCGACGATCTCCATCAGCGGTAACCAAACGGCGTACTGGACCTCTCCCACCACGCAGCAGGATTACTATTTCGATTATCGCCGTGGCCAAATTTCGTTTGTATACAGCGATGAGAGCATCGTGAAAGCCAAGGCGATCGCCCTGGCCCTCGCCGCTGAAATTCGAGGCGATGAGGGGGAGAAATACTGATACGCCTAGGCTTTACGCGGCTTCACGAACAGGTCGATCAGCAGGTACAGCGCGCCGACAGTAATTGCGATATCCGCAATATTGAACACCCCGGTATGCGCTGGCCCGACGTTCAGGACCATGTAATCAACCACATGGCCGTCGCGAAACACCCGGTCGATCAGGTTGGCGATGCCACCCAAGGCGATGGCGTACAGCGGCAAGACTTTACGCAGCGGCTGGTTCCAGTTGGAGAGGGACCACCCCATCGCCCAGGCCACCACAACGGCCACGCCGACGATAAAGATCAGTTGTTTGACCTGTGGTGGCAAAGCGGCGCCCAGGCTCAGGAATGCGCCAGGGTTGAGGCTTAGCTCCAACGCAAAGTTGATCGGGTTTGAGCCGATTTTGAAGCTGTTGGCCTGCAGTGAAACCAGGGCCCAGAGTTTCACAAGCTGGTCCATAGCAATGAAGGTGATGCCGGCGAGGAGGGCGAAGCTGCGGCCTCGCAATAGGGGCGACGTGCTCAAACGGTAACTTCCTGTTTCGGGGCGGTCGATAAGGCGGCTGAAGATAGCTCAGGCGCTCTATCCCGTCCATCTTCACGCCGCCGGGCAGGCTGTGTTCAACGCCTTAAGTTCAGGACTCAGTACCTTTGTGCAAATTGCCGATAATTGCAGTGCACACGGTCATCTGTGAATTCCAATGTGGGAGGGGGCTTGCCCCCGATTACGGTGTGTCAGTCACTGCTGCTGTGACTGATGTACTGCAATCGGGGGCAAGCCCCCTCCCACATTGGATGTTCAGTGTCTTGGAACTCGGTATCCGCCCAAACAAAAAATGCGCCCCTGAGGGCGCATTTTTTTGTTCGGTCAGCTATCGCCTATCAGGCAATCGCATCCCAGGCTCGATCACCGTGCTCGTCCTTGATCCGAGTCGGCAAGCCCATCACGTCCAGCGCCTTGAGGAACGGCTCAGCCGGCAGTTCCTCGACGTTGGCCATGTGTTTCACATCCCACTCGCCACGGGCTACCAGCAGCGCTGCGGCTACTGGTGGAACGCCTGCGGTGTAGGAGATGCCCTGGCTGTCGGTTTCAACGTAGGCTTCTTCATGATCCGCTACGTTGTAGATGAACATCTCGCGCGGCTGGCCGTCCTTGGTGCCTTTGACCAGGTCGCCGATGCAGGTCTTGCCGGTGTAGCCCGGAGCCAGCGAAGACGGGTCGGGCAGCACGGCCTTGACCACTTTCAACGGCACCACTTCCAGGCCTTCGGCGGTGGTGACCGGCTTCTCGGAGAGCAGGCCGAGGTTTTTCAGCACGGTGAACACGTTGATGTAGTGTTCGCCGAAACTCATCCAGAAACGCACGTTGGGCACGTCGAGGTTTTTTGACAGCGAGTGCACTTCATCGTGGCCGGTGAGGTAGAGGTTCTGCGAACTCACGACCGGGAGGTCGTCGGTACGTTTGACTTCGAACATGGTGTTGCTGGTCCACTGGCTGTTCTGCCAGCTCCACACCTGCCCGGTGAATTCGCGGAAGTTGATTTCCGGATCGAAATTGGTGGCGAAGTATTTGCCATGGGAGCCGGCATTGACGTCGAGGATGTCGATCGAATCAATGCGGTCGAAATGCTGTTGCTGCGCCAGCGCGGCATACGCGTTGACGACACCCGGGTCGAAGCCCACGCCAAGGATGGCGGTGATGTTCTTCTGTTTGCACTCTTCCAGGTGGTTCCATTCGTAGTTGCCGTACCACGGCGGGGTCTCGCAGACCTTGCCCGGCTCTTCGTGGATGGCGGTGTCGAGGTACGCAACGCCCGTGTCGATGCAGGCACGCAGTACCGACATGTTGAGGAACGCGGAACCCACGTTGATGACGATCTGCGATTCAGTCTCGCGGATCAGGGCCTTGGTCGCTTCCACGTCCAGGGCGTTCAGCGCGAAGGCCTGGATGTCGGCGGGAACCTTGAGGCTACCCTTGGCCTTGACGCTGTCGATGATGGCCTGGCATTTGGAGATGTTGCGCGACGCGATAGCAATACGACCGAGTTCGTCGTTGTGCTGCGCGCACTTGTGGGCCACCACCTTGGCGACACCTCCTGCACCAATGATAAGAACGTTCTTTTTCAATTGCTTTATTTCTCCTATATCCGCCAGCTTACGAAAGGCTGGACAGGTAGTCGTCGTAACCAAATTCACGAACCACTTCGACTGTACCGTCGAGTTGTTTCACTACGATGGACGGCATTTTCAGGCCGTTGAACCAATTTTTCTTGACCATGGTGTAGCCCGCGGTGTCGATGAACGACAGCCGATCGCCGATGGCCAGCGGACGATCAAATTGATACTCGCCGAAGATGTCCCCGGCCAGGCAGGATTTGCCGCACACCATGTAGGTGTGTTCGCCCTCGCTCGGCGCCAGTTTGGCGTTGAGGCGGTAGATCAGCAGGTCCAGCAGGTGGGCTTCAATGGAGCTGTCCACGACGGCGAGGTTTTTGCCGTTGTAGAGGGTGTCGAGCACGGTGACTTCCAGGGAGGCGCTGTTGGTGATCGCCGCTTCGCCGGGTTCCAGGTAGACCTGCACGTCGTACTTTTGCGAGAACGCCTTGAGGCGCTGGCAGAAGGCGTCGATGGCATAGCCTTCACCGGTGAAGTGGATGCCGCCGCCGAGGCTGACCCAGTTGACCTTGTGCAGCAGCGCGCCGAAGCGTTCTTCGATGGTGTTCAGCATCTGGTCGAACAGGTTGAAATCGCCGTTCTCGCAGTTGTTGTGGAACATGAAACCGGAGATCTGCTCGATCACGCCTTCGATCTTCACCGGGTCCCATTCGCCCAGGCGGCTGAATGGACGCGCCGGGTCAGCCAGCAGGTAGTCGGAGCTGCTCACTTGCGGGTTGACGCGCAGGCCGCGGGTCTTGCCTTCACTGCGTTCGGCAAAACGCTGCAGCTGGCTGATGGAGTTGAAGATGATCTTGTCGCAGTTATCGAGCATCTCTTCGATTTCATCGTCGGCCCAGGCCACGCTGTAGGCGTGCGCCTCACCTTCGAACTTCTGGCGACCGAGCTTCAACTCATACAGCGACGACGAGGTGGTGCCGTCCATGTATTCCTGCATCAGGTCGAACACCGACCACGTGGCAAAGCACTTGAGCGCCAGCAGGGCCTTGGCGCCGGACTGCTCGCGCACGTAAGCAATCTTCTGCATGTTGACCAGAAGCTTCTGTTTATCGATGAGGTAGTACGGCGTTTTGATCATTTTTGAGAGCCTGCGGCGGTGCCTGCCAAAAAAGGACACGCATTGTGCCCGCACTTGGATCGAATCGAAAGGTTAGCCGGCGGATTTTGCACGCCGGTTTTTCAAGCATAGCCCCGGAGTATGACTATCTAAGGATATGCACCGGCCCGGTGTGGGAGGGGGCTTGCTCCCGATAGCGGTGTGTCAGGCACACTATTGGCGGGCTGATCCACCGCTATCGGGAGCAAGCCCCCTCCCACATTTTGGCCTAGGTGACTTTGTTGCACTGCCATCAAACCGTCATCTCCCCACCACCTTCCTGCCATATTCCGCCGTTACTGTCCTCGCCAATGAGATCGATCTCAAGCGAGTGAACATGACTGACCTGAAAGACGTTGCGCGGCTGGCTGGCGTATCCCGCGCCACCGCCGCCCGTACCTTTGCCTCTCCCGAGCAGGTGCGCCCGGCGACCCGTGAGCAGGTGTTCGCCGCCGCCCGTGAGTTGGGGTTTCGGCCCAACCTGCTCGGCCGCCAACTGCGCCTGCAAACCACCCAATTGATTGGCGTGGTAGTGCCCAACCTGCTCAACCCGGTGTTCGCCGAGCAGTTCCAGGCCATGGAGCGTGCCGCGCGGTTGCGTGGCTACAGCCTGGTGCTGGCGACCACCGACTACAGCAGCGAGCGCGAGTGCATTGTGGTGGAAGAACTGCTGCGCCAGCGCGTCGATGGCCTGGTGCTGACGGTCACCGATGCCGAAAGCAACAGCGTGCTCAGCAGCCTGAATACCGAACAAACCCCGTTCGTGCTGGCCTATCACCAACCGAGCAACCCCAACTACAGCGCCGTGTCGGTGGACAACCGCGCGGGCATGGCCTTGGCCACGCGCTACTTGCTGGAGGCCGGTCATCGACGCATCAGCATGGTCGCCGGCCCCGCCTTGCAGTCCGACCGCGCACGCCTGCGCTATGCCGGTTACTGCGACGCGATGAAGGAATACGGCCTCAAAAGCCGCGCGGTGATCGAAATGCCCGCGCATACCCAGGCCGAATTCGCTGCCATCCAGCCGTACCTCAACGGCCCCGACGCCCCCAGCGCGCTGGTGTGTTCCAACGATTTCCTGGCTATCAGCCTGATCGCCGAACTGCGCCGCAATGCCTGGAATGTACCCGGGCAGTTGTCGGTGATGGGCTTTGACGGCATCGCCCTCGGCACCCAGATGCACCCGACCCTGTGCAGCGTGGTGCAGCCCATCGCGCTGCTGGCCAGCACGGTGATTGACCAACTGCTGGCGCAGATCGCCGGGAATGCCCCGGTTTCCCATTGCCTGCCTTGCCATATCCGGCCGGGCGAAAGTACCCAACCCTTTGAGGAGTCCCTTGATGCGCGCATTCAGTAAAACCCTGGCAGCCGTGCTGCTGTGCGGTGTGGCCAGCCTGGCCCAGGCCGCCGACACGGCTATTTGCTACAACTGCCCGCCGGACTGGGCCGACTGGGGCACCCAGCTCAAGGCCATCGCTGCCGACACCGGTGTGCAGGTGCCGTTGGACAACAAGAACTCCGGCCAGTCCCTGGCGCAACTGGTGGCCGAAAAGGCCGCGCCGGTCGCGGACGTGGTGTATTACGGCGTGACCTTCGGCTTGCAGGCGCAAAAGGCCGGTGTGGTCGATGGCTACAAACCCAAGGGCTGGGAGCAGATCCCCGCCGGGTTGAAAGACCCCGCCGGCCAGTGGTTTGCGATCCACTCCGGCACCTTGGGCATCATGGTCAACGTCGATGCATTGGGTGGCCTGCCGGTGCCGCAAAGCTGGGCCGACCTGCTCAAGCCTGAATACAAAGGCATGGTCGGCTACCTGGACCCGTCCAGTGCCTTCGTCGGTTACGTCTCTGCCGTGGCGATCAACCGCGCAATGGGCGGCGACCTGGACAACTTCGCCCCGGCCATCGACTACTTCCAGAAGCTGGCGAAAAACGCCCCCATCGTGCCCAAGCAGACCGCCTATGCGCGGGTGCTGTCCGGCGAGTTGCCGATCCTGGTGGACTACGATTTCAACGCCTACCGCGCCCGTTACAAAGACAACGCCAACGTCGCCTTCGTGATCCCCAAGGAAGGCAGCATCAGCGTGCCCTATGTGATGAGTCTGGTGGCCAACGCGCCGCACCGCGCCAATGGCGAGAAGGTGCTGGACTTCGTACTGTCGGACCAAGGCCAGGCACTCTGGGCCAAGGCGTACTTGCGCCCCGTACGCCCGGTGACCATGCCAGCAGACGTCGCCGCGCAGTTCCTGCCCGACAGCGATTACGCCCGCGCCGGTGTGGTGGACTATCAGAAAATGGCCGCTGTGCAGGAAGCCTTCGCCGCCCGTTACCTGAACGAGGTCAAGTAAGTGGCTGCATCGGCAAAACAGGCGGCCTGGGCGCTGGCCCCGGCCTTTGCGGTGCTGTTCGCATTCTGGCTGTTGCCGCTGGCGCACTTGATGGTGCTCGGCGCCGACAGCCGCGACAGTCACGGCAGCGGCTATTGGCAGGTGCTCAGTAGCGCGCAGTACCTGAGCAGCCTGGCGCAGACTTGCGTGCTGGCGATCGTGGTGACGTTCACCGCGTTGTTGATCGGTGGCATCAGCGGCGCATTCCTTGCGCGCCAGCAGTTTTTCGGGCGCTCGGCGTTGGTGGCCTTGCTCACGTTTCCTCTGGCGTTTCCCGGGGTGGTGGTGGGCTTTCTGGTGATCCTGTTGGCCGGGCGCCAGGGGTTGCTGGCGTCCTTGGGCCTGCAAGTGGCCGGTGAGCGCTGGATCTTTGCCTACTCGCTGGCCGGGCTGTTTGTCGGCTACCTGTACTTCTCGATTCCCCGGGTGATCCTCACGGTGATGGCCGCGTGCGAAAGCCTCGACCGCAGCCTGGAAGAGGCCGCGCATTCGCTGGGAGCAGGGCACTGGCGGGTGGTGTGCGACGTGATCGTGCCGGGCCTGGCGCCGGCGTTGGCGTCCTGTGGTGCGATCTGCTTCGCCACGTCCATGGGCGCCTTCGGCACCGCGTTCACCTTGGGCACGCGCCTGAATGTGACCCCGGTGGCGATCTACAACGTGTTCACCAACTACGCCAACTTTGCCGTCGCCGCCGCGTTGTCGGTGGTGCTCGGCGCGGTGACCTGGGCGGTGTTATTGCTCACGCGGCGCCTGGTGAAAAATGCGGGGACTGTCTTGTGAAGCGCTCATCGCTGTTTGTGATTCAACTGCTGTTCACCTTGCTGGTGTGCGCGTTCATGTTGGTGCCGGTGCTGATGTCGTTGCTGGCCGGGTTGACGCGCAATTTCTTCGTCGGCCTGTCCAGCGGCCTGACCTTCGACTGGCTGATCCAGGTCTGGCAGGCCTATTCGCCCACCGTATGGCTGTCGTTGCAATTGGCGCTGGCGTGCGCGGTGTGTGTCTGCGTGATCGGCGTGCCGGCGGCGTATGCGCTGGTGCGCATGAACAACCGCTTCAGCCGTGCCTTCGAAGAACTGATGGTGTTGCCGGTGGCGATGCCGGGGTTGGCCAGTGCGCTGGCGTTGCTGCTCACCTACGGCCAGTTCGGCACGTTTCGCAGCAGTTGGCTGTTCATCCTGGTGGGCCATGTGCTGTTCACCTTGCCGTTCCTGGTACGTCCGGTGATGGCGGTGATGCAACGCCAGCAACTGCCGGTGCTGGAGGAGGCGGCGGCCAGTCTGGGCGCCGGGCCGATCAAGCGCTTTTTCAGCGTGGTGGTGCCCAACTGCCGGGCGGGGATTCTCGCTGGCGTGCTGATGGTGGTGACCTTGTCGTTGGGCGAATTCAACCTGACCTGGATGCTCCACACACCGATGACCAAGACATTGCCCGTTGGCCTGGCCGACAGCTACGCCTCGGCGCGCCTGGAAATCGCCAGCGCCTACACCCTTATCTTTTTGCTGATGATCGTGCCGCTGCTGATTGCGTTGCAGGCCATCAGCGCTCGTTTGTCCCGTGGAGAGCGTCGATGACCGCTATCACTATTCGCCTGCAAGGCTGTCGCAAGGCGTTCGCCGACGGCACCGTGGCTGTGCATGATCTGAACCTGACCGTTGAAGGCGGTGAAACCCTGGCGATCCTCGGCCCGTCCGGCTGCGGCAAGACCACCACCTTGCGCCTGATTGCCGGCCTGGAACGCCCGGATGTGGGCCAGGTTTTTTTCGGCACCGACGACGTCACCCGCCTGCCCATCGAGCGCCGCGACGTGGGCATGGTGTTCCAGAACTACGCGTTGTTTCCCAACCTCGATGTGGCCGGCAATATCGTCTACGGCTTGAAGATTCGCGGCATGGCGCCGCTTGCGCGGAACAAGCGCTGCGAGGAACTGCTGGAGCTGGTGGGCCTGCAACAGCATGGCAAGCGCAGCATCCACGAATTGTCCGGTGGCCAGCGTCAACGCGTGGCCTTGGCCCGTGCCTTGGCGCCGCGCCCTAAGGTGCTGTTGCTGGACGAACCGCTGGCCGCCCTGGATGCGCAATTGCGCGAGCGCTTGCGCAGCGAGCTGAATGAACTGCTGCGCGGTCTCGGTATCACCTCGGTATTTGTCACCCACGATCAGGGCGAAGCCATGGCCCTGGGCGATCGTATCCTGGTGATGGAGCACGGCCGCGTCGCGCAACTGGCCAGCCCACGGGAGATCTACCAGAAACCGGCCAATGCTTTCGTCGCCGGTTTTGTCGGCAACCTCAATGCATTTGCTGTTACCTCGCGAACAGCCCATGGCCTGAAAGTCTGCGGCGGCGAGTTGCCGTGGCAGGCCGCCGACGTGCCCAGCACGGTGTACTGCCGCCCCGAACACCTGCGGGTGATGGAGAGCGAAGGGCATTTGCACGGCCATCTATTGGCGCAGTTTTTCCAGGGCGCCCAAAGCCGCTTGCTGGTAGACGTGGGCGGCCCGCAACCGCTGCTGGTGGACAGCAGCGACAACCACTTGTACGCCGTCGGCGCGCCGATCGCTCTGGCGATTGCGCCGCACATGTTGTTCACCCTGAATGCGTGAGAGTTTGCTTGTGAATCGTCCGTTTCTTGTTGCGCAAATCAGCGACCTGCACCTTAAAGCCGGCCAGCGCCTGACGTATGGGGTGGTCGATACCTTGGGCGCGCTGCGCCGTGCCGTCGACCATTTAAACGCCAGCCAACCCCGGCCCGATATCGTGGTGGTCAGCGGTGACCTGGTGGACTTCGGCCGCGCTGATGAATACGCCGTGCTGCACCCCGAACTCGCGCGCCTGCACATGCCGTACTACCTGGTGCCCGGCAACCACGACACACGCGGTCCGTTGCTTGAGGCATTCCGTGATCACGCTTATTTGCCGTCGTCGGCAGAGGGGCCGTTGGACTGGGTGGTGGACGAGCATCCGCTGCGCTTGATCGGCCTGGACTCGACTATCCCCGGTGGGCATGGCGGCCAGCTACTGGACAGCCAATTGCACTGGTTGGACGCGCAACTGGCACGCCGCCCGGACGCGCCGACGTTGCTGATCCTGCACCATCCGCCGTTTATCAGCGGCATCGGCCATATGGACCGCGAACCCTTTATCAATGCCGCCGCACTGGAGCGCGTCGTGGCGCGCCACCCGCAAGTGGAACGCCTGCTGTGCGGGCACCTGCACCGGCCGATGCAGCGACGCTTTGGCGGCAGCTTGAGTTGTGTGTGCCCCGGCACCTCCCATCAGATTGTGCTGGACCTGCAAGACGCCGCGCCCGCGCATTTCAACCTGGAACCGGCGGGGTATTTGTTGCATCGCTGGGATGCGCAACACGGCTTGATCAGCCACAACGGCGTGTTCGGGGATTACCCGGGGCCGTATCCGTTTTATGACGCTCATGGATTGATTGACTGAGGTTTACGGAGGTTTCACTTCACTCAACTAGCTAACAACTAAGTAACTGAACAACCGTTAATGCCCCGGCCAACATCACGTTTGGCCGACGGCATCCTGCTGCCCATTTTTTGCGCCCGGAACTTGGATTCCGCGCCGGAGTTCGTCCTGATGAAAGCCACGTTGAGTGTATTAAGTGTATTGACCGGCGGCCTGGGCATTGCCCTGAGCCCCTTGGCGTCTGCTGACTTTTTGAGCGACAGCAAAGCCAACTTGAGCATGCGTAACTTCTACTTCAATAACGACAACCGCGACGGCACGGCGGCACCGTCGAAGACTGAAGAGTGGGGCCAGGCCTTTATCCTCAACTACCAGTCGGGCTTCACCGACGGCACCGTCGGCTTTGGCCTGGACGCCATCGGCATGCTCGGCGTGACCCTCGACAGCAGCGCCGCGCGCCATGTCGGCAGCTCGATGATCCCCACCGAAGACGGCAAGGCCACGGATAACTGGGCCCGTGGCGGCGCGACCGCCAAGGCACGCTTTGCCAAGACCGAAGCGCGCTACGGCTACCTGCGCCCGAACCTGCCGATCCTGGTGAGCAACGACGGCCGCCTGTTGCCGCAGTCGTTCGAAGGCGGGCAAGTCACCAGCAAGGACATCGACAACCTGACCCTGGTCGGCGGCCAGCTTGAGCACACCACCGGTCGCGGTTCCAGCGACCGCAGTGGCCTGGCCGCGGCGGGCGGTACCCAGGAAAGCAATAAATTCACCTACGCCGGCGCGGACTACCAACTGACCAAGGACCTGATGGTCCAGTACTACTACGCCAACCTCGAAGACTATTACCAGCAACACTTCGCCGGGTTGATCCACGTATTGCCGTTGGGCGAATACGGCTCATTGAAAACCGACCTGCGCTACTTCAAGACCAGCTCCGACGGCAAAAACAGCAGTGCTGCCGGCCGTGCCGAGGGCTACAAGCTGGGCGGCTATACCAAGAACGGCAACGGTGAAATCGACAACAACACCTGGAGCGCCGCGTTCATCTACTCCCTGGGCCCGCACGCGATCACCGCCGGCTACCAGCAAGTCTCGGACGACAGCAACTTCGCCCAACTCAACCAGGGCGGCCTGGTGAACAAAGGGGAGGGCGGTGCCAGCCTGTACCTCTACACCGACCGTACCGTGCAGACCTTCATCCAGGCCGGCGAACGCACTGCCTTTGCCCAGTACGCCTACGACTTCGCGTCGCTGGGTGTACCCGGCCTGAAGGCCTCGGTCATGTACCTCAAGGGCGAGCACATCCTCACCACCAGCGGCAACGACGCCAGCGAGTGGGAGCGGGACATCTCGTTGGATTACGTGGTGCAGAGCGGCACGTTCAAGAACGTCGGGTTCGGCTGGCGTAACGGCGTGTCACGCAGTGAAGTGGCGCGGGACCAGGACCAGAATCGGGTGTTTGTGAGTTATTCGATTCCGTTGATGTAGTACAGCTGAGCGCCTCACCTCTGTAGGCGCGAGTGGGCGCTCAGTGATCGTGCATGCGTTGCGGTGTCATCGCTGATCTGATGAAAACCGCAGCGCAGATAAAATGCTGCGGCTTCGGGTGTATCGGTAGATAAGCGCACATCGTGGAATTTCAGCGTAGCGTAATCCAGCAGTGCTTGAACCAAGGCCTTACCCACGTCTCGCCCTCGCATTTGGGGAGTCACGTATACCCGGCGCAGCCGGCCCACGGTTGAGCCGGCGTAGGGATCACGGGAAACGCCGCCGACTGCAATCAGTTGCTCCTGGTAAAACACGCCCAAAAGGTACTCGCCCGGTTGTTCGAACCGATTGGCGCCTGTTTCCCACTCTGTGGTCAGGCGCGTGAGGAACCTGAACCCTTCGGCAATGGCTTGCGCTTCCAGCGTGTGGATCTCGTCTGGGAGTTCTTCCAGTCTACGTATCGAAGGGGCTTCGCTGGAGGGCTTCATAGGGACTCTTTGTGTGGGCATTGAGCGTTGTTGCGACCTCATAGCTGATTGCGCCCCAAAGACAACTGCCTTGGGTAATGACATCCCTGTAGGGACCTATCCGAAATAGCGTGGCGGGCACTGTACCTGTGGCGACGGAGGCGTGCTCAAACCACCCGGTTCCTGCCCGCGGCCTTGGCCTCATACAAACACATGTCCGCGCGTTTGAGCAGTGCCAGGGAGTCACGGTCCGAAGGCTCGGCCACGCCCACGCCGATGCTCACGGTCAGACGGCCCACGGTTGGAAACACTGCCGCCTCGACGGCCGCGCGGATTTTTTCGGCGACCACGTCGGGGCTGTCCGGCGCTTCGACTTCCGGTAGCAGCACGGCGAATTCTTCCCCGCCATAACGCGCCACAAAGTCAGTGGCGCGCGTCGTGCTTTCTATCAGCGCGGCGAGTTGGCACAGCACATCATCGCCAATGGCGTGGCCGTAGGTGTCGTTGACGCGCTTGAAGTAATCGGCATCGATCAGCAGCAGGGCGAAGGTGCGGCCGGTGCGTTGGAACAGCAGGCTGTTCTCGGCGAGTTTTTCATCGAAGCGGCGACGGTTGAACACGCCGGTGAGGGCATCGTGGGTGGCCAGCTTGAGCAACTCGGCGTTGGCCTGGGTGAGGTCGGCGGTGCGTTGGGCGACAGTGGCTTCCAGGGAGGCGTTGGCTTCCTGCAGCTGGCGTTCCTTGGCCAGCAGCGCTTGGGTCATGCCGGTAAGCGAGCGGCCCAGTTGGGCGATTTCCAGCACTGAGTGCTCCTGTGGAAACACGGCGCCGGGCTGGTGCTCCTGGACTTGCTTGGCGGATTTGGCCAGTTGTTCGATAGGGCGACTGAGGGAGGAGGCCAGGTAATACGCCGCGACCATAAACGCCACGGCGGCGAGTACACCGAGTATCAGCAGTTTGTAGAGCAGCGTGCGCGCCGGTTGCAGGGCCACATCCAACGGCTGGCGCACCATGATGTACCAAGTCATTTTTGCGTTGGAGGGGCTGGGCACCGCGACCGAAGCGGTCACAAAACCGTCCGCCGTGGACCAGCCGGAAGGCGTGACCAGCTTGTCTTTAGGCATCTGCTCGCCGGCCAGCAGTTCGGGATAAAGCACCTTGCCGTCGAAGTCGACAATCAGCGCCTCGATATCAGGGATGGCGTCCTTCTGCATCACTGCCGAATCGACGATTTGCGTCACCCAGCGCCAGTGCGCATGGGCCCCCAGCACGCCGATGGTCTCGCCCTTGGCGTTACGGATAGGCTCGGCGAAATCAATAAAACGCAACAGCTCGCCGTTGGCCGCCCCTGGCAGCAACTTGGCCAGCAGCACCGCCTCATGGGGATCGCCGGTGTATTCGCCAAGCAGACCGGCCTGGAACCATGGGCGCTGGCTGACAGATTGATTCACCAGCAGCCCATTCACCGCCTGGCGCACACGGCCGTCGGCATCGGCGACGCCCATCCACGCGTACTCGGCGCGAGACTGGGTGCGCAGCTCCATCAGCGTGAGGATGTCCGGCTCGTTCAAGTCACCCTTGCGAAACAGCGGCGCTTTGCTGAGCAGGGTCACTTCCAGCTGACGCTCGCGCAGTTGCACGGCCAACAGCGCAGCCGTGGAGCGCGCTGTGCTCAACAAAGCAACGCCGCTGGCCTGCTTCATCTGCCCAGTTGCGATGTGCCCTACATAAAAGCCCACGCTCAGCAAGGTGAGCAGGGATAAACCAGCAAACCATAAGGTCAGGTGACTGCGCAGGCTGGCTTTGATCATGGGTGCTCATTTGAATGTATTGTTTGCGAGCATAGTACCCGCAATGAATGAGTGCCGTGTCGGCTAAAGGCAAGCTTCAACATGAGCGAAACTTGTGCTGATCTAAAATAGAATGAGTTTGCCTCACTATGATCAATTCCCGACAATGACTGCCATACATAACGACATTGGAGTTGTAAGTCATGGCTGTCGCTCATTCCCTGGGATTTCCGCGCATTGGACGCGATCGTGAACTGAAAAAAGCGCAGGAAGCGTTCTGGAAGGGTGAGCTCGACGAGGACGGCCTGCGCGCCGTTGGCCGTGACCTGCGCAAGACCCATTGGGCGTTGCAGAAACAGGCCGGTATTGAGTTGCTGCCCGCTGGCGATTTCGCCTGGTACGACCAGGTGCTGACTCACTCGCTGATGTTCGGCGTGATCCCTGAGCGCTTTCGCCCGGCGGATGGCAAGGCCACCCTGCAAACCCTGTTCGGTATGGCGCGGGGTGTCAGCGACAACTGCTGCGGCGGTGCCCACGCCCAGGAAATGACCAAGTGGTTCGATACCAACTACCACTACTTGGTGCCTGAATTCAGCGTCGACCAGCAGTTCCATCTGGGCTGGGATCAACTCTTCGAAGAAGTGCAGGAAGCTCTCGAACTGGGCCACAACGTCAAGCCGGTGGTGATTGGCCCGTTGACGTACCTGTGGCTGGGCAAGGCCAAGGGCGGCGACTTCGACAAGCTTGATCTGCTGGAGCGCCTGCTGCCGTTGTATGGCCAGATCTTCCAACGCCTGGCGGACCTGGGCGTGGAATGGGTACAGATCGACGAGCCGATCCTGGTGCTCGACCTGCCACAAGAGTGGAAAAACGCTTTCGAACGCGCCTATAACCTGATCCAGCGCGACCCACTGAAAAAGTTGGTGGCGACCTACTTCGGTGGTCTGGAAGAGAACCTCGGCCTGGCCGCGAACCTGCCAGTGGATGGCCTGCACATCGACCTGATACGGGCGCCGGAACAGTACCCGACCATCCTCGACCGTCTGCCGGCGTACAAGGTGCTGTCCCTGGGGGTAGTGAACGGACGCAACGTCTGGCGCTGCGACCTGGAAAACGCCCTGGCGACCTTGCAGCATGCTCATGAAAAACTCGGTGATCGCCTTTGGGTGGCGCCGTCCTGCTCGCTGCTGCACAGCCCGGTGGACCTGGGCCGTGAAGACAAGCTGGATGCCGAGTTGAAAAGCTGGCTGGCCTTCGCTGTGCAGAAGTGCGCTGAAGTGGCGGTGCTGGCCCAGGCGGTCAACCAACCTGAAGCGCCCAACGTGCTTGCTGCTCTGACGCACAGCCGCACCGTGCAGGCCGCACGCGCTGCTTCGCCAAGAATCCACAAACCGGCCGTCCAGGCACGTGTTGCCGCTATTACTGCCAAGGACAGCCAGCGCCACTCGCTGTTTGCCCAGCGTATCGAGCAACAGCGCGCTGGCCTCAAACTGCCGTTGTTCCCGACCACCACCATCGGTTCGTTCCCGCAAACAGCCTCTATCCGCCTGGCGCGCCAGTCATACAAGGCCGGCAAGTTGAGCGAGGCCGAATACGTCGAAGCGATGCACAGCGAAATCAGGCACGCCGTCGAAGTGCAGGAAAACCTCGGCCTGGATGTGCTGGTGCATGGTGAAGCTGAACGTAACGACATGGTCGAATACTTCGCCGAGCAACTGGACGGGTACGTGTTCACGCGCTTCGGCTGGGTCCAGAGCTACGGTTCGCGTTGCGTGAAACCAGCCGTAATTTTCGGCGACCTGAGCCGTCCGAAGGCGATGACCGTGGAGTGGATCCGCTATGCCCAAGGCCTGACCCATAAGGTCATGAAAGGCATGCTGACCGGTCCGGTGACCATGCTGATGTGGTCGTTCCCCCGCGAAGACGTAAGCCGTGAAGTGCAGGCCCGCCAATTGGCCTTGGCGATTCGTGATGAAGTGCTGGATTTGGAAACCGCTGGCATCAAGATCGTGCAGATCGACGAAGCCGCGTTTCGCGAAGGCCTGCCGTTGCGCCAGGCACAGTGGCAGCACTACCTGGATTGGGCCACCGAAGTGTTCCGCCTGTGCGCCTCCGGCGTGCGTGACGACACCCAGATCCATACCCACATGTGCTACAGCGAGTTCAACGATGTGATCGAGTCCATCGCAGCGATGGATGCCGATGTGATCACCATCGAAACCTCACGTTCGGACATGGAGTTGCTGGACGCGTTTGAAGCCTTCGCCTACCCGAATGACATCGGCCCGGGAGTCTACGACATCCACTCGCCACGGGTGCCCGATGCATCGGAAATGGCTAACCTGCTGCGCAAGGCAGCCAAGCGGATCCCGGCCGAGCGGTTGTGGGTGAACCCGGATTGCGGCTTGAAGACGCGCGGCTGGCCGGAGACTGAGGCGGCGCTGATTCATATGGTCACTGCGGCGCGTCAACTGCGAGCGGAATTGGCGTAACGCGGTTAAAAATGTGGGGCGAGGTTTGCTTTCGATGGCGGTTTGTTGGTGTGCATATCCGTTTCTGCGGTCACGGCGGGTATTGGTTCCGCCCTTACGGCGGGTCACTTTGGAAAAGCCCCAAAGTAACCAAAGGGCTCTTGCCCCAACACTCGGCACCTCGCCTAGGCTCGGTGTGCCCTCACTCCGGCTTGAATCCGTGGGCCGCCGCGATGGGCCATCCATGGCCCAGCGCGGCTAACCCGGCGTCCTGCCGGGTTACCCACGGATTCAAGCCTGCGTTCGGCCAGCGTGTTTGACGGGGCGCCTGAGATCAAGATCAAAAGCGCAGATCAACAGACCGCTGACTTCGTCAGCGAAAAGGATGTAAGAGCCAAATCAAAAGCAGATCTAAAGCAGAGCAAAAGCAGAGAAAAAGCGGAGCAAAAGCAGGACAGCAGGCTAGGACCTATCTGGCTGATCTATGAAGATCAAACTGTGGGAGGGGGCTTGCTCCCGATGGCAGTGGGGCAGTCACAGCTGCATCAACTGACACACCCTCATCGGGAGCAAGCCCCCTCCCACATTTGGACGGAGTTCGGCTTAAGAATCCGGTCGCCGTAAGGGCGAAACCGTAAGCCGCCGTTATCGCAGCAACGGATATGTACTCAGCCAGCATCCTGACTCGGAGACATCGTAGTCAGGGCCTGTAGCATCGCCACACTGCCCCTCCCACAATTGAATCTACGCTCAGAGGTATTTGAGCCACGCCAGATCCCGTCGACGCGCTTTCAGGCCGGCAAACCAGCGCACTGGCACGTAAAGCACCAGCGGCAGCAACAGAGCCGCCAGCCATACGGCACCGATGCTGTCGAACCCGAAGTAGTTGCCATGGTTGAGGCCGAACGCCGCCACACACGCTACATACAGCACCTTCAGCACGTACAGGTGCAGCAGGTAAAAGAACATCGGCGCTGCACCAAACACGGCCAATACTCCGATCCAACGTTTATGCCCCGCGCGTTCAAACGCCAACAGCAGCAACAGTCCAATCCCCAACGTCAACGCCAGGAACAACAACGAAGGCGGGTACTTGGTCACGTTGAAAAAGCTCATCACCGTTTGCACGCCGGTCTCGTACGTCTGCCAAGGCTTCTCGCCGTAGCTGTTGACCGCACGCAACATCACAAACCCCATCAACGAACCCGCACCGGCCAGCAACAGATGGCGCTGGCGCGCTGCAGGCACGGTGGCATTGGCGAACCACGGACCGATGCTGTAGCCCAGTGCAATCACACCGATCCACGGCAACACCGGATAGGTAGTGCGCAAGCGCAGGTCGGCGGACACGTCGATCCAACTGCGTTCATGCAGGATTGCCCACAGATTCTGCAGCGCCGAACCTGGAGCAAAGTGCACGCCATCCAGCAGGTTGTGCCCGCCGATGATCACCAGCGCCACGATGATCAGCAGCGGGCGCGGCAGCCACACGAGGGCGGCGAGGGCGATCATGCTGATGCCAATCGCCCAGATTACTTGCATGTAGATCACGCTCGGTGGGAGCTGGAAGGTCCACGCGAAGTTGACCAGGGTGAATTCCAGCACCACCAGGAACAACCCGCGCTTGAACAGGAACGCCGACACATCGCGGCGGCCCTGGTATTTCTGGCCGTACAAAAACGCGGATAACCCCGTGAGTAAGACAAACACCGGCGCGCACAGGTGGGCGAGGGTGCGGCTGATAAACAGCGCAGGTTCGGTGTTGTCGATGCTCATCGGGTCGCCGACCTGACGGTGCAGAAGGAAGGTTTCGCGAACGTGGTCGAGCAGCATGAACAGGATCACCAGGCCGCGCAGGGCGTCGATGGAGAGCAGGCGTTGTCGGAGCGGAACAGCATCGGTCATGGGTGTGGTCGCAGGGCTGGGTGGAAAGTGGATGTTATCCTATAACATTAAATTGCACATTGCTGAGGTCCGTCGCCCAGACTAGAATGCGATCAATTCTTAATTACTCCGTGGCCTTGGTGCCGGTGACTCGCATGTCGTCCCCCCTCAACCTGCCTATTCAGGCGCTGTACTGCGAACACCACGGATGGTTGTACCGCTGGCTCGACCGCAAACTGGGCAATGCCAGCGATGCGGCCGACCTGGCTCACGACACCTTCGTGCGGTTGTTGAGTCGCCAGAGCTGCGCCGGTTTTGGCAGCGAGCCACGGGCGTTGCTCACTCATATTGCCAAGGGCCTGATGATCGACAGTTGGCGTCGTCAGGAGGTCGAACGCGCCTACCTGGAAACCATCGCCCACTTGCCCGAGCAGCAAGTGCCATCGCCGGAAACCCGCTGGCTGATTCTCGAAGCGCTGTACCGTATCGAAGCCATGCTGCGAGACTTGCCCGAGAAAACCCGCCAGGCGTTCCTGATGTCGCAGCTCGATGGCCTGACGTACCAGCAGATTGCCGATGAGTTGAAGGTGTCGCTGGTGTCGGTCAAACGCTATATGCGCGATGCTTTCCTCGCCTGCCTGAGCGTGGCATGAACCCGTCGATTGACCCGCTGATCCTGGGCGAAGCCGCCGACTGGATGGTGCAGTTGCAGTCCGGCAGCGCGACCGACGAAGACCACCGCGCCATCGCCCAATGGCAAGGCCGCAGCGCCCAGCACGCGCAGGCCTGGCAGCGTGCGCAGGCGATTCTGGGGGACTTCAACAGCGTGCCGAGTGCGATTGCCGGCGACACCCTCAAGCGTATCGGCCGCAAAAAATCCCTTGGCCGGCGCCAGGCATTGGGGTTGTTGCTGCTGGCAGGTCCGGCGACGTGGCTGGCCTTGCAGCAAAAGCCCTGGGAGTCGTGGGCGGCCGACCAGCGCACCGCCATCGGCGAGCAACGCAATTTGACCTTGCCTGACGGTACGCGCCTGCTGATCAACACCGCCAGCTCGTTGAATATCGGCTTCACCGATCAGGTACGGCGCATCGAACTGCTGCAAGGCGAAGTGATGATCACCACCGCCAAGGACCCTGCACCAAGCCATCGTCCGTTTATCGTACAAACCCGCCACGGCACCGCCCGTGCGCTGGGCACGCACTTCAGCGTGCGTGTCGGTGAGCACAGCAGCCGCGTGGCCGTGATCGAAGGCGCGGTGGAGATGCTGCCGGCCCACGCCGACCGTGGGTTGATCCTCAAGGCCGGTGAGCAGAGCGCATTTGGCAACAACAGCGTGGCGGCGGTTGGGCCGCTGGATGTCAGCGCCATGACCTGGGAGAACGGCATGCTGCTGGCCCAGCATATGCGCCTGGCGGATTTGCTCGACGAACTGGGGCGCTACCGTGCCGGCGTGTTGCGTTGCCACCCCGGTGTGGCGGGGTTGACCGTTTCCGGCGCATTCCCCCTGCGTGATACCGATGCCAGCCTGCGCCTGTTGCAGGAAACCCTGCCGGTGACCGTCAGCCGCTTGACCGGCTACTGGGTCACCGTCGAGCCGCGTTGAAATTTCTTTCAGATTCGCTGATACCTTTTTCGTTGTCGTCCGGTGTAGGGGAGAACCCTCAACGTTGCACCGCGCCGACAGGAATGCCCATGAACGCCAGACTGCACCTCTTTTGCCCCCGTCCCCTCAAGGCGCTGAGCCTGGCTGTTGCGCTTGCCACTCTCGCACCGCTGCACAGCGCCATGGCAGCAGAGACAGTAGCGGGCGCCGCGCGCAGCTATGCCCTCGCGCCGGGGCCCTTGGGCAATGTGTTGGCGCAGTTCGCGGCGTTATCCGGTGTGCCGCTGTCGTTTGATTCCGCGCTGCTCAATGACCAACAGAGTTCGGGCCTGCAAGGCAGCTACACTGCGCAATCGGGTTTCATGCAACTGCTCCAGGGCAGCGGCTACACCGTGCAAAGCACCGGCAGCGGCGGCTACACCGTGGTGCCCGAGGCCACTGGCGACGTGCTGCAACTGGGCGCCACCACCATCAGCGCCGAAACGAGTGGGGCAGAGGTGGACACCTATGGCGGTGGCCAGGTAGCGCGTTCGGCGCGCCTGGGGGTGTTGGGCAATCGCTCGATCAATGACGTGCCGTTCAGCGTGGTCAGCTACACCTCCAAAACCATCGCCGACCAACAGGCGCGCACCGTGGGCGACGTGTTGCTCAACGACGCGTCGGTGCGCCAGTCCTCCGGGTTCGGTAACTTCTCCCAAGTGTTTACCATCCGCGGCCTGCCACTGAACACCGATGACATTGCTTTCAACGGCCTCTATGGCGTGCTGCCCCGGCAGATCGTCACCACCGAGGCCCTGGAGCGTGTGGAGTTGTTCAAAGGCCCCAACGCCTTCGTCAACGGCGTATCGCCGGCGGGCAGCGGGATTGGCGGCAGCGTCAACCTGGTGCCCAAGCGCGCCGAAGACACCGCGACCCGCAGCATCAGCCTCGACACCACCACCGACGGCCAGGCCGGTGGGCACCTCGACCTGGGCCAGCGCTTTGGCGAAGACAACCGTTTCGGTGCGCGGGTCAACCTGGCCAAACACGGCGGTGACACGGCCATCGAGGATGAATTCAAAAGCTCACAACTGATCGCCATCGCCCTGGATTACCGTGGCGAGCGCCTGCGCATGTCCACCGATTTCGGCTACCAGAAAGAGCGCATCAACAGCGGCCGCTCGGTGGTCTACCCCACAGGTACCCAAGTGCCGAAGGCGCCATCGGCGAAGCATAACTACGCCCAGGATTGGAGCTGGTCGGAGTTGGAAGACACCTACGGCATGTTCAATGCCGAGTACGACCTCAATGACAACTGGACGGCGTACGTGGGCGGCGGCGCCAAGCACACGCGGGAGAATGGTCAGTATTCGTCGTTGTATGTGGGCAACAACGGTGCCGGGCAAGTGGGCTTTTTGTATTCGCCCCATGATGAGGACAACAAGAGTGCCATGGCCGGTTTGAACGGGCACTTCAGCACTGGGCCGGTGACCCATCAGATGAACGTCGGTTTGTCGGGAGTCTGGGGCGAACAGCGTTCGGCGTTTGAAGCGATCCTGCGGGGCAATCGCAAGCCCGGCGATCTGTACAACCCGACCCAGATAGCGCGCCCGACCGTCACCTATTTCGGCAGCGATGTGCACGACCCACGCATCGTTGGCAAAAACCGCATCAAGAGTGCTGCGGTGTCCGACACCTTGGGCTTTATCGACGATCGCGTATTGCTGACGTTGGGCGTGCGCCGCCAGACCATCGAAGTGGACGCCTGGAACACCACCACCGGCGTGCGCAGTGCCAACTATGCCGAGTCGATCACCACGCCGGTTTATGGCCTGGTGGTCAAGCCTTGGGAGCATGTGGCGTTCTACGCCAACCGAATCGAAGGCTTGGCCCAAGGTCCGACGGCGCCGCTGACCAACGTGACCAACCCCGGCGAAGTCTTTGCGCCCAACCGCAGCAAACAGACCGAAGCCGGGGTCAAGTTCGATTGGGACAGCTATGGCGCTACCCTCGGCGTCTACCGCATCGAACAGCCGAACAGTGCGACCAACACCAACGCCAATGGCACCAATACCTTCAGCGTCGACGGTCAGCAGATCAACAAAGGTGTGGAGCTCAACGTCTTCGGCGAACCCCTCGACGGCCTGCGCGTGCTGGCCGGTGCAACCTGGATGAACACCGAGTTGAAGAACACCGCCAACGGCCTCACCGACGGCAACCGCGCCGCCGGTGTGCCGCGTTTTCAGTTCAACGTGGGCGCCGACTGGGACATTCCGGGCATCCAGGGCGCTGCGGTTAACGCACGGCTGCTGCGCACCGGCGGCGAGTACGTCAACGCTGACAACACACTCAGCATTCCGGCCTGGACCCGTGTTGACCTCGGTGCGCGTTATGGCTTCAAGGCCGACGACAAGTTCATCACCTTGCGCGCCAACGTCGAGAATGTCGCGAACAAGGCGTACTGGGCGTCGGCGTCGACCGCCAATAACTACCTGACCCAGGGCGAGCCACGCACGGTGAAGCTATCGGCAACGGTGGACTTCTAAAGGGTAAACACGGTCCACTGTCGAACGTGTTTGGGTGGGCGCCAGACGCCTGACGCCCACCCAAAACCGATCTATAAAGGACGTGTAGGCACCCAACGGCAGCCCTACACGGGCGAGGTCGATATTCAGGCGTTTTAAGCAGTATTCCCGCCAGGAATGCCCCCATAAAAACCCTGCATTGTCTTTATACGCGCACATCTCGTAGCGTGACGGCTCATTCAAGGAGATTGCCCATGAGCCAGAGCCCGTTGCGCCTTTACGTTGATTCGCTGTTCACCAGCCCCTACGCGATGTCGGTGTTCGTCACCCTGTGGGAAAAGGGCCTGACCTTCGAACTGGTTACCTTGGACCTGGATGCCGCGCAAAACCAGACCGCCGATTTCGCCCGGCTGTCTGTGACCCAACGGGTGCCAACCCTGGTGGAAGGTGACTTTGCGTTGTCGGAATCTTCGGCGATCACCGAGTATCTGGAAGAGGCCTACCCTGGGACAGCGGTGTACCCCGCCGATCCAAAGCAGCGGGCGAGGGCGCGGCAGGTACAGGCGTGGTTGCGCAGTGATTTGCTGCCAATTCGTCAGGAGCGTTCCACGCTGGTGGTGTTCTACGGCCAGCAGATGCCGCCGTTGTCACCCGTGGCCGAAGCGGCCGCCAAGCGGTTGATCACTGGGGCGCAGGCGTTGTTGGCGGGTAACCCGACGAACCTGTTCGGTGAGTGGTCGATTGCTGATGTGGATCTGGCGATCATGCTCAACCGCCTGATCCTCAACG
The DNA here is from genome assembly GCF_052113765.1 of Pseudomonas sp. W22_MBD1_FP4. Taxonomy (NCBI): domain Bacteria; kingdom Pseudomonadati; phylum Pseudomonadota; class Gammaproteobacteria; order Pseudomonadales; family Pseudomonadaceae; genus Pseudomonas; species Pseudomonas sp. W22_MBD1_FP4. The sequence goes on along the minus strand of NZ_JBGQOI010000010.1, from coordinate 46,633 downwards.
GCGACCGCGTACCGGCTGAGTTGGTGGCGTATGCCCAGCGTCAGTGGCAGCGGCCGTCGGTGCAGGAATGGGTCAATCAGCAACGTCCTGCGCTGTAGCGTTTGCGGTGATGTGTTCCACACGCCGATCCAGGTCTTCCCAATCGGCCATGCCCAGCACCCGCGTGGTGTTCAAGCCGCGCAGGTAACCGCGCAGTTGTTGGGCGCTGGCACAGACTTGGTCGGTGTCGGCGTTGATGTCCTGCAGCACGGTTTCATAGTCGACCAGGTAATCGGCGACCCGCTCGCGAAATTCCGGCAAGACGGCTTCACGGATGCGGTCGAAGGTTTTCTGGTGGGGCTTCATGGCGGCTCCTTATCGGTTTTATCGCAACACTATCGCTTCAGATAATAGTCACCATCACGCAACGCAAGTTCTGTTTTCGCACGGAAAGCGCAAAATCCCTTCATCGAGACGCTGTTCAAGGAAATGCGCGATGAGGACGATTATTCAGCTTGGTCTAATGATTCTGATGCTGGGTACGGTGGCAGTGAGCAACGCGGCCATCGCTGGCGAACTGCGTACAGGCCATTTGCTACCCATCGCCGGTAGCGTAAACTCCCTGCAGCACACGCAGTCAGTAGGTGTGTTGTTGAGCGACAATACTCGCGACAACCTCAGCTATCTGGAACGCTACCACGATATGGCCTTGAATGGCGCCAAGGATGCCCTCGACGGGCGTATCCGCCAGGCGTTCGTCAACAGCTCCGACCCGGAGTTGGCCATTGATTGGTTGATGAGTTCGCTGCAGGGCGCCTTTTTGTCGGTGACCGTCTACGACAACCTGGATGCCTTGGTGCAGGCTCATCCCGATGTAGTGGTGATGCTCGATACCCATAATCAACTGCTCACCCAGCGTAACGATCAGGTCGAGGCGCGCTTTATTGCGCGGTTCTATGACGCCGACCTGCAATACATCGCCAAGGCCGAAGGCTCGGTGCACAAACAGGTGCCGTCGGTGTGGGTCCGTGACAAGGACGCGCCGGAAATTGCCGCGCAGATCGAGCAGCAGCGGGATGTGCAGTTGGATGCTTTGAAGCAGTTTGATGCGTCGCTCAAGGCGCTGGTACGTGCCGGTTGATATGAACGTTTATATTCAATATCAGGATTTTTTCATGCGCTCTTTTTTTGTACCGGCTACGGCTCTGTTGATGGCCGGCTGTGTCTCTGCCCCAAACACTCCAACCTTGACCCTGCAAACCAGCAAAGGCCCTGACGCCTATTTCCAATGCGTCTTGCCCAAGCTGGAAAAACACGGGATTACGTCGACCGTGACCCAGAACTCGCGCCACGCCCGCGCGGTGTTGACCAGCAAGATTGCGGCCGACGATGTGCTGGAAGCCTACAAGGCTGGAGAGGGCGCCAAGGTGTTCCTGTATGAGCGCAAGCCGCTGGCGTCGGCGTTAACGCCGTCGCGACTGGAGTTGGCGGCGCAGGAATGTAAGTAGCACACACATCCAATTTGGAGGAGGCTTGCTGTGGTGAGCAGGCTTGCCCTGCGCTGGTCTGCGAAGCAGCCCCTCCCCACAGGTTGATGTGTACTCGACCTAGGCTTTGGCTTCGTTGCTGAAACTGTTGACGGTCTTGACCAGCCCTTGAGCCGCCAACGCCACCAATTCACCGCCTTTCTCCACCGTCGCCAGCGCCGGGTCCGAGCCCATGCGTCCATCGGGGAAGCGTGCACGGAAGTCCAGGGCTTCGCGGATCGGACCGGTGTTGGCGATCTGCGGCGAATAGTCGGCCGACTTGATCGAGTCCGGATACGCCCACTGCGTCACCGCGATCTCTGACGGCGTGGCATGACTGCCGTGGCCTACCGGGAATTGGCGGTGGGCCAGGTCACTGACGCCTTCCAGGTCCCACCAGTTCACCAGCTTCAGGGCGAAGCCGGCGGGTCGACGGGCAAAACTGGCTTCGGCGTACAGCTCGGAAAACGCCGCCTCGATGGTTGCGATATTCCCGCCATGGCCGTTGAGGAACAGGATCTTGTCGAAACCATGCCCGGCCAGCGAACGCACCCAATCGCCAATCGCGGCGATAAAGGTGGAAGGGCGCAAGGAAATGGTGCCGGGGAAACCCAGGTGATGCTGGGCCATACCGATATTGAAGGTCGGCCCGATCAGGATGTCGGCGTTTTTTTGCGCCTCAACGGCGATGATTTCCGGACACATCCAGTCGGTGCCCAGCAGACCGGTCGGGCCGTGCTGCTCGTTGGAGCCGATGGGGATCACCACCGTGCGACTGCGCTCCAGAAACTGCCCGATCTCGATCCAGGTCGATTGGTGTAGAAGCATTGAACGCTCTCTTTTATCTGTGGGGACAGGCTAACCGCCACGGATTGTACGACTACTTGCCACCTGTTGGGGTTTGCAATTGAGGTACGTCGAGGACTTCAACCAGCGCTGGTCGGGGTACCACGAAAACATAAACTGCCCGTCCTTGAGTTTATCCACCACCTGGCGCGCCACCTGCGGGCGCACCGCCGGGCAACCCTGGCTGCGGCCGATACGGCCTTCGCGCTTGCTCCACAGCGGGCTTACGTAGTCGGCGGCGTGAATCACGATGGCGCGATCACGGGCCTGGTCATTGAACCCCGGCTCCAAGCCATCCATGCGCAGCGAGTAACCGTGGGTGCCCAGGTAACTTTCCTGGGTGCGGAACAGGCCCAGGCTGGATTGATGGCTACCTTCGGCGTTGGAGAACTGGGTGGCGAAGTTCTCCCCGGACTTGGCGCCGTGGGCCACCAGGTCGCGCAGCACCAGGGTTTTCTTGCGCAGGTCGAAGATCCACAGCCGACGGGCGGTCGACGGCTGAGAATAGTCAATCACGGCCAGGCGCTCGGAGCGTTCCTCGCCATTGCTGACTGCGCACTGCATCGCGCTCAGGGCACTTTTCAGCACAGTGGGATTGAGTTCTGGAGCCGAGCGCGCCAGGCTGCTATACAAGGAAGGAGGGTTGCCATTGGCGGCGAGCGCAGAATTGCTCAATACAGCCAAACTCAAGGCGATCCCCAGGCGATACATAAAAGTCAGCATCTACAGTACATCTCCCCCACTGTGGATTGGAGCCAAGCCATTGTTCAAAAAACACGCATGTTACTTGAGCATTTGCCTGCTCGTTGCACCATTGGTCGCCACAGCGGATGCGCTGCCGGTGGAACCGCTGCCGGTCACGACCCCCGCGCCGGTGGACCTGGCCCCGTTGCAACAAGCCCTGGCGCAGTTGCCCAGTGTTTGCCCAGGCCTGGCGCCGCAGATCGACGCGCCAGCCCTTGCGCGCCTGCAAGCGTTCTATCAGCAGCAAGGCGATGCACCGTTATGGTCGGACGAGACGCGCCGCCAAGCACTCCAAACGCAATTGCTGATGCTCGCCGACGATGGCCTGGATCCCACCCACTATAGTCTGCCCGCGCCGCACGCCACGCAAAACGTACTGTGCAGCGATATCGACAGCAGCCAACACTACCTGCAAGCCCTCCAGGACTTGCACTTCGGCCGGCTGCAGCAATCGCGCTTCGAACCGCTGTGGCATTCCCAGCCTCCCACCCGCGATCCCAACACCGACGTGCTGGCCTTTGCCGCCATCGGCTTGAATGACATGGCGCAAGCGTTCGACCAGGCCCGCCCCAGCGCAGATTTGTACCGCAGCCTGCGCAATGCCTATTCCACGGTGCGCCAGCAGCCATTGCCCCATTGGGAGGCGGTTGGCAGCGGCCCGTTGTTGCGTCCCGGCATGGAAGACCCACGCGTTCCGGAACTGGCGCGCCGGCTCTACAGCGGTGGGTATCTGCCCAGCGAACCGAAGGGCGTCGGCAAGCAATACCGTCCTGAGTTAGTCACGGCGGTGAAGGCTTTTCAGGTCAGCCACTCCTTGCAATCGGACGGTGTGATCGGCGCCGGCACCGTGGCCGAACTCAACATCAGCCCGGCCATGCGCCGCGAGCAACTGCGCATCAACCTTGAACGCTTCCGCTGGCTGGCCCAGGACCTGGAGCCCGAAGGCGTGCTGGTTAACGTCGCCGCTGCGCAATTGAGCGTGTACCAGAGCGGCATCCCGGTGTGGCAAACCCGCCTGCAAGTGGGCCGCGCCGAACGCCAGACGCCGCTGCTCAAATCCCGCATTACCCGGCTGACGCTCAACCCCACCTGGACGATCCCGCCGACCATCATGCGCGAGGATAAACTCCCGGCCATCCGCCTGAACCCTGAATACCTGCGCCAGCAAAACCTGCAAGTGCTCGACGCCGAAGGCCACCCGCTGGCGCCCGAGCAGATCGACTGGGCGCGCCCCGGCAATATCCTGCTGCGCCAGGAAGCCGGGCCGCGCAACCCGTTGGGCAAGATCGTGATGCGCTTTCCCAACCCGTACTCGGTGTACCTGCACGACACCCCGAGCCAGCCGCTGTTCACCAAAGGCCCTCGCGCATTCAGCTCCGGTTGCGTGCGGGTGGAACAACCGTTGTTGCTGCGCGATCTGCTGGTCAGCCCTGCCGAACGGGCGCGCACCGATGAACTGCTGGCCACTGGCGTGACCCATGAATTCAGGCTGTCCACACCGGTGCCGGTGTTGCTCGGTTACTGGACGGTCGAAGTCGACCGCCAGGGTGGGTTGGTCTACGCGCCGGATATTTACGCGCGGGACCTGGTGTTGATGAAGGCGATGGGCAGCGTGCTCTAGTCCCCGGTCAGTGCTCTTGCTGTGGTGAGCGGGCTTGTCCCGCGCTGGGCTGCGCAGCAGCCCCAAAACCTGCCACAACCCCAGCGTTTTTTGCCGTTTCAGGGGACCAGGTGCGATCAAACAGTGGCGCCAGCGCCACCTGATGACTGATGCCAATCACTGTGCATTCAGGCAATTGCTCACGCACCAGCACCAATAGGGCATGCGCACTGGCCTCGTCGAGCTGATTGGTCGCTTCATCCAGGTACAACGTATCCGGCGCATACAGCAGCGCGCGCGCCAGACCGATGCGCTGTTGTTCACCGCCCGACAGTTCCCGCGCCCATTCACGTTGTTCGTCCAGGCGCTTTACCAACCCCGGCAACCCCACCTGTAGCAGCACGGCAACCAAGCGCACGCCACTCGGCACTTCAACCGCAGGGTAAGCCAGCAACTGACGCAGCGGCATGCTCGGCAGATAAGGCTTCTGCGGCAGCAAAAGGCTGCGCCCTGGCGGCAATTGCCAGCCGCCCCGGCAATACGGCCAGATGCCCTGCAAGGTGCGCAGCAACGTGGATTTGCCGATACCGCTGCGGCCGGCAATCAACAGCCACTCCCCCTGAGCCACTTGTACTGACACATCGCCCAGCAGCAGGCCCGCGTCAGGGCGCAGTACATCCAGGCCGCTGACGCACAGGCAGTCGCCAATCACCGGTGCCTGGGCCTGGCAGCGGCTGGCGGCGATGGCGTGTTCAAACTGCCCCAGCCGTTCCACCGCCGAACTCCAGCGCATCAACTTCGGGTACAGCTTGATAAACCAACTGAGGGAGCCTTGCACCGCGCCAAACGCGCTGCGGATCTGCATCAACCCGCCTAACGTGATGGTCTCGGCCAGAAACGCGGGCAGGGCGGCAAACACCGGAATGATCAGGCTGACCCGTTCATAGCTGACGGTAAACAGGCTGAGGTTACGCTCGCGGCCCATCAGTTGCCGCCAGTTGTGCGCAATCGCCTGGAAACGCTCAGCCAGGTGCGCGCGCTCCACCGCCTCGCCCCGGTACAGGGCGATCTGTTCGGCGTGTTCACGCTTGCGCAGCAGGCTGGCACGAAAGTCAGCTTCATAGTGCTGGCGGTCCACGTTCAGGCGGTGCAGCGGACGGCCGACCCAGTGGGTGATCAAGCTGCCGGCCAGGGTGTAGAGCACCACAATCCACACCAGGTAGCCCGACAGTGTGATGCTGTATTCGCCGACGCTGAACGTCTGCACCCCCGACAGTTGCCAGAGAATGCTCATGAAAGCGCCGACCTGGGCCATGTTGATGATGAACGAAGCCACCAACTCCACACTCAGGTCGGCAACGATATCCACGTCCTCGCTGATGCGCTGGTCGGGGTTGTCCGGCTCGCCGTTCAGGCCCAGGCGGTAGAAGGCCTGGTCAGCGAGCCAGGCATGGGTGAACTGCTCGGTCATGGCTTGGCGCCAACGCAGCACCAAGGCTTTGCGCACCCAGTCCAGGGCGACGACGATCAGCACATAGGCGCCGAGGTAAATCACGTAGCGGCCCATCAGCGCGTACAGCGCAGGCGTGTCGAATGCGCCGAGGGTGTCGTAGAAGCTTTTGCTCCAGGCGTTGATCAAGACATTGATCTGTACGATCAACAGGCCCATGCCGATGATGCTGACCAGCATCAGCCAGCCCAGCCACTGCGAGCCCTGGCGCCAGAACGGCGCGGCCAGGCGGTAGAACGTACGCAGGCTCTTCAAGGGGCATCCACCTTTGGCAGGACGCGCAGCAGCACTTGGTTATTCGCCGGGAACAACTGGCTGGCCAAGGGTTTGAGCAATTCCAGGCGCAGGCCGTCCGGCAAACGGGTCTGGCGGCTCAGGTAGCGCGGGTCTTGCCATTGGCGTTCGCTGAGCAACAGGCGGCGCCATTGGGTGGTGGGATCGAGCAAGCGCTTTCGCTCCTGACGGCGCAGTTCCATGCGTTCGTCAGCGACCCATTTCGCATCCACCGAACGGCCTAACTGCGCCAGAGTCTGCTGGGCCAGCGCCCACAGTTCGTCGGCGCGTTGGGGGTCGCAGGTGAAGCTCAACTGGCTTTCGATGCGCTGGGTGTCGGGGTTCAGTTCGCTGTCGAAGCGCAGGCGGTAGACGCCGGACGCCTCGCCACGCAGGCGTTGCTTGAGCTGCTGGTTGGCCAGTTCACGCAGGGCTGCGACACGGGCCGCCGCTTCGGGCGTCCATGGCTGTTCGCTGAAGCTGTTGGCTTCGAGTACCACGCGTGGTTCCAGGGCTACGGCGATGTCGGCGCGGCGTTGACCGGGTTTTTGCAGGGCAGGGCGGCCGGGTTGGGCAACGCCGCGCGGGATATTGGCCAGTTGCTCACCCACGGCTTTTGCCAGGTGCGCCGGATCCATGTCCGCCATCAGGTAGTAGGTGACCGGGGCCTGCGTGAGCTGCTGCCAGTCCTCGTTCAGGGTGCTTGATTGCAATGCCTCCAAGGCGTGTTGATCCGGGGCTTGCCAGGTGTCGACGCCGTAGCGCAGTTCACGTCGGGCGGCGGCGATGGCGTCGGGTCGGGTGCTCACGCGGGTCAGCAGGTCATCGCGGGCAGCGCTGAACAGTTCGTCATCGATCGGCGCGCCCACCTGGCTCTGGCGATAGCTTTGCAGCAGTGTGGTCAGGGCGACAATCGAGGCGTTTGAGCGGGCGCTTAATTGCAGGCGCGTAGCACTTTGTTCAAGGCTCAAGGTTGCCTTGTGCTGTTTACGCCACGCCTCCAATCCTGGCGCGCCACTCTGGTTGCCCAGTTGCGCCGCCATTTGCAGGCGCCAGGCGGGTACGTCGCGGCGCTCGTAACCGGCGGACGATTCGGCTTGCAGTCGCCATTGGCCGTCTTCGGCATTGCGGCGCAGCCAGACCAGGCGATCACCGTTGCTCAGTTGCCAGTGCTCGACCTGTTCAGCGGTAAAGCTGCGTTTGCCCAGCACCGAACCGGGGGCACCAGCCGATGGCAGTGTGAAGGTGGCGGCAGGCGGTGCCACCGGCGGGGCCGACTGCGGCGCTGCCAGTGATGAGTGGGCAATGGACGCGCGCAACTGTTGCACATCGTCCACCGTCGGCAGGCGCACCACACGGTTGCCCGGCGCTGTGAATTGCAGCACTTGGTCGGTGCTGTTCAGCCAACGGTTCAGGCGGGCATTGAGGGCTGCGAGGTCGATGGTGTCCAGCGCGTTAAGCGTGCGCTGGGCGATCTGATGCGGCGCGACGACGGGGCGGTTCTGCACGGCGGCATCGTTGAGCGAGGTCACCCATTGCTCGAAGGTGCGCGACTCATCCTTGGCCAGCATGGCGTCTGCCAATAAGCGGATTTTGCTCCGTTCCCGGTCCAGATCCTGCGCAGTCAACCCGTGTTGGCGCACACGCTCCAACTCGGTCAGCAGCTGCTTCAGGGCATCGTCATGATGAGCACCGTCAACACCGGCCGCGACACCCAGTACGCTGGAATACTCGCCGATCAAGGTCTTCTGTGCGGTAAGGCTGCGCACGCCGGTTGGCAGGGGTTGGCGGCGTAACTGGGCCAACAGCGCCGACAGGGCCATGCGGTCGACCAAACGCTCGCGGCTGGCCTCGGCCGTGATGCCACGGCTGTCCGGTTCGTGCAGGCGAAACAGCAGGGACACTTGGTTGCTGCCGGTTTGCGGGTCTTGCAGGCGGAAGATTTTGAGCTGGTTATCGAGAGGCAGTTCGCGGTGTTCACGTTCCGGTAGTGCCTTGGCGGCCGGGGCGCCGAAGGCCTGCTGGATCTGCTGCGTCAACTGCTGTGGCTCGAAGTCGCCGACCACCGACAACACCATGTTATTGGGTACGTACCAACGCTGTTGAAAGCGCTGCAAGGCACCGAGCGACGCTTCGCGGATCGCCGTTTCATTGCCGATGGTGCGGTGTTGTGGGTAACGCGAACCCACCCGTTGAGTGGCCGCGCGTTGGTCATTCATGCGTTGGGCCACGCCAAGGCCGCCGCGCCATTCTTCGATGACGATGGGGCGTTCGCGCTCAAGGTCTGCGGCGTTGTAATCACCCGCGAACACCAGTTGCGCAAGCTTTTCCAAGGCTATCGGTGTTTGCGTGGTACCGGCCATGGGGCTGAGCAGGTACTGGGTGCGGTCATAGCTGGTCATGGCGTTGTAGTTGCGGCCCTGCACCCAACCCAACGCGGTCATCTGCGCACGCAGGTCGCTGGCTTGGCCCGCACGGCTGCGGAAGGTCAGGTGTTCGAGCATATGGGCCACGCCCACCTGGTCGTCGTCTTCATCCACCGAGCCGGCGCGCACGGTCAGGCGCAGGTCCAGGCGACCGGTTTGGGTGCTGTCCTGCACCAAGCGGTATTCCAAGCCATTGGCCAGTTGGCCGCGCACCACCTGGGGCGCCCACGGCAGCGGTTCTTGGGTGACGGGCGATGCGCAGGCGCACAGCAGCAGTGGGCCGAGCAGGCCTGCAAGTAACTTATTCATCAAGGGTTCCAGGCTAATCAGGTGGCTGGTTAGAAGCGGTAGCCGACTTCGAGCCAATATTGGCGGCCGACTTCATAGGTGACGGTCGAGCTGCCACTGCCGACGATCTCGTTGACGTGGTCGGTGACGTTGGTGATGTCCACCGCGGCGAACAGCGCCTGCTCCTTGCCCGTGGGGATTTCCCAACTGATGCGCATGTCCCACGTGGGGGCGGCCTTGACAGTCGCGGCGTCGTACACCGCCAGGTCATCGCCGTCGACGGTCACGGTTTTGCTGGTGCTGACGATCTGTTCGTAGGGGCCGCGATAGCGCAGGAAGTTACTGACGGTGAGGTTCCACTGCGGGATCTCGGTGATGGTGGTCAGGCGGGCTGTCCAGGGGCGATTGAAGTCGCTGGCAGGCAGGTCGCTATAGGCCATGCGCTTGCCGTCGTAGATCACGTCAGCATCGGCGAATTCATCGGCGTCGATACCTGACTCGTAAGTGCCGTAGGCGTCTTTGGTGCGTGACCAGTCAAAGGCTGCTTGCACGCTGGTGCGGGTGCCTTGCCAATTGAATTCCCCTTTGGGGGTGATGGTCAGGCTGATGTTATCGCTCTCGCTGGAAGCTTGGTTGGTGTAGGTGTAGTAGATGCTGTCATAGCCGGCTTGTGCTCCCAGGCCCAGCACGCGAGAGGAGGCCTTGACGATTTTGTCCTTGCCTTCGCGGTGCACGTACTTGAGGCGAAAGTCGGTGTCGAGCCAAACCTGATCAAGCCCCAGGGTCCATTCGTCATCGTAGGGCACCTTGAGGTCGGTCAGCTTGTTCAGGTTTTCCACTTGAGTGGAACGCCACGCGCCGTCTTGGGTGGTGCGGGTGTAGAGCGTGTTAAAACCCTGGCGACCGTCGGCCAGGCGGTATTTGAACAGGTTACGGCCGTAGTAGCGGTTGACGCCGAATACCAGCACGGTACTGCGGTCACCGAAGAAGTCGTAGTCACCGGCAAAACGTGGGGCCAGGTTCTGTTGTTGCATGTAGTCGTCGCCTTCCAGGCGTAACCCCGGACGCAGGCCGAGCTTGCCGATCTGCATCGCGTCTTCGACGAACACTGCGTATTTGTTTTCCGTCAGGTCGATCTTGCCGGCGCCGTACTCCAGGCGCGTACCGGCCCACTGGCGGGTGGACCCGTTGAGCAGCGTACCGATGGAACACAGGTTGTCGTTGTTGGCGCAGGTGGCAATGCTGTCGCGCTTGTTGATGGTGGCGGAGGTGGCCATTTTTTCCCGCTCCCAGGTCGCTTGGGTGCGGGTCAGTTGCAGGCCGGTGACCACTTTGTGTTCGGTGCCCGCCCAGTTGAAGGCCTGCCAGTCAGCCTTGAGTTTGTAGTCGATGCTGCTCTGGGTCTGGTCCAGGTTGCCATAGGCACCCTCGCCACTACGGGAGTTGGTAGTTTCCGGGCGACCCCAGTCTTTGGTCGTGGAGTAGAACCAGGCGATCGCGTCATTGGATTCGGAGCGGCGCGAGCTGTTGAGGTCGCTGACCGCCAGCGTGTGCGACCAGCGCGCCGTGTCGCCTTCCCATACGGCTTTGACCGAGCCCTGCCAGCCGCCGTTGATGTTGGTGAAATCAGCGTTGCGGTAGTTTTCGCGGAAATAGGTGTTTTCCTGGGGCGCCTGGATAAATGAACCGTCGAGGCTGAGCCTGTCGTTGACGTTCCAGTAGGACTTGACCATGTAGTTGTCGAGTTGACGCGTCTGGTCCCGAGTGTTCTCGCCGGTGGGGCTGTTGTAGCCCCCGGTGTAGGTGTTCAACGGAATGACCGAGCGCTTTTGCGAGAAGCTCAGGATGCCGCCGAAGTCTTCGGTCAGGTGGCCTTCGAGTCTGCCGCGCAGCGTCGTCTTCTCGAACTCGGGCTGGTATTGCTCGTTGGATGCGTTGTCGAAGTTAGCTTGGTCTTTTTCGGTGATGTGGTAACTCGTCCACGCCGACCGGCTCATGGAATAGGAGAATTTACCGTGCAGCGCCTGCGTGGGCCGACGGGTGATAGCGTCGACTACACCACCGTTGAATCCCCCATATTCGGCGGGCACGTTGCTGTCGTAGACCGTCACTTCCTGCAGCAGGTCGGCGTCCAGGGCGATGCCGTGGGAGCGACTCGGTGCTGCATCGAACTGACGGGTTTCGCCGTAGCCGTGGGCGCCGGGGTCGAGGTCGTTGTTGATCGAGATACCGTCGATCATGAAGTTGTTCTGGTAGAACTTGGCACCGTTGATGCTGATGTCCGCCGGGTCGATTTCTCCGGGGGTCTTGGAACTCTGCTGCGCACCGCTGAACTGCACGCTGGGGTGCATTTGCAGCAGCGTGGTGATGTCACCATTGGCGCCGGGGAAGGCCTGGATCGCCTTTTGATCAATAACGGTGGCGCCCTGGAACGAGTTTTCCTGGGTGAAACCCAGCACCACCGTGCTGTCCAGCATTAAGGGTTCACCGGCAGCGGCATTGGGCAGGCGATGGAATACTAGTGCGCCATCCTGATAGCCCCAGCCGATGCCGGTCCCTTGCAACAGGTAAGCGAGGGCAGCGTCGTTGCTCATGTCGCCATTCACACCGGGGGAACTCACGCCCTTGAGCAGTTGCGGGTCAACGCTCACTTGCTTGCCGCTCTGTAGGCCGAAGGCGATCAAGGCGCCGGCCAGCGGCTGCGGCGGGATGTTGAACACGTGGCCCGAGGCGGGCGCATCGGGTTGCGCCAGGGCCAGCGGCAGCGGGCCAAACGCGCAGCAAAGCCCGAGCACGCTGGCGGCAGCACCTTTTTTCAGGCGCAGCGGCCACGTGCCCGGCGTACCGAACGGGTGAAGGGTGTGTGTCATGCAAAGATCCCCGCGCCGGCACAAAAAACCGGCCAGTCAATGAATACGAATAAATCTCAATTGCTGCGCGCGGGACAGAAGACGGGACAGCGCGGGGGATTTTCAGAAAAAAGCTGAATTATTTTTAAATGCCGGGAAATTACTTGCTCAACACCAGCAGCCACGGGCTGTAGGCGCTGACTTTTGCGCCGTAGGGTTGCAGCACGGCCTGCAACGCCGCCTTGGGTTTGCGCAGGTCGTAAACCCCCGTGACCCGCTGCGCACCCAGTTGCTTATCGCGCAGCACAATGATGGCGGGTGTATAGCGGCGCAGTTGTTCCAGTACCTCGTTGATCGGCAGGTCATCGGCAATCAACTGGCCCTGACGCCAGGAAGCAGCCTGGCTGGGGGAAAAACTGCCGAGCTCGGCGCGCCCGGCGCGCAAGGTGAGGCGTTGCCCCGGCACGAGGCTGGCGAGGGGGCGGCGGGCTTGCGCATCGGTGACATTGACCGAGCCTTGTTGCACGGCGACGCTCGGATCATCCGGCGTAGCATTGACGTTGAACGCGGTGCCGGTCACGGTCACGCGCAATGTCGTGGTCAATACATGAAAGGGTTTGCTCTTGTCCGGCGTCACCTTGAAAAACGCCTGGCCGGTCAGCAATCGCACATCGCGGTGATTGTCGGCGATGTCGACGGCAATCGCCGAATGGCTGTCGAGTTGCACCACGCTGCCGTCACTGAGGGTGATGTCGCGGGTTTCCCCAGCGCCGGTGCGGTAATCGGCTTGCCAGCGCAGCAGCAGGCTCGGCGCCAACGCCACCACCAGACACGCCGCGATGGCAGCGGCGACCCAGCGTCGAACCCGGCGCGGGCGGGCGGTGTAACGCTGCAGTGGCGCTGCGGGCTGTGGCCAATGTTCTGCGCTGACCGGCGCTACATGCCCAGTCAACTGCCATACGCGTTCAGCCTTGCGATAGGCCTTGGCATTGGCCTCGCTGGCTGCGCACCAATCGGCCACTTGCCCACGCAGGTCCGCATCCAGCGGGGCCTGTTGCACGCGCATCAGCCAGTCCAGGGCCTGGTCGCGGCGGGCGTTGGCGCTATCCTCGGTGGGCATGAATGGCGTATCTCCGCAGGCAAAAAACGGCGGGCAGGATCCCATGGATTCGCCCTTCACCGCAAAAGACGCATCAGCAGAGTTTTTTTTCAGAAAAGTGTCGGTGCGCTCAGTCATCGTCCACCTCCAGGCAGTCCATGCAGTGGCGCAGCGCGTCGTGAACCAGTTGATGCACCAATGCAGTCGACACCCCCAAAGCGGCGGCTACCTGTTGCAACGTGAATCCGCCCAGCCGATGCATTTCAAAAGCGCGGCGGGTGCGCTCGGGCAATTGGGCCAAGGCGCGGGAGATGGCTTCCAATTCATTCTGGCTGCTCACTTCACGCTCAGGGGAGGCGCTGCTGGAGGGCAAGTCGTTGAGCAATTCGTCGCCACCGGGCTGCACCCGCTCGGTGGCGGTGCGGCGCGTCAGGTCCAGGGCAAGGTTGCGTACGATGCGGTACAGATAGCTGGCCGGGTGGCGGATATCGGCCTGCTCATCCTGGCCGCTGAAACGCAACCAGGCTTCCTGCACCACGTCCTCGGCGCGCGCGCGGCAGCCCACGATGGGCGTGGCATAGTCCAGCAGCGCGGCCCGGTGGGTCAGGTAAAGCTGGAGTTTTTCATCCGCCAAGAGAGTCAGCTGCCTGCGCGCGACTGTGCCGCGTGGCACAGACTGGGAAGTGAGAGGGCGCGGAGTTTAGCGGTGGTTGATAATGGTTATCAACAACTTGATCGCTTTTGTTGCGCGGCAATCAACCGCGCAAGTGCTTGAGGAGCTTTTCAACAGCCTGCGCCGCATCGATCTGGGCGGTGTCGACCGTCAATGGCGCGTCATCCCAAGGTTCGTATTCATGAACCAATACCGACTGCCAGCTCGGCGCAATTAGCCCTGGAATATCGCTCTCACGGCTTTCGACGCGGCGTTGGTGCTCGCGCGTATCAGAGCAAACGATTTGGATATCGACCAACGCCACCCCCGCCGTTGCGGCAGTTGCTCGCCACGCCGCGCGGCTTTCCTGCACCGGGTTCACGCAGTCGGCGACCACCGTATGCCCCAACTGCAAGTTGCTCAAGCCCAGAGCGTTCGCCACGCCATAGCCGCTGGCGCCCGGCACCACAGCTGCATCGCGAAGCGCTTGCTCGATGACATCGATGCGCAGGTAAACCGCATTGAACCGGCGTGCCAGTTCGCGGGCAATCGTGGTCTTGCCGGTGCCGGGCAAGCCGCTGAAGACGATAAGCATGGTTCGGTCCTTCGATAGGTCACAGGGGCGCGTTCAGGGTATCCTCCACTTCCTCCACAGGTCGACCCCAGGACACTCCATGCCCTTGCAGTTCGTAAAAATGCACGCCCATGGCGATGACTTCATCATCGTCGACCGCCGTGGCCTGGACGACCCGATCACCCCACAGATCGCCCGCCGCCTGGGCAATCGCCACACTGGCATCGGCTTCAATCAACTGGCCGTGGTGCTTGATTGCGAAGATGCCGTCGCACGTATCAAGTTCTGGAACCCCAACGGCACAGCGCTGCAAACCTGCGGGAGCGCCACCCGAGGCGTGGCCGACCGTTTGATGCATGAAATCGGCGGCGATTCGGTTGTGCTGCGCACTGACCGTGGCCTGCTGACCTGCGTGCGCGAGTCGGGGCGGCGGGTGTCGGTGAACATGGGCGAGCCGTCGTTGGACTGGGCATCAGTGCCGCTGGCCGAGGCCATGGACACGGGCACATTGCCGATCGACGGCAGCCCGGCGGCGTGCAGTATGGGCAATCCCCATTGCACGTTTTTTGTCGACGACATCAACGCCATCGATGTGGCCGCAGTAGGCCCGGCGCTGGAACTTCATCCGTTGTTCCCGGCCAGGACCAATGTGCATTTTGTGCAGGTGCTGGACCGTGGGCATATCCGCCTGCGCATCTGGGAGCGTGGCGGTGGCGTGCCGTTGGGTTCCGGTTCGTGCTGTTGCGGGGCGGTGGTCAATGGCATCCGGCGCGGCTTGCTGGATGCCACGGTGCAGGTGCAGTGCGATGGCGGCACGGTCACCGTGCACTGGGCGGGCGAGGGCGGCGTGGTGTTGACCGGCAGTGTCGAGCCGATCATGCAGGGCAGTGTCTATCTGTCCTGAAACTTCACCGTAAACGTGGTGCCGGCGTTGGCGCAGGAACTCACCGCCACATCGCCGCCATGCACTTTGGCCAGCTCGCGCACGATATACAGCCCCAGGCCCACACTGCGTACGTCACTGCCCTGGTCGGTGCCGCGGGTCATGGGCTCGAACAGCCCGGTCAGCAAGGCTTCGGGAATTGCCGGGCCGTGGTTGTGCACGGCGACTTCACACGCGCCATCACCCAGGTTCGAGGTGATGGTGATGGGTTGCAGCGGGTCGCCATAAGCCACGCTGTTGGCCACCAGGTTACCGATGATCTGCTGCACGCGGTCTGCGTCCAGACACGCGCCGCCACTGCCTTTGGCCTGATGCTCCAACGTCGCTTTGGGGAATGCCACACGCAGCTCATCCACCGTGCGATGAATCACGTCATGCAGGTCCAGCGGCGCCGCCTTGATGCTGATGCCCTGGCCGACCCGGGCCTGGGTGAAGTCCAACAGGTCGGCAATCATGCGTTGGGCGCGTTCGGATGATTGGCTGATATGCCCAAGTAGCTGGCGTTCTTTGGCGGTGCGCTCGCCACGGTTGAGAAAGTCCGACGCCATGCGGATCGCCGTAAGGGGGTTTTTCAGGTCATGGCTGACAATCGCAACCATCTGCTCGGCAAACAGTGCGCGGCGCTGGGCAATGGCGTAGGCCTCGCTCAGTTCGGCCTGTGCCTGGTGCAGCGCCAGTTCGGTAGCGGTCTTTTCCTGCAGCAGCGCTTCGGCCAGGTTGCGTGCGTTGAGCAACTCGCGCTCGTACTTGTCCCGGTCGGTGGTGCCGAACAACGCCAGGTCGTGCACTACAGCGCCGGCCTGTTCGCGTTTGTTGCCGTTGAGCAGCACGGTCACCTTGTGCCCGTCGTGGTGCAGCATGTCCAACTTCACTTCGGTGACGCTGCCGTGCATGCGCAGCATCGGCGCCAGGTGGGTCTGGTGGAAGATCCGCCCGCCTATGGTCAGCAGGTCCTGGAAGCGATGGCCGCACAACTCGGCATTGCTGAACCCCAACCAATCACTGAAGCGCGCGTTGGCTTGCAGGATCGTGCCGTCTTCCGAGGTGACGGCCAAGGCGCAGGCGGCGCTGTCGAACAGCTCAGTGGGCACGGGAAACCGCCCAAGGCGCGAGGAATGTGTCCATGGCCGCCGCGCAGGCTTGCGGCGCGCTCATGTGGGGGCAGTGGCCGACGTTAGCCACCAGGCAATAGGTGCTGTTGGGCAACACGCGGTGCAGGTATTCGCCCACGGCCACGGGGGCAATCAGGTCGTCGCTCGATTGCAGGATCAACACCGGGGTGGTCAGGCCGATCACGTCCTGGCGGTTGTCGGACATGAAGGTGACGCGAGCGAATTGCTTGGCGATGTCCGGTTCGGTGCGGCAGAAACTGTCGGTCAGTTCGTCACTCAGCGCTGGTTGCCCAGGCGCGCCCATGATCACCGGGGCCATGGCGCTGGACCAACCGAGGTAGTTGCTGTCGAGGGTGTCGAGCAGGTCGTCGATATCGCTGCGCTTGAAGCCGCCTACGTAGTCATCGATATCGATATAGCGCGGTGAGGGACCGATCATCACATGGGCAGCGACACGGCCGGGGCTCAGGCGATCGGCGAGGGTGCCGATCATCGCGCTGACCGAGTGCCCCACCAGAATCACCGGGCCTTCGGCATAGGCGTCGATGATCTCGTTGAGGTCGCGGGCGTAGCCTTCCAGCACGTTGTATTTGGTCTTGTCGAAGGCGCTCAGGTCAGACAGACCGGCGCCCACCAAGTCATACATCACCACGCGAAAGCGGTCTTCAAACTGCGGTGCCAAGTATTTCCACATGGCCTGGTTGCAGCCGAATCCATGGGAAAACACCAGGGTCGAAGCCCCACGGCCCATCACAGTAACGTTGTTGCGGTGGCGTAGGTCCATGTGGGTCCCGAAATTATGGCGTATTGCTATATACGCGGCAGTTTAGATAGTCATCGGCGTGGGGTCACGCGTTATAGCGCTGATAAGGTAAAGTCGGCGCCTTCAGGAAGAAACTTCAGGTAACAAACATGATGCGGTGGTTACGGCAATCTCTCTCGATTCTGCTGGTAGTGGTGTTCACCAGCCCGTTAATCAGCGCCCAGGCTGACACCTCGCCGATTGGCATCGCCCTTGACCAGCGGGTGATCGACCTCACCAACACCCTCGACACCAGCACCACCACTCGTCTGAAAGAGCAGCTCGCCGCCCTCGAACAACGCAAAGGCGCCCAGGTGGCCGTGTTGCTGGTGCCCTCCACTGGCGAGGCGAGCATCGAGGATTACGCCAACCAACTGTTCCGCGCCTGGAAACTGGGGCGCAAGGACGTCAACGACGGCATCCTGCTGCTGGTGGCCAAGGCTGATCGCAAGGTGCGTATCGAAGTGGGCTACGGCCTGGAAGGCACCGTCACCGACCTGTTGGCCCACCGCATCATTGAGGAGCACATCACGCCGGCGTTTCGTCGGGGCGACTACGTGGGCGGCATCAGCCAAGGCGTGGATGATCTGGTCGTGCTGGTGGACGGCGGAGAGTTGCCTCAGGTGACAGGCCCCGGCGTTGCGCCCGAGGCCATCGCGGTGTTGCTCGCGTTTATCGTTGGTGCGATTGGCGGCGTGCTGATGGCCGCGCGAAAGCTGGGTTGGCGCGGGGCGTTAATCGCCACGGCCGCCGTCACTGTGTTGCTGGTGGTGTTCGCCGGTGGCCGGGAATGGCCGGTGTATCTGCTGGTATTGCCGCTGAGCATCCTGATTGGCGGCGCCACCTTCGGCGCATTGTGGCTGGCGCGCACGGCGTTCTACTGCGTGATGGGGGGGCTGGCCTATGTCGTCGGTGTGGTGATAGCCAACCGGTTTGTAGAAGTCAGTTATGTCCATTGGCTGGTGTGGCCGTTTGGCGGGGCGTTAGTGCTGGGCTTATACCTTGGGTTGTACTTCGTCATCAAAGCATCCTGGAAAAAGAGCCCGCGCTTTTTCCTCCTGCGTGCGTTGGCGGTCACGGCTGTCTACGTTGCCGCAGGGATGCTGCTGGGGCACGGTTACCAGGGCTGGATCGTGGCGATCCCCGTGGCCTCCTTCGTGGCGTTTATTGTGTTTGTGCAGAGCATTGCCAGTTCCGGGTCGGGTTCGAGTCGGAGTTCCGGTTCAAGCTCCAGCTCTAGTGGCTCCAGCTCTAGCTCCAGCTCCAGTGGCTCCAGCTCCAGCAATTCCTCGGGGGGCGGCGGTTCCAGTGGCGGCGGCGGGGCTTCGGGGAGTTGGTAAGCCTGACGAGGCCTTGACCTTTACAGCTGTTTAGAGAGAAAAACGCGGCTGCTGCCTTGGGGCGCGCAGGGTATTTCCCCAAACCGCACCCATCCATTTTTCTCGTAAAACCCCGGCGCCTGAAAGCTAATGGTGTACAGCACCGCATTCAGGCAGCCCCGACGCCGAGCTTCGTCTTCAAAAGCTTGCAGCAACTGGCTGCCGAGGCCCGTGCCACGCAGGGAGTCGGGCAGGTGAAACAGGTCAAGGAAGGCCATGCCGAACGCTGTTCTACCCGTAATGCCTCCCAAGACTTCCTGGGTGTGCGGGTTTCTGATCAACACCGTCAAAGGGCGCCGGTCATGGTAACCGGCGGCCTGTTCGTTGAAGGCGGCCAGGCCGCTACTCAGGATACGCTCTGCGTCGGGGTTGGGTTGGTCGCTGATTTCAATCTGAGCATGCTGCATCGCGATGGCGTCCGTGTTGTGCCTAACCTTGGCGCTGGCCCGTGGTTCAGTGGGGCGAGGCGTCTGATGAGTGTTCGGGTGATGCTTGTCCTGTTTTGTTTCCAGAGGGCGTTGCAGCGTCTGTTGCCGGCGCCGACTTCCTGGGTGTGCGAATCGCGTTGCTGCTTTGAGTGAGCACACAGTAGTCGGAATGTTCCGGCCACTCCTTGAGCGTTTTGTTGATCAGGCGGGTTGGGCACAAAAGCAGCACATCGCCGAAGGAAAACAGTGGGAATGCCGATACCACCGGTTGTCCACGCAAGGTCTCGACATTGCCCCACACTGCGCTGTCGAAGTCTTCCTTGGCGTAGGTTTTCGTCAGCAGGAACCTGGCCTCGACCACGGTGTGCGCGTCCATGACACGTGCTGCCGCGTAAACGATTGTCGCAGGGCTCCCCGGCGAAATACCAATCACCATGCTCCCGGTAATGAGCACTGCCAGCAGGCACAGGCCCAGGCGCTTGAACAGGTCAGCCTTGCTGACATAGAACACCACCACGGGCGCTAGCGTGACGCTGGCGGCGAACATCGAGATGAACATCAACTGCCTGACGGCTTCAGGCGTGTCCTCGCCCGTATAGGCTTTCAGTACAAGGCTGGCAGGAAACACCGCGGAAATCACTGTACTGACCAGCAACAATGCCACCATCAACATGAACCAGCAGCGTAGGGACCAGCTATTGGCATTGCTGGGGCTCGCCATGGTTGCGCATGTGTCGACCGCGACCCTGAAGGTCTTGGTTGCCAGCAGGGTGCCTAGTGACACAACGAGCCAGAGCAGTGTCCAGCCGAGTTTTTCCCCGTCACTCAATGCAGGCCCTTCAAAGATCTGCCACAGCAATAGCAGGATGCCTGTCAGCACAGGCAGCAGAAGCAGACCCACCAACCGGTTCTGCAGAGAGGTGATGTCATTGAACAAGGACACCGTGAGCCCGAACAGTACTGTGGTTGAGAGCAGAATCAGCAGATATACCCCAAGCATGCCGATCACTGTTGCCAACCAGGGGATCAGCGCGGACTTTGCCTCAATCGCGGCAGCCATCACATCCGGCCGGCCAATCGCAGTGGCATAGGTCGACAGCGTATAAAACCCCAGCAAGGTGCCCAGCCCGGCGAAAATAACGCTGAGGGGCGCCCAGTAGGTCAGGACCCGTTTGAGGTTTTTTTTCAGGGCTTGTTGAAAGGTCAGCGGTCTTGCGTGAATCACGTCGTGGTTCCTTCACGGGTGGTCGATGGGCAGGGTTCAAGGATGGCTGAGGCGCATCACCATCTCATGCCACGCCATCCCGCCGTGATCCGAAGGCGAAGGCCGAACATAGGTGTAACCCAGCCGCGCATACAACGGCACATGCCGCTCCTTGCACATCAGGTGAATGGTCCGTTTGCCTAGCGTTTTCATGCGTTGCACAAACTCGCTCATCAACACCGTGGAATAGCCGTTGCCCTGATGCGCGGGTTCGACCACCACCGACATGATCACCACATTCGGCGCCTCGGGTGCATGCCCCACCAACTCCTTGAATGCTTCGTCCGACATCACCACTTCATGGGCGCAGCCACTGTTGATAAATCCCACCACCTCGCCATCGGCTTCAAGAATCAGGAAGCCTTGCGGGTACAACGCAATGCGCGTGGCGATCTTCTCCAGGGTCGCGGCTTCGTCGCCTTCGTAGGCAGTGATTTCTATCTCAAAGCAACGGGCAGCGTCGGCGGGGAGGGCGTTGCGCAGGGTGAGGGCGGGCATGCAGGTTCCTGGGGCATTGATTGAAAGGGCACATGATAGATACAAACCCGCCACGTGGCACAGTCTACGGTGTATGTCGCGACATCCTGACTGTTGCACTGCCCCCAGCATCGCGCCACTCGATCGCGCTAATATAAAAAACCACGTCTGGCTCCAAGGTATCGATCAAGCCTTGAAGTCACCAACACGCATAAAGGAAGGACCCTGTGCTGGAAATAAAACGCGCCACCCCCGAAGACGCCAACGCCGCTTTTGACATCCGCCGCGAAGCCATCCGCAGCCAATGCATCGGTGCCTACACCGCTGAGCAAATGGCGCTCTGGACTCGCGGCAGTGCCGACGATGGTTACAGCACGTTGATGGAAAAACCGTTTTACCTCGGCTGGGTAAACGATGAACCGGTCGCCACCGGCATGCTCGACCTCGACAACAATGAAGTGGGCGCGTTGTTTGTACTGCCGCAGTTCACCGGGCGTGGGTACGGCAAGGCGATGCTGGATCATCTTGAGGCGCTTGCGCGGGAACTGGAGTTAGCAGAGGTGGTGCTGGATGCGACGTTGAATGCGGCGAGTTTCTATCGGGCATGCGGCTATGTGGGGGAGCAGCCGGCGATCTACCGCTCGCCGTCGGGGCTGGAGTTGGCGTGTATACCGATGACTAAGCGGATTGAATGAGCAGCGCTGCCCAATGAGGGGCTTACTGGCGATAGCGGTGGTTCAGGCAACAAAGCTCTCGACGCCGTCCTTGCCCCTCATCAGGTACGGAAAGCCGCGCGCAGCCGCTCTATAACCGCGTCAACCGAATCCCCATGAACCTGCGGCGGCACCCGACTTTCCCCAAATTCGCGCCACACAAACAGCGTCAACTCGGCGCCGTCGGTCTGCGCCTGCGCATGGCCAGGCGCGGCAAAGCTATGCAGCAGTCGATAACGCTCATCCCGCCAGAACGCATCCTCCACCCAGTCATACACCGGGATGAAATGAAAATGCAGCGGGAACCCTGGCATATGCCCGTAGCGGCTGATGTACAGCCACTTGGGTTCGAGTTGGGCCTCCATGACCCGCTGGGTCCTGGCCAGTAACCCACCCAGTTCGGCCAGTGCGGCTTCCGGCATGTCGGCCAGGGAATGAATATGCGCCTTGGCGCCCAGCATCAGGTAGCCCGGCAGTTTTGACGCTAGGTGATGGTTGAGCTGCCAGTGCTCGGTCTCAAGCAGGATGTAAGCAGGGTCGATCTGCATCAGCGCGCATCCACGGGAACAAGATCGGCAGGATAACAAGCGTCGCCACCTGTATCCCACAAAAGCATGGGATCTGTGTCTGTCGCCTACCGTTGCAGGCCGATAGCCTCCCTCCACCATCACTCACGACTGAGCCCCCCATGAACCTCACCGCTGTCCCCTTTGGCACCACCGACTGGTCCGCCATCGACCCCGTCGTTTACCCCGGCGTTACCGGCCATGCGCTGTGGCGCACCTGCCATTTCGGAAACACTCGTGTACGCATGGTGGAGTACACCCCCGGCTACCTGGCCGATCACTGGTGCAAACGCGGGCATGTGTTGTTGTGCCTGGAAGGCGAGTTGGACACGGAGTTGGAAGACGGCCGTCAGTTCACGCTGACGGCCGGGATGAGTTACCAGGTAGGTAATGACATGGAAGCGCATCGCTCATCGACGCGCGTTGGGGCGAAGCTGTTTATCGTGGATTGATGCAGCAGGGTCAGTGCATCTTGCTGTGGTCCATATGGCTATGGTCCACACCATCCAAACCACGTGCTGGCGCGGTCACTTCCACGGTCTGCTGTTCACCCTTGGCGTTTTCCACCGTCAGGGTCAGCGGTACTTGGTCGCCTTCCTTGATCTGCCCGGTCAGGCCCATCAGCATCACGTGGTAGCCATTCGGGTCGAGTGTGACGGCCTTGCCTGCGGGCAAGGCCACTGCGTCTACCGGGCCCATGCGCATGACGTCGTCTTTCATGCTCATTTCATGGATCTGCACGTCCTTTGCCACCGGCGATGCCACACGCAGTAACTTGCTGTCGCTGTCCGCCGTGACGGTCATGAACGCGCCGCTGGATGGCTGGCCCTGCACCGTGGCGCGCACCCAGGCGTCGGTCACTTGCACTTGGGCGCTGGCGTGGGCGGCGAAACCCAAGAGGGCGAGGCCGAAGGTGAAGCGCTTGAGGTGTTGAACGGCAGTCATTAGCAGACCTCCATGACGGTGAGCAGATCTTCTGCGCACTCTTTTGCGGTAAGGGATGCTTGCAGGCCCAGGCGCAGGTTGCCGCGCGTGTCGAAGACGAAACTGGTGGCCGTGTGGGACAGCGTGTAGGTGTCGCCGGCGGGGATCTTTTCATAAAAGATCCCGAACTCCTTGGCGGCCACGGCGATTTCTTCGGGGGTGCCGTACAGCGCTTCGAAGCTCGGATCGAAGGCCTTGACGTACTTGTCGAGAATCTCCGGTGTGTCGCGTTCCGGGTCGAGGGTGATAAAGATCACCTGCATGATCTCGCCGTCGCGGCCCATCAGCTTCTTGGCTTGGGCGGCGCGGGCGAGGGTGGTCGGGCACACTGCAGGGCACTGGGTGAAGCCGAAGAACACCACCGGCATCAGGCCACGGTAGGAGCTGAGGGTGACGGTGTCGCCCTCGGTGTTCTTGAGCTTGAAGGTGCGGCCCATGATCTTGTCGCTCAAGTCCTTGCCGTACTTGAAGTTCAACCTGGGGCTGTTGTCACAACCGGTCAGCAGGCCCAGACCCAGCAGGCCCATGCCGGTCAGGACCTTGCGGCGGGTGAATAACGTACTCATCAACTGTGCATCCTGTGAAACGCCTGCATTGCTCTGGATCTACACATCAGGCTTTGAAAAGGAGTAAACGAGGAGGGCGCCAAGTCTACCAACCCTGGCGATGGCACGTAATCTGCGACGTTCTGCCACAGGGGGCCGCCGTATTTCATCCCTTTGCGGCTTCGGTGGTAGAGTCGCCGCCATGAAATCGAGCCACCCCGACCGTTCGCCAATCGTCTGGACCCTGTACTTCTGCGTACTGATGAACCTGTTCGTGTGCGGTTTGGGCCATGGCCAGATGATGGGCCAGGAGCTCAATGGAATCGGCAGCGCGTTCTGTTCGGTGGACGGTAAGCAGGCGCCACTTTCCGACAAAGGGTTGGGCAGCCCGTCTTCCAGCAACATCTCGAACTACTTTGCCTGCCCGGTGTGCGCCGCCCTGACGGTCGCCCTGGTGTTCCTGATTGGACTGGCGTGGCTGTTGGGCCTCGGACAAACCCCGCGCCCGGCCCATGAACAACGCAACAAGGCGCCGCCGCGCCATGCCTGGCCATCGGCCAATCCCCGCGCTTCCCCCGCATTCTGACGTGTGCCTTGGGCTTCCTGTGACCAGGAGGCGTTCTATCGTCACGACTGTGAGTGCATTTCATGAACCAACAATTGCCTGCAGGCGCCAGTCGCCTGGTCAGCAAGGCGTCCCGTCGCCTGCGCGCGGAACCGGCGCGGGCTGAATACCCGAGTAACTCCCGCTGCTTCGTGCACCTGGATGCACGCCTTTTGCCCTACTGGCACACCCTGTTCGATATCTGCCCAGCCCTGCTCAAGCTCGACCCGCCCGAGGGCTTGAACCTGTTCCGCAGCTTTATGACCTGGGCCTATCGCAACCAGCCCGCGCAGGATTGGACCTACCACCTGAATGTGTGCCGCTGGTTGCTGAGCTCGACGTATCGCCAGCACATCGACGATGAACCCATCGAAGCGTTCATGGCGGCCGCCGCAGCGTGTTGGGTCAACACCGATACCAGCCACGCGCAGGGGGTAGTCCTGGCCTGGCAATCGATGACGGTGTTCGATTGCAAGCAAGCGATGTTCGCCGACGCTGCACCCTCAGCCTTGCCACCCTCGCCATGGGATTTCGCCTGGTGCCCGTTGAACGCCCAAGGACGCTTCAACGGCTGGTTGCCTGTGCCTTGATCGGTATCAAGGCGCGTGCGTATTGCGTTGGCACTAAATGGTGGAGCACATCGCAGCGTCGGTGGCGTGGCCCGGAACAGCGCTCGCTGACTGACAGGCTGCGCTGCCGATTACGGTTGAGCTGTCAGCTGCCGGTGCGCGGTTTTTGCTGACCGTCTTTGTCTCTATCGTCGCGGTCATCAGGCTTGGGAGTTTTGTCCGGCTGTTTGACGGTGTCCTGGCTTTTTTTGCCGCTGTCGGCCGGGCTGCTCGGGTACGTGCCGGGTGGCAGCGCGGAGCCTGCAGCCCCGTCGCCTGCAACAACATTGGCTGCAGGTGTCGGGTTGTCGCCGAAAGCGGCGAGGGCGGGTTGGCCTGAAAGAGCCGTCAGGCAGAGTGCAAGCACGATCCTTTGTCTATTCGTCATGATTCAATCCTCTTGATTCATCGAACACACCCGTGGACTTGTCCACGGGTCGACGGGTGCGTCACGCAGCCATTGGCTTGTCCGCCATCGCCTTCTTATGCGCGGCCTTCATGGCTTGCATTTGTTCACCCAGTTCTTCCAGTAGAGCTTTGCCCAGCAGTTTCTTCGCTTGAGGAAACATCTCGGTTTCCTCTTCTTCAATGTGGTGTTCCAGCAGTTCCTTGACCACCTTCACCCGACCGGAAAACTCGGTGGTGGACGGCTCCGTCTGCTTCAGGTCAGGCAGCACCAGCGAGTCGACGGTGCGATGCTCTTCCTTGGCTTCGTGGTACATGATGTCCTGCTCCTTGCCGCCGGCTTTTCGGAACGCCGGGTACAGAATCTCTTCTTCAAGCTTGGTGTGCAGGCTGATTTCCATTTCGAGTTTAGCCAGCAACTCGGTGCGCTTTTTAACCCCGCGTTCGGTGGATTCGCTCAGTTGGGTCAACAATGCTTTAACACGTTCATGGTCGGCTTTGAGCAGGTCGATGGCATTCATGATGAAACCTCACAGTCAGGGTATGGGCGCGTCGAGGTGCGCGCGTTCTCTGGTGGGAAATTGCATAAGTCAGACCATCATGGATGATCGGTTAAACGTCATTCGAATCAATAAGTTGAGATTGATTTTAGAAAACCTGTGTCGTGCAGCTTGCATGGTCGGTCCCCAACCAGGTTGCATTAAACCCGCTTCTACCTGCGCACTGGACAGACGGAGGTGGCTCGGCATGTGCCGCAACCATTGGGCGAGAGCGCCCTGGCGTAATTTCGATGGAACCCTTGGGGGGAATGCTTGACCTAACCCTTAGACCTCAGGAGGTGAATCATGGAAATAAATTATGTCTGGATCGGTTTGGCAGTAATTCTGCTGCTCTTGGAATTGTGGGCAATTAACGTCGTATTGCGCAGTACCGGCGGCTGGGAGACCAAGGGGCTGTGGCTGGTGATCCTGATCTTTGTGCCGTTGCTGGGCCTTATCGCATGGGCGATGTTCGGGCCCAAACGCGAGATGCCGGAACACCGCAAGAGCTGACGCCTAAGGCCGTTAGCAAACAGGCGCCCTATGGGCGCCTGTTTACGTTCAGGTGCCGGATATCAGCCAGCCAGCGCCTTGGCAATCGCCTCATTGAATGCCGGCAAATCGTCGGGTGTACGGGAGGTGATCAAGGTCCAGCCATTGGCGTTGCATTGCTTGACCTCGGCGTCGACCCAACCGGCAGCACCGGCGTTTTCCAGGTCGATGCGGACGCTTTTGTAGGAGGTCAACGTCTTGCCTTTGATCACGCCCGCGTCGATCAGCGTCCACGGCCCATGACAAATGGCCGCAATGGTTTTGCCGTCGGCGGCGAAGTCCTTGATCAAGCGCAGCGCCGCTGCGTCCTGGCGCAGGGTGTCGGCGTTCACGGTACCGCCGGGGATCACCAGCGCATCAAAATCGCTGCTCTGCACATCCGACAGTTGCACCTCGGATTCCACGGTCCTGTCCTTTTCGGTATCACCGACAAACGTTTGGGTGCTGCCGCCCTTGCTGGAAGCGTGGGTCACCGTCGCGCCAAAACCGCGCAGCGCTTCCAGGGGCTTGAGCAACTCGTCGCGCTCGATGCCGGTGTTGGAGGTGATGATGAGGATTTTCTTTCCGTTGAGTTGCGAGGTCATGGTCGAGTGTCTCCTGGGTGAAGGGGGTTAATGGTCGTGTCTGGCCTGTCGCTTCCTGGCCATTTCAGCTTGGCCGATACCTGACTGTTGAGGGCGCGCGTGGGCAAAAGGTTTAAATTTTTTTGCGCCGATTTCTACGCTGCAATTTCCTTGAACTATCGAAATACCCAAAGCTCTGCTTCACACAGGACGCGATTTTTTGTGCGCCCTTAATTGCTTGGAGAGATACCGTGGCCGCTCCCATAACTGCCTTTAAAACGCCTGACCGTATGAGCTCGCAAGAGGCACGGAAAAGTGCAGACTCAGCCGCCACGGCTGATCGCAAGCGGGGTCAATAAGCATGGCGCGCGCGATTACCGCTGCTGAATTGGGGATCGAACTCAAGCCTGACGACGACAGCGGCTTGTTCAAGTGGTTTATCGCCAGTTTCCTGATGGGCAAGCGAATCCAGGCACCCATTGCCGCACAGGCATACAGGGTGATTGTGGAGCAGCAGGGACGCGACACTGCCCGCAAGTTGCAGCACTGTACGTCGCGAGAGTTGGTGGCAATGCTGGGGCGTGCCCATTACGTTCGCTACGACGAATCTACTGCGCAGCGGCTGCTGGACCTCAGCGCGAAGCTGAACGCCGATTACGGGGGAAAGATCACTCACGTACGTCGCGCCAGTGCAGACCGAAAGGCGTTTGAGAACCGCTTGGCCGAGTTCGATGGCGTAGGCCCCAAGACCATCGAGATTTTCATGCGCGATGCGGCGGCGGTGCTGTTTTGACGGGATTGTTGTACGTCGGCTGTGCGGGCTGGAGCTTGCCGCGTGAGCACTGGCCGGCGTTCAGCGACGCGGGCACGCATTTGCAGCGCTACGCGTCGCGCTTTAACGCGGTGGAGATCAACAGCTCGTTCTATCGTCCACACCTGCCGAAAACGTACGCACGTTGGGGCCAATCCGTGCCGTCTGCGTTTCGTTTTTCGGTGAAAGTGCCCAAACGTATTACCCACGAGTTGGGCCTGCAGCGTTGTGAAGCTGCGCTGGATGAGTTTCTCGAACAGTGCGCGCCACTGCGTGAACACCTGGGCTGCCTGCTGGTGCAACTGCCTCCCTCATTGAGCTATGAGCCCTCCAGTGCCAGCGCCTTTTTCATGGCTGTTCGCCGATGTTTTGCCGGCAATGTGGTGCTTGAGCCGCGCCACGCCAGTTGGCTGGCAGCTGAGGCGATGTTGCAGGATTTGCACATAGGACGGGTGGCAGTCGACCCACCCGTGATCGACGCCACGCCCACCTGCGCGGGATGGCAAGGCGTGCGCTATTGGCGCCTGCACGGATCACCGCGCATCTATCACAGCGCCTATGGCCCGGAGCGTGTACTCGGGTTCGCAAGGCACCTGAGCCGGTCGGCCGCAGACGGCGTTCCTACCTGGTGCATTTTCGACAACACCGCCAGCGGCCATGCGGTGGCCGATGCCCTGTACCTACTCGACCTCAACCCGCAACACTTCCAACCCTAGCTGCTCGTACGCCTCCACACTCGGCACATGCCACTCGGTAATCAACGTGTGAATCCGGCTGCACGGCGCCACCACAAACGGCTCCACCGCGCCGAGTTTGTCCGCCATGGTCACCGCGACCACCTGGGAAGCGCTGTCGAGCAAGGCTTGCTTGACCGCGACTTCATCAAAGTGCAGCGAGCTGATGCCTACTTGCGGATGCAATGCGCATACGCCGGTAAACAACAGGTCCGCCTTGATGCTCTGGATCAGGCGTACGGCTTCGTGGCCGCCGGTGGACAGCGTGGCCGGGTTGAGTTGGCCGCCGGCCAGAATCACGGTCACATTGGGGTGGTCGGCCAAGGCAATGGCGATCATCGGTGAGGTTGTGACCACCGTCAGCCGGATTGCGCGCGGCAATGACTGGGCGATCTGCAGCGTGGTCGAGCCGGAATCGAACAGCACAATCTGGCCGTCTTCCACCCTCTGTGCGGCCAACTGCGCGAGTTGGCGTTTGGCGTCATTGGTCTCGCCGACCCGGGTGAAAAAATCTTTGCCTGTGTCCTTGGGCCGAGGCAGGGCGCCGCCGTGTACGCGCTGCAACAGGCCGGCGGCGGCGAGTTCGCCGAGGTCGCGACGGATGGTGTCCTGAGACACCGCAAAGTGTTCCACCAGTTCCGAGGCGGTGACTTTGCCGTCGCGCTCCAGCAGCAACAGAATCTTCTGTTTGCGGAGGGAAGGCAGGTCGATGGCTTGATGAGTGTCGTGCATGTTTTTGCGCTTTTTTGCGGGTTTGTGCGAGATTAGTCGCCCGTAGATATAAACGCAATCACTGGTTGAGCGACCGTGGGGCGGCTACTCTCTGCGCTCAGTTCAGGGAGAGGTGACCTAGATGTCGTTGATCACAACCATCGAAGATTTACGCAAGCTGGCGCAAAAACGTGTCCCAAGGATGTTCTACGATTATGCCGATTCCGGCTCTTGGACTGAGAGCACCTACCGGGCGAATGAAAGCGATTTTGCCCGGATCAAATTCCGCCAGCGGGTGGCGCGCAACATTGATGAGCGCTCGATCCGCACCGCTATGATCGGCCAGGACATGGCCATGCCCGTGGCCCTGGCTCCCACCGGCCTGGCGGGCATGCAGCATGCCGATGGCGAGATTCTCACCGCCCGCGCTGCCGCCAGGTTCGGCCTGCGCTACACCTTGTCGACCATGAGCATCTGCTCCCTTGAAGACATCGCTGAACAGGTGGGCCAGCCGTTCTGGTTCCAGCTGTATGTGATGCGTGACCGTGGCTTCGTCGAGCAACTGATCGAACGCGCCAAGGCCGCTGGCGTGGATGCGCTGGTGCTGACCCTGGACTTGCAGATCCTGGGGCAACGGCACAAGGACCTGATCAACGGCCTGTCTGCGCCGCCCAAACTGACCCTGCCGAATATCCTCAATATGGCGACCAAACCGCGTTGGGTGATGGGCATGCTCGGCACCCAACGGCGCGGTTTCGGCAATATCGTTGGGCATGTGAAGGGTGTGGCGGACATGAGTTCGCTGTCGTCGTGGACCGCCCAGCAATTCGACCCGCGCCTGAGCTGGGACGATGTGGCGTGGATCAAGAAATGCTGGGGCGGCAAGTTGATCATCAAGGGCATCCTCGATGTCGAAGACGCGCGCCTGGCGGCTGATTCCGGTGCGGATGCCTTGGTGGTGAGCAACCACGGTGGCCGTCAGTTGGACGGCGCGCCGTCGAGCATCAGCCAGTTGCCGGCGATTGTCGACGCGGTAGGCGAGCGTATCGAGGTGTGGCTCGATGGCGGTATTCGTTCCGGCCAGGACGTACTCAAGGCGATGGCGCTCGGCGCTAAAGGCACCATGATCGGTCGTGCGCATTTGTATGGTTTGGGTGCGATGGGTGAGGCGGGGGTGACCAAGGCACTTGACATCATCGCACGTGAATTGGACGTGTCGATGGCGCTGTGTGGCTATAACGATATACGCGATGTGAACCGTGAGATTTTGCTGCCGGGGACCTTTCCCGAAAGCATTGTTTGAGCAAAAAAATCGTAAAAATACGAAAAGAGTTGTCCACGAAAACCGTGGGTATCTCTGTGGATAACTTTGCAAGACCCCGGCGGGTATGGCGATTTAGCCCGCGGTCAATATTTGATCAACTTTCAGCGAGGCCCAGTATGGGCAGGGTTTGCGCTTGACAGCCAAGCGCGAACCCAGTGCCGAAAAGCTGTTTTATGACTCGCCCTTGCGCTCCGCGGAGTGCGTGACAACGTGGGCGGGCATCTTGGCCTGCATCAAGTTGTCGAGAGCCTGGCGATAACTGCGACCGGCCAGACTCATGCTGTTGTTATGGCTGGCGCCGGGCACCAGCAACAGCCGCTTGGGTTCCTGGGCAGCTTCAAACAATTGCTGGCTGAAGCGTGGCGGCACGTAGCGGTCGTCGAGGCCATGCACCACCAGCAACGGCATATGGATGTCGGCAATCTTGTCGATGGAATCAAACTTTTGCGACAGCAACCAGCGCACCGGCAACGACGTGTTGGCCACCGCCGTCGCCACGTCTGCCAGGGAGGTAAAGGTGGATTCGATCACCAGGCCGCGCACCGGCCGAGGCGTTTGCTTGCCCAGTTCGGCAGCCAGGTCGATGGCGACCGCGCCACCGAGGGAATGCCCGTAGATCAGGCGCTTGCTCGGGTCGGGTTGCAGCACTTGGAAACGTTCCCAGGCGATACGCGCATCTTCGTACACGGTGGTTTCCGACGGCAGCTCGCCGCGGCTTTGGCCAAAGCCGCGATAGTCGATGGCCAGAACCGAATAGCCGAGGGCATGCAATTGCTCGATGCGGAACAATTGCCCGGTGAGGTTCCAGCGTACCCCATGCAGGTAGAGGATCGCTGGCGCGTCCTTTTTGTCCGCCGGGTACCACCAACCATGAATGTTCTGCCCCGACTTAAAACTGGCGGGCTTGAGTTCAAATTCCTGCACCGCCTTGGGCAAGCCGCTGTACCAACTGGCGGTGCCCGGTTCGATGCGAAACACCAGTTCGCGCTCCTTGTGTTGCAGCACGCTGCACCCCACCGGCAGGCCGACGATCAACAACGCCATGCACAGCAGGGGCAACCAGCGCAGGCTCAGGCGCGATAGAAAACGAGAGGGCATGAAGATTCCTGAACAAAGGTGAAGCTGGGGTTTTACCAGATGGCCTACACAGGCAGGTATAAATTCGACGGCCGCCCACGGCGATTGCTTGCAAAGTGTTACAGCATTGAACAACCCGTACACCGGTTGTTAGGGTAGGCGGCCGAACAGGAGAGCAAGCACATGGATTTCACAGGTAAAACCGCCATCGTCACCGGCGGTGCGCGTGGGTTGGGACTCAGTTATGCACGGGCACTGGCCCTGGGCGGTGCCCGGGTGGTGATCAGCGATATCGGCGCCGACAAGGTGGGCGCCGGCAACGATGCCTCGGTGGTCCAGGCGGCGGCAGAAGCCTTGCAGGCCGAAGGGCTCGCGGTGATCGGACATGGCGGTGACTTGTCCACCAACGAGGGCTGTCAGCAACTGGTTGCGTACGCCATCGAGGCATTCGGTCAACTCGATATCCTTATTCACAACGCCGGTTGGGTGGGTTACCAGAACATCCAAGACCTGGATGCCGCGTTCCTGCAGCGGGCCATGGACATCAACCTCTACGCGCCACTTTGGCTGTGCAAGCACGCGTGGCCGCACCTTCTGCGCTCAACCGCGCCACGGATTATCCTCACCACGTCCGACCGCGCCATGTACGCACAATACGAGCAGACCGGCCTGGTGGCCTACAGCGCTGGCAAGATGGCGCAACTGGGGATCATGAACGCGCTGAGCCATGAGGGCGCCGAGGCCGGCATCCGGGTCAATGCGATCTCGCCGGTGGCCAAGACGCGGATGTGGGGCGTGACCGAGGAACCTGACGAACTCAAGCCGGATTGGGTAACCCCGGGGGTATTGTTTCTCGCCTCCACGCTGTGCGAGGACACGGGCTACATCCTGCGGGCCAGCAACGGTCAATTCACCGCAACGCGCTTCACTGAGAATCCCGGGGTGGACTACCCGCGCAACCTGGCGCGGATCAACGCAGGCAGTGCTGAAGAAGTCGCGGCCGCGTGGCCTCGCATCAAACAAACGTGAACCCCCGATTACTCCTTGGAGCAAAGAGCCCGACCATGGACAACAGCCCCGTTCGCATCACCGCCGAAGAGACCCTCTCGGACAACTGGTACCTGCTGAAAAAATACAGCTTCGACCTGCGTCGTCGCGACGGCAGTTGGCAAGCTCAGACCCGCGAGGTGTACGACCGAGGCAATGGCGCGACCATCCTGCTGTACAACCGCGCGCAACGCACCGTGTTGCTGATTCGCCAGTTCCGCATGCCCACCTTCGTCAATGACTACCACGGTTACCTGATCGAAGCGGCGGCGGGCTTGCTGGACAATGCCAGCCCCGAGGAGCGTATTCGCCTGGAAGCCGAGGAAGAGACCGGTTATCGCGTGGGGCAGGTTGAGAAGGTCTACGCGGCGTTCATGAGCCCAGGCTCGGTCACTGAGCGGATTCACTTTTTTATCGGCGAATACCAGCCGGGGGATCGGGTCAGTGGTGGCGGTGGCCTGGAAGAGGAGGGCGAGGACATCGAGGTGCTGGAACTGGTCTTCGAGCAGGCCCTGGCGATGGTGCAGAGCGGCGAGATCGCCGACGGCAAGACCATCATGCTGCTGCAGCACCTGGAGTTGCGTATGTTGAAAGAAGGCTGGTGACTTAAACAGCACGTACATCCAATTTTCCCACCCACCATCCGCGGCAAACTCCCCTCATCGCTGACATTTCAAGGCAGAGGGGCACACCATGGACCCAGCACCACAGACGGGACCCGACGAAGTCGTCACCCTGGTCGTCAAACACTTGATCAAGCAAGGCCAGGAAGCCAACTACGAAGCCTGGCTGCGCCGCATCGTGCGCATCGCCGGCGAGCGCCCAGGGCACTTGGGTGTCGACGTGGTGCGCAGCAAACAGAACAACCTGGCGCTATTCACTTGCGTATTGCGCTACCGCTCCACCGACGACCTGGAAACCTGGCTCGACTCCCCCGAGCGTAAAACCCTGATTGTCGAAGCTTCGCCGATGCTGGCCGATGGCGACAAGACCGAGATCGGTGCGGCCAACGAATTCTGGTTCGCGCCCCTGGCCGACAGCGCCGCCAAGCCGCCGCGCTGGAAACAGGCCGTCGTCAGCCTGTTTGTGATTTTGCCGCAGACCTTGCTGTTGCCGTTTATCTGGGGGCCCATCCTGCGTCTGCACCCGTTCCTGTCCAACTACGTGGTCTCCACCTTCCTGGTCACCCTGACCATCGTGCTGCTGGTGGTGTACCTGCTGATGCCGGCGGCTACCCGCCTGTTCGCACCCTGGCTTGAAGCCTCTGTAAAGGAAACCCTATGAACGCCGATCTGATTCTGTTCAATGGCCAGTTCCACACCGTGGACCGTGAAAACCCGCGCGCAACCGCCGTCGCCATCAGCCAGGGCCGCTTTGTCGCCGTCGGCACCGATGGCGAGGCCATGGCCCTGCGTGGCAGCGGCACCCAGGTCATCGACCTCAAGGGCCGCACCGTGATTCCCGGCCTCAATGATTCCCACCTGCACCTGATCCGTGGCGGGCTGAACTACAACCTCGAACTACGCTGGGAAGGCGTGCCGTCCCTGGCCGATGCACTGCGCATGCTCAAGGACCAGGCCGACCGCACGCCCACGCCGCAATGGGTGCGCGTGGTGGGCGGCTGGAACGAATTCCAGTTCGCCGAAAAACGCATGCCGACCCTGGAAGAACTCAACCAGGCCGCGCCGGACACGCCGGTGTTTGTGCTGCACCTGTATGACCGCGCCTTGCTCAACCGCGCCGCGTTGCGCGTGGCCGGCTACACCAAAGACACGCCGAACCCGCCGGGCGGCGAGATCGTGCGCGACAGCAACGGCAACCCCACCGGCATGCTGGTGGCGCGGCCCAACGCGATGATTTTGTATTCGACCCTGGCCAAGGGCCCGAAACTGCCGCTGGAATACCAGGTCAACTCCACGCGCCAGTTCATGCGTGAACTCAATCGCCTGGGCCTCACCAGCGCCATCGACGCTGGCGGCGGTTTCCAGAACTACCCCGATGACTACGCGGTGATCGAGCAACTGGCCAAGGACGAACAGCTGACGGTGCGCATCGCCTACAACCTGTTCACCCAGAAGCCCAAGGAAGAACTCAGCGACTTCAAGAACTGGACCGGCAGCGTCACCCTGCATCAGGGCGATGACTACCTGCGCCATAACGGCGCCGGCGAGATGCTGGTGTTCTCGGCGGCAGACTTTGAAGACTTTCTGGAGCCGCGCCCGGATCTGCCCCTGACCATGGAGCAGGAGCTGGAACCGGTGGTGCGCCACCTGGTGGAACAACGCTGGCCGTTCCGCTTGCATGCCACCTATGACGAGTCCATCTCGCGCATGCTCGACGTGTTCGAAAAGGTCAACCGCGACATCCCGTTCAATGGGCTGCCGTGGTTTTTCGACCACGCCGAGACCATCACCCCGAAAAATATCGAGCGCGTTCGAGCCCTCGGCGGCGGCATTGCGATCCAGGACCGCATGGCGTTCCAGGGTGAGTATTTTGTCGAGCGCTACGGTGCCAAGGCTGCCGAAGCCACGCCACCGATCAAGCGCATGCTCGCCGAAGGCGTGCCAGTAGGGGCGGGCACCGACGCCACACGGGTGTCGAGCTACAACCCGTGGACCTCGCTGTACTGGATGGTCAGCGGCCGTACCGTCGGCGGCCTGGAACTGCACGCCGAAGGTCTGCCGCGCCTCACCGCGCTGGAGCTGTTCACCCATGGCAGCGCCTGGTTCTCGTCCGAGCAGGGCAAGAAAGGCCAGATCAAGGTCGGCCAATTGGCGGACGTCGCCGCGCTGTCAGCGGACTTCTTCAGTGTCGATGAAGAAGCCATCAAGTGGATCGAGTCAGTGCTCACCGTGGTGGGCGGCAAGGTCGTGTACGGCGCCGGCGACTTCGAAGACTACGCACCGCCGCGCGTGCCGGTGCTGCCGGACTGGTCGCCGGTGGTCAAGGTGCCGGGTCACTGGCGTCCAAATTCGCCTTTGCAAGCTCAAGTACACCAATGCAGCGGCCCGTGCGGCGTGCATTCCCACAGCCATGAGAAAGCCCGTCTTTCCAGCGTGCCGGTTAGCGACTTCCAGGGTTTCTGGGGTGCGTTCGGCTGCTCGTGTTTTGCCTTTTAAAACCCCCCAAGGAGTTAACCCATGACTTACAAGCGCTTGAACAAAGATGACGCCGTCGTACTGTTGGTCGACCACCAGACGGGCCTGATCTCCCTGGTACAGGATTTCTCCCCCAATGAATTCAAGAACAACGTACTGGCCCTGGCCGACGTGGCGAAGTTCTTCAACCTGCCGACCATCCTGACCACCAGTTTTGAAGGCGGTCCTAACGGCCCACTGGTGCCAGAACTCAAGGCACTGTTCCCGGACGCGCCGTACATCGCCCGTCCTGGCCAGATCAACGCCTGGGACAACGAAGACTTCGTCAAGGCGGTCAAGGCCACCGGCCGCAAGCAGATCATCATTGCCGGTGTAGTGACGGACGTGTGCGTAGCGTTCCCGACCCTGTGTGCCCTCGCTGAAGGCTTCGAAGTGTTCGTCGTCACCGATGCTTCCGGGACCTTCAATGAAACCGTGCAACAAGCCGCCTGGGCGCGCATGACCGCCGCCGGCGCCCAGCTGGTGAACTGGTTCTCCGTGGCCTGCGAGCTGCAAGTGGACTGGCGCAACGACATGGAAGGCCTAGCCAACCTGCTGTCGCCGCGCATCCCCAACTACCGCAACCTGATGAACAGCTACTCGGCGTTTACTGCCAAGTAACCGTTTTTCAAGCCTGTAGGTGATCAATGTGGGAGGGGGCTTGCTCCCGATAGCGGTGCCTCAGTCAAAGCTATTGAGACTGACACACCGCAATCGGGAGCAAGCTCCCTCCCACATTTGATTTGTGGTGTTGCGACCATCCAGTTATAAATCAGCCCATCGTCCACCGAGAAGCGACAATGAACCCCTTCGAAGACATGCGCCTGTTTTGCCAGGTCATGGAATCCGGCAGCTTCACCGCTGCCGCCGAACAATTGGGCCTGTCCAAGCAATTCGTCAGCCGCCGCCTGATCCAGCTGGAAGATCGCCTCGGCGTGCGCCTGCTCAACCGCTCGACGCGCCGGCTGGATGTCACGCCCCTGGGCCAGAGCTACTACGAATCCGCCTTGCGCCTGCTCGGTGAAGTCGAGCAAGTGGAGCAGGGCATCGCCGGCCAGAACAGCGAACCGCGCGGCACCATTCGCCTCAGTGCGCCGTTGTCGTTTGCCATGGCGCACCTGGGTTGCCTGTTACCGTTGTTTTTGCAGCGCCATCCCCAAGTGTCGGTGGAAGTCGACCTCAGCGATCGCCCCGTGGACCTGATCGGCGAAGGCTACGACCTGGTGTTGCGCATCGGCACCCTGGAAGACTCCACCCTGATCGCCCGCCGTATCGCCAGCATCCAGCGGGTGTATTGCGCCAGCCCCGACTACCTGGCTCTGCGCGGCACACCCTTGCAACCCGATGATCTGGCTCAACACGACTGCCTGCCTTATGGCCATGGTCGTCAAGTGCAATGGCGCTTCAAGGGCAAGGTGCAGGCGCTGAATGTCAGCGGTCGCATGCGCGTGAATAACGGTGAGCTGTTGCGTGACACCGCCATCGCCGGGCTGGGCGTCACTTATCTGCCGACCTTTATCGTTGGCGACGCGTTGAAGGACGGTCGCCTGATCACCATTCTCGACGACTTCGCCCCCGAAGCCCTGACCTTGTCGGCGGTCTATCCCCAACATCGGCAAAGCTCGCGGCCGGTGCAGGCGTTGGTGGAGTTCCTGCGCGAGCGCCTGGCTAGCGGCTGTTGAACAACTGGCGGATCAGGTTCGGGGTGCTGCCAGTCCAGCGCTTGAATGAGCGTCTAAAGTTCGCCGCATCATTGAAGTTCAGGTACGCCGCCACTTCATCATTGCTGTAGCCCTTGACCTGGTACAGGTGCAGCGCCACCTGTTTGCGTACCCGGTCCACTTGCTGCTGAAAGCCGGTGTGGTGTTTGTGCAGCTTGCGCTTGAGGGTCGCTGGGCTCATGGCGAAGGCCTGGGCCGCCTGTTCCAGGCTCGGCGGTTGGCGCACCTGCTCGCGCAAATAGTCGTAGAGGCAATCGAGAAAACTGCCGGCAAAGCCCAAATGTTCGATCTGTTCGCGAGCCTGCTGGCGCGCGACCTGGCCGGCGGTAGCCGAAGCCCCGGGCCAGGCGCGGGTGAGGTGTTCGCGGGGGATGCACATCATGTCCAGCGGGCGCTCGAAGCGCGTCTCTTCGCCCAGATGCACCCAATACTGCTCGACATAACGCGGCTCGGCATGGCTGAAACTGCACACCCACGGCAGACGCTCGCCGCTGAGCCATTGGCTCATGGCAACCAGCGACGTCATGCTCGCTTCCAGCAGAAAACGCCACTGCTCGCCAGCGCCGCAACTGTCCAGCCAATACAGGTAGGCGTGGTGCTCATCCAGCTCCACTTGCAGGGTGACCAACGGGCTGAGCAGCACCTGTTGCTGAATAAGGATCTCCAGCGCCTGATGCAGATTCTGTGCATGGCCCAAGGCATGGCTGGCTGCGCCGTAATAGCCGGGCAGCAAGCGCTGGCCCAACAGAAAACTGCTGTCGTCGGCATCCAGCAGCTTTCGACTGTTACCGATCAGTGCCAGGAACTGCTGCGGGCTCAAGCGCGCCGTTCCGGCCAGGATGTCCTCATGGAACAGCCCGGTGCCGCGCAGCAAACGATGGCTGTCGATGTCACGGGACAAGGCCAGGTCAATCAGCGTGGCGGGTTGGTTGTGCCCTGGGATGAAGCGGCTGTCGGCCTCATACCAGTTGGTTTTCACCGCCATCTCAGGCGCTTTTCGCGAGAGGTTGCTTGGCCCTGGCCAACGCCAGGTTCAGGCGCTTGAGCAAGTCCTGGGGCGGCTCGTCCAGGGCCATTACTACCGCTGTGGTCGCCGCCAGTTGCAGGCGTTCGCCCTGTTGCCGGGTTTTGTGGGCCAGGCCATGTACCGCTTGCTGCAACTCCAGCGCGAGCTCTTTGGCCTGGCGCTCGCCGGTGTTGGGCAGCAGCACCACAAAGCGGTCACCGGCCAGTCGACAAAGCAAGTCCTGGCGGCGCAGATTGAGCAACAACAAATGGCTGAGGGCCTGGAGCACGGCGTCACCTTCGGCATGCCCGTAGGCCTGGTTAATGGCGGCGAAGTTGTCCAGGTCCAGGGCCAGCAGTGACAGCGGTTGTTGCTGTTCGCGGCTGTCGTGCAGGCTGTCGGCCAATTGGCGCTTGAGGTAGTCGGCACCGGCCAGGGGCGTGAGTTTGTCGAACAGCCGGTGCTCGCGAAACAGCCGTTCGCGCTTTTCCATCTGCGCGCTGATCGCCAGTTGTTCGCGGTGCCAGTGGTAGATGCCGATGGTCAGCAGAATCATGCCCACTGGCATCGGGCCGGATTCCAGCCAGTGGTCCCAGGTGATGCTGTCAGGCAGGCGGATAAACTCATCGAGGCTGTCGATCCACCACGAAAAGAAGATGCACGACAGCCCCAGCGCCAGGTAATTGGTGACGCGCCCGGCGGGGCGGCTTTTAAGCACCAGGCCCAGCCACACCAGGGCGAGCAGGGCGGAACCGCCTTCGCCGAAAATATCCAGCCAGACCCACTCGCTGACGCTTTTCAACTCGCCGCAGGCCAGGTGCAGGATCAGCCCGGCGTTGGCGGCAATGAGCAAGAGCGCGAGTTTCCAGCGATGAGGTTTGAGCACGGAAAACATGGCCGCGGGTCCTTGGGCGAATGAGCGATGGGCGCCAGCACAGCAGATGGATGTGACGGTTGGATGACGGCGTGGGAGGGTCGAATCAGCTCACCTCAAACACACTGGAGATCAAGAAATGTGGGAGGGGGCTTGCTCCCGATGGCGGTGTATCAGTCAACAGATAGGCCAGCTGACCCACCGCTATCGGGGGCAAGCCCCCTCCCACAGGGGATCTCCACAGGTCATATCAGCTCATTCCACGTCCGGGTTCGGGCAAAACCCCCGGTTTACGGGCCTCGCCGCCAACTCCTGTCACAGAACCGTCATCCCCCACCCCTAGCTTGCCCTCCCAGTTGCCGGGCCATTTGCCTGGCGCCAACGGATTCTTGGGGAGGATTTCATGTACAAGCGCACCGGGCTCGTCAGCTTCACGCTCACCGCCTTGGCCCTGGCGATTGCCAGCGAACGGTTGAGCGCCGCCGAGGCCACCACCACCGAGCATGTCGAAGTGGTCGGCCAGGCCGCTGCCATCGATCAAGCGCTTAAAGAGCAGCGCAGCTCTGACAGCATCAAAAGCGTGGTGCATGCCGACGGCGTGGCCCAGTTGCCGGATGAAAACGTCGCAGAAGCGGTGCAGCGTTTGCCCGGCATCAGCGTCGAGCGCGATCAGGGCGAAGGGCGATTTGTCAGCGTGCGTGGCCTCGGTCCGGACCTCAACAGCGTAACCATCAACGGCACCCTGGTGCCCGCCCCGGAAAGCGCGCGCCGCGCCGTGGCCCTCGATGTGCTGCCGTCAGAACTGGTGCAGTCGCTGTCGGTGATCAAGACCCTCACCCCGGACATGGACGCTAACTCCCTCGGTGGCACCGTCGACGTGCAGAGCCTGTCGGCCTTCGACCACAAAGGCCTGTTCTACACCGGCAGCACCGAAGCCAGTTACGACAAGAATACGAGTCAGACCAGCCCCAAATTCTCCGGCGCGGCGAGCAACCGCTTCAGCCTCGGCGATGGCATCGACAACTTTGGCGTAGCCGCAGCCCTAAGCTGGCAGAAGCGTGATTTTGGCTCGGACAACGTCGAAACCGGCGGTGCCTGGGACTTCACCGACGGCGCCAAACTCAACGAATTCGAACAGCGTGATTACGACATCAGCCGCGAACGCGCCGGCGGTGGACTGAACTTCGACTATAAGCCCGATGACCTCAGCAGCTACTACCTGCGCACCCTCTACAGCCGCTACAAAGACACCGAAACCCGCAACTCCACCAGCATTGAATTTGCCGACCCCCAAGCCGCTGGTGAACTGGGCGACGCTGAAGCCAAGCGCAAGCTGAAGAACCGTGAGGAAACCCAGGAAATCCAGTCCTACGTGTTCGGCGGTGAGCGCATGCTTGGCCTGTGGACCCTCAGCGGTCAGGCCGGCTACAGCCAATCGAGCGAAGACAGCCCGGCGCACATCGCCGGAGCCACCTTCGACGGCGGCGACTTTGCCAACAGCGGTTTCTACGACAAGGACAAGCCACGGCCAATCATCGGTGCCGGTTTCTACGACCCAAGCAACTTCACGCTCGACAAAGTTGATTGGGAAAAACAGAACACCAAGGACACCGAGAAAAACCTGCGCCTGGACCTGGCCCGCGACTACGACCTGAGCGGCTATGCGTCCCAGGTCAAATTCGGTGGCAAGGTGAGTCGCCGTAATAAGGACAATGACCTGGAGGCCTGGGTCTACAAGGACTTCGACACCCTTGGCTACAGCGCCGACCAGCTCAACCTGACCCAGTTCCAGAAGGGCAGTGTCGACTATCGCTTGGGCAACTACGGGCCAGGCATCAGCGCCAGCGGCATCAAGCAACTGATCGGCAGCCTCAATGCGGCGGACTTTTATGACGAGACCGAGTCCCGGGTCAACGACTTCACCATTCGCGAAGACATCAACGCCGGCTACCTGATGAACACCATCGACATCGACGACTGGCGCTTTATCGCCGGTCTGCGCTACGAAGGCACCGAGTTCGAAGCCAAGGGTACCGGCGCCACCGATGGCGTGTTCACTGCCACCGAGACCAAGCGCCAGTATCACCACTGGCTGCCGGGCCTGCATGCGCGCTACCAGATCGACAAAAACACCCAGGTGCGCGCGGCCTGGACCAAGTCCGTGGTGCGCCCGACCTTCGGCCAACTGGCGCCGGGTTTTGTGATCGACGATGACGAAGCCACCTTTGGCAACCCGGACCTCAAGCCCCTGGAATCGAGCAACCTCGACCTTGGCATCGAGCACTTCATGGGCCGCGCCGGCACCGTCTCAGCGTTCGTGTTTTACAAAGACATCAAGAACTTCGTCTACAACACCGACGTGGCCGGCACCGGCGCCTGGACCAACTTCTCCGAGGCCCACACCTACGCCAACGGCGACAGCGCCAAGCTCTATGGCCTGGAACTGGCCTACTCGCAGAAATTCGACTGGCTGCCCGCGCCCTGGAACGGTCTGCTGATCGGCGCCAACAGCACCTTCAGCCGCTCCAGCGCGGATATCGAAGGCTTCGACGCCGCCAGCGGCACGAACCGCAAACGCAACATCAGCCTGCCGAACCAATCAGACACCGTCGGCAACCTGATGCTCGGTTGGGAAGACGACAAGCTCAGCCTGCGCCTGTCGGCCAACTACAAATCGGCCTACCTGTATGAACTGGCCTCGATCAACGACAAGGCCCACGACCTCCATGTGGACGCGCAGACCTTCGTCGATTTCAGCGCGCGCTACTCGCTGACCAAGAACCTGCAAGTCAGCTTCGAGGCCCAGAACCTCACCGATGAGTCGTACTTCGTCTACACCGGCCACCGCAGCTACAACGGCCAATACGAAGAGTACGGCCCGACCTACAAGCTCGGCCTGACCTTCACCCATTTCTAACTCACACCTCGATTCCAATGTAGGAGGGCGCTTGCTCCCGATAGCGGTGGTTCAGTGAATACATCTGCTGACTGACACACCCTCATCGGGAGCAAGACCCCTCCCACATGGGAACTCCATTGTTTTCGAAGGATTTGTTTGTACATGAGAATCTCCACGTTGTACTTGCTGATATCGGTGTTGACCTGCACTCATGCACTGGCTGCCGACCTGACCCTGACGCCTTGGGCGACATCCCTGAACGCCGAAGCAGTGGCTTTCCTCCCCAGCACCCCCGAGCGCCTGGCCGCCAGCACCCGCGACGGCCTGCAACTGCTCGACGCCAAAGGCACTGAACTGACCCGGTTCAAAGGCAACTTCAGCAGCCTCGACAC
Organism: Pseudomonas sp. W22_MBD1_FP4; assembly: GCF_052113765.1. Classification (NCBI taxonomy): domain Bacteria; kingdom Pseudomonadati; phylum Pseudomonadota; class Gammaproteobacteria; order Pseudomonadales; family Pseudomonadaceae; genus Pseudomonas; species Pseudomonas sp. W22_MBD1_FP4. The sequence continues at coordinate 4,050 of NZ_JBGQOI010000010.1, read as the reverse complement.
CCGCACCGCAGGCGCCCAGGTACTGGTCGCCAGCCTCGACAATGATCGTCAACAAGCACTGTTGATCACCCTCGACGCCGCCAGCAAAACCTGGGGCAAACCGCTTTACCTGCCGGCCCGCGATTACCCGGTGAACGGCCTGTGCCTGTATCGCGATTCAGCGGCCAACCTGTTTGTGTTTTTGGTGGGTGAGGAGGGCAAGGGCGAGCAATGGTTGGTGGGCAATGGCGCGACGCTGCTGACTGAACCCCAGCGTGTGCGCGGTTTGCCGCTGCCACCATCGGCGCAGTTCTGCCAGGTGGACGACGGGACGAATCAACTGATAGTCAATGAAGAAAATGTCGGCTGGTGGGCCTACCCGGCGCACCCGGAAGCGGACGTGAAACGCACCCCGGTGGCGGTGTTCGATAATCCCAAACGTGAAGCCGGTGCCGTCGCCCTGGTGCCGGGTGGCGTGGTCGCGCTCGATCCAAAGACTGCGCAACTTCACCTGTTCCAAAGGACGGGCGAGCGCTGGGTGGAACAGCCGAGCCTGAGCTTGCCTGGCCTGAAAGAACCCGAGCAATTGAGCGTCAACGGCCAACAGCTGCTGGTACGCGACGACGACAGCGGCACGCTCTACCAGGGCAAGCTCAACTGGCAGGCCAAGCCTGTAGCGGCAGATCCTGTACTGCCGGAAGTCGCCGCCGTGCGCCAAACCGACCCAGTGGGTCGCCAGGGCGATGCGGCGGATGATCCGGCGATCTGGATTCACCCCGACACCCCGGCCAAAAGCCGCGTGCTTGGCACCAACAAAAAACAAGGCCTGTTGGCCTATGACCTTGACGGCAAGCTGTTGCAGGAACTGGCGGTCGGACGCCTGAACAACGTCGACGTCCGCCCCAACTTCAAGCTGGGCGCCCAGACCGTGGATCTGGCTGTCGCCAGCAATCGTGATCACAACAGCCTCAGCGTATTCAGCATCGACCGTCAGAGCGGCGAGTTGCGCGAAGCCGGTGAAGTGCCTACGCCGCTCAAGGAAATCTATGGCATCTGCCTGTATCAGCCCGCCAGCGGCGAGATCTATGCCATCGCCAACGGCAAGGACGGCACCTTCCTGCAATACCGCCTGAGCGCCCCGGATGGCCGTGTGCAAGGTGAGCTGGTGCGCCAGTTCAAGGTCGACAGCCAGCCTGAAGGCTGCGTGGCCGACGACCAGCGCCAGCGCTTGTTTATCGGCGAAGAAGACGTGGGGGTGTGGGCGGTGGACGCTCGTGCCGATCAACCGGCCACCCTCACTAGCGTGATCAAGGTCGGCCCGCAGTTGCACGCGGACGTCGAGGGCCTGGCGCTGTATCAGAGCGACAAACGCGACTATTTGGTGATCTCAAGCCAAGGCAACGACAGCTACCTGGTGGTGGATGCCGAGCCGCCGTTTGCGATTCACGGTGGGTTTCGCGTCGGCCTTAATGCCGCCGCCGGTATCGACGGCGCCTCGGAAACCGATGGCTTGGAGGTCACCGCCATCAACCTGGGCGGGCCTTGGAGCCAAGGCATGCTGGTGGTGCAGGACGGCCGCAAGCGCATGCCCGAGCAAACCCAGAATTTTAAATTCGTACCGTGGGCTGACGTGACCCGTGCGCTGAAATTGCCGTGAACCGTCATCACCCCGTCATCACTTTTTAATCGAATAGGACATCACCATGCACGCGACGATGGAACATATGACGATCTGGGGCCTTATCAGTGACGCCAGCCTGTTGGTCAAGGCGGTCATGATCACCTTGCTGCTGGCGTCGTTGCTTAGCTGGTACCTGATCATCCAGCGCGGCAGCGTACTGCGCCGCCTGGAGCGCCAGTTGAATGGCTTCGTGCAGCGCTTTCGCGCAGCGTCGGACTTGCAACCGCTGTACCGCGAAACCGTGCAGGCGGGCGAGGGCGGGATTGCGCCGATCTTTATTGCCGGCGTCCAGGAATACCAGCACCTGCACAGCCATGACCCTGCGGTGCTCGAAGGTGTTAAGCGGGCCTTGCAGGTGGCGATCACCGAGCAGGAAATCGAACTGGAAAAGGGCCTGCAATTTCTCGCGACCGTGGGTTCGGTCAGCCCGTACATCGGTTTGTTTGGCACGGTGTGGGGGATCATGAATTCCTTTATCGGTTTGTCCCAAGTGCAACAGGCCACGTTGTCGACAGTGGCGCCGGGCATTGCCGAAGCGCTGATCGCCACAGCCATCGGCCTGTTTGCAGCCATCCCGGCGGTGATCGCCTATAACCGCTTCGCGGCGCGTGGCCAGACGCTGCTCACCCGTTACTACGCGTTTGGCAATGAGCTGCAAGTGCGCCTGCACCGCACCCTGCGCGGTGCGCCGATCAACCTGGCCGTGGCCGCCTGAAAGGAGCAACTCCCATGTTAGTCAGGCCGCAACGCAAGCACGGGCCCAAGGCCGAAATGAACGTGGTGCCGTATATCGACGTGATGCTGGTGCTGCTGGTGATCTTCATGGTCACCGCGCCAATGCTGACCCAGGGCGTGAAGATCGAGCTGCCCAAGGTCGCCGCCGAGGCGCTGGCCACCGATACCCGCCAGCAGATCCTGACGCTGTCGGTAAAGGCCGATGGCGGCTACTACTGGAACCTCGGCGGCGAGCTCGACACCCAGCACCAGACCGACAGTGCCGTGAGCCTGGACGAAATGGGCGCCAAGGTCATGCAGGTGGTAGCGGCACGCAGCGACACCCAGGTGTACATCCGCGCCGACGACAACGCCGGCTACGGACGTGTGGTTGCAGCCATGGCGGTGTTGCAAAAAGGCGGTGTCAGCAACCTGGGGCTGGTGACCGAGGCCCCGCAATGACGGCGATGATCATGCACAGTCCGACGCTTGTGATGGAACCCAGGGATACCTCCGGCGTGTGGCGAAACAGCTTCGCCGCCAGCCTGGCGGTGGCGCTGCACGTGGGCGTGTTGGCGGCGTTGATGGTGGGCTGGTCGACGGAAAAACCGATGGTGGAGGCACCTCGGGTGATGCACACGCAGTTGGTCATGCTGCCGCCTGCACCGGTGGCAGTACCAGAACCGGTGGTTGCTGCACCGGCACCTGCGCCGCCGGAGCCGGTGGTGATTCCGGTACCAGTGAAACCTGCGGTCGACCCCCGAATCCAGGCGCAAAAACTGGAGAAAGCCGCCCTGGCGCGTAAACGCGTCGAAGAAAAGAAAATCGAGCAACAACAGGAACGCCTGGCCACCGAACAACGCACCCGCGAGCTGGAACTACAGCGCCAGGCCCAGGAGCGATTGGCTGCGGAAAAAGCCCGCGTCGCCACACCTGCGCCTTCAGCGGCACCGGCCTTTGACAGCCGCCAATACCAGCCTCTGAGCAAGGAAGCGCCGGATTACCCAGAGCGTGCTTTGGACAAGAACATCGAAGGCGATTGCACCCTGGAGTACAGCGTCAACACCCAAGGCCGCGTGGAAAATCCCAAGGTGTTGGACGGCTGCCACCCGTTGTTCATGCGTCCTTCACTGGCGGCGGCGAACACCTTCCGTTATCAGCCAAGGATCGTTGATGGCAAGGCTGTTGTGGTGCCGGCTGTGCGGAATACCTTTCACTACCGCATCAAATGATCCGTTCGGTTGGCAATGCTGCTGTTGTGGTGAGCTTGGTTCACCGCAGGTGGTGTTTAGTTGACCAGGATGTTGGATGGGATCGAGTGCATATCCGTTGCTGCGGTAACGGCCGCCTATGGTTCCGCTCTTACAGCGGGTCACTTTTGTAAAGGCACAAAAGTAACCAAAAGGCCTTCGCCCCACCACTCGGCACCTCGCTTAGGCTCGGTGTGCCCGTAATCCGACATTGATTTGGGGGGCCGCCGCCACGCGCCATCCATGGCGCAGGGCGGCTAAACCGGCATCCCTGCCGGTTTACCCCCCAAATCAACGTCGAATTCCGGCCATCGTGGTTGACGGGGCGATTTCAGATCAAAAGCAAGGCCGCGGCGGCCTTAGAGCCGACCGGGTTCTCAGCTCCAACTCCGTCCAAATGTGGGAGGGGGCTTGCTCCCGATGAGG
>NZ_JBGQOI010000009.1:0-232459 GCF_052113765.1 Pseudomonas sp. W22_MBD1_FP4 | reverse complement strand
ACCCCCAAGGGAGTATTTTGTGTCTTGGGGGTTTGGGGGTGGGGAGAAGAGACGGTGGTGGGGGTGCAGTCAGGGTTATGGAGACTGCACCACCGCTATCGGGAGCAAGCCCCCTCCCACATTTCGACCGCGTTTCAAATCTACTCTGGTTGCCGGGACTCAACACCCAACTCATCCCACACTGACTCTGCCAGGTGAAAGGTGGCATTCGCCGCCGGGATACCGCAGTAGATCGCGCTCTGCATCAGCACTTCCTTGATCTCGGCACGGGTCACGCCATTGCTGGCAGCCGCGCGCAGATGCAACTTGAGTTCTTCGGCGCGGTTCATGCCGATCAGCATCGCAATCGTGATCAGGCTACGAGTGTGCCGAGGCAGGCCAGGACGGGTCCAGATATCACCCCAGGCGTGGCGGGTGATCATTTCCTGAAACTCGCTGTTGAACTCGGTCAGGGCATTGAGGCTGCGGTCGACATGGGCATCGCCCAGCACTTCGCGGCGTACTTGCAGGCCCTCGGCATAACGTTGTTTCTCTTCCACAAACAGCTCCTCAACGGGCCAGCAAAAATTCAATCACGCGGTCGCTGAATGCAGCGCCGGCCTGAACGTTGGACAGGTGCGCCGCGTAGAACTCAGCGTACTCGGCCCCCTGCACATGATTCTGGATAAAGTGGCTACCGGCCGGCGGTGTGACGGCATCTTCGGTGCCCGCAACCACCAGCGTCGGCACTTTGATCGAGCGCAGTTGCTCACGGAAATCCGCATCACGCACGGCGCCGCAGCTGGCCGCGTAACCTTGGGGTGACGTGGACGCGAGCATGTCAGTGATCTGCTGGGCCTGATGGGGGTTCGCCGCTGCAAAGTCGGCGGTAAACCAGCGTGCAATGGAGGCATCGCGCAAGGCGACCATCGCCGCCGCGCCATCGCGCAACACCATCTCGATGCGCGGGTTCCAGATCTCCAGCGTGCCGATCTTGGCGGCGGTGTTGCACAGCACAAGGCGGTTCAGGCGGCCACCGGCGTGGATGCCGAGCCATTGGCCGATCAAGCCACCCATGGACAGCCCGCAAAAATGCGCACGTTGAATATCCAGTGCGTCCAACAGCGCCAGCACATCACGGCCGAGTTGCTCGATGCTGTAGGGCCCTTCGGTAACCAGGGATTTGCCGTGGCCACGGGTATCGAAACGCAACACGCGAAAATGCTCGGTGAAGGCCTGGATCTGGATGTCCCACATATGCAGGTCGGTGCCCAACGAGTTGGACAGCACCAGTACCGGCGCGTCCACCGGCCCATCCAGTTGGTAATGCAGGTCGCCCTCGGCGAGTTGTACAAATGGCATGGGGGCCTCCTCAGGCAGTCAGTTCAAAATGTTCGGTGACAGCACGCGTGACCCAGGTATGGGCCTGGCCCAGATAGTGGGCAGGGTCGAGCAGTCGGTCCAGTTCGGCCGCAGATAACTCAGCGGTGATCTGCGGTTCGTCCGCCAATACCGCGCGCAGATGGCGCCCCTCGGCGACCGCACGCTTGCAGCACTGCTCCAGCAGATGGTGCGCGGTTTCGCGGCCAAGGCGTTGGGCAAGCACAATGCTGACGGCTTCGGCCAGTACCAGGCCTTGGGTCAGGTCGAGGTTCTGCTTCATGCGCTCGGGGTCGACTTCCAACCCTTCGCTCACCAGTAGCGCCTGTTGCAAGGCACCGGACACCAACCGGCAAATCTCCGGCAAGGTTTCCCATTCCGCATGCCACAGTCCCAGGCTGCGCTCGTGCTCCTGGGGCATGGCGCTGAACATCGTCGAGACCAACCCAGGCACGCGCGTAGCCGCACTGATCAGCACCGCAGCGCCTACCGGGTTGCGCTTATGGGGCATGGTGGACGAGCCGCCCTTGCCAGGCGCCGACGGTTCGAACACTTCCGCCGCTTCAGTCTGCATCAACAGGCTGATGTCCCGGCCCAGCTTGCCGAGACTGCCCGCGATCAAACCCAGCACGCTGGCGAACTCCACCAGACGATCTCGCTGAGTGTGCCAGGGCTGTTCGGGCAGGCTCAGTTGTAACTGGGCCGCCAAGGCCTCGGCCACGGGCATCGCCTGTTCACCCAACGCCGCGAGGGTTCCGGAGGCGCCGCCAAATTGCAGCACCAGCAAGCGCGGTTTCAACTCCGCCAAGCGCTGGCGGCTGCGCGTCACAGCGCCCAGCCAACCGGCGATTTTCATCCCCAGCGTGACCGGCGTGGCGTGCTGCAACCAAGTGCGCCCGGCCAACGGCGTCACCGCGTAACGCTGGGCTTGGGCGGCAAGCACATCGCCCAAGCGGGCCAGGTCGGTTTCGATCAACAGCAGTGCACGCCGCAGTTGCAATACTAGGCCGGTGTCCATCACGTCCTGGCTCGTCGCCCCCAGATGCACGTAGCGCTCGGCACCGGCATCTTCACTGGCTATCAACTTGCCCAAGGCCTTCACCAATGGAATCGCCGAGTTCCCGGCCGAGGCAATCGCCACGCCGAGGGCGTCCATGTCATACAGCGACGCCAGGCACGCCTGGGCAATTGGTGCGATGGCCGACGGCGGGATCAACCCGACCTGAGCTTGCGCCCGGGCCAGGCCGGCTTCGAAATCCAGCATGCCCTGCAAGCGCCCCTCGTCGCAGAACACCTCGGCCATGCTGTCAGCGGTGAAGTAGGCGTCGAACAGTTGGTTGCTCGTGCGCAGTGTCATAACGCGTCCCTTACAAATCGTGGTGCAAGTACTCCGCCTGTTTCGGCAGACGCAAGCTGAACAGGAAGGCCACGGCCATCATGCCGGTGACGTACCAATAAAAAATGTTTTCCATGCCCATGGATTTGAGTCCCAAGGCCACGTACTCCGCCGAGCCACCGAAGATCGCGTTAGCCACTGCGTAAGCCAGGCCCACACCCAGGGCACGTACGTGCGGCGGGAACATTTCCGCTTTCACCAGGCCGCTGATCGAGGTGTAGAAACTCACGATAGCCAACGCCAGGGAAATCAGTACAAAGGCCAGGAACGGGCTTGTCACGGTTTTCAGGGTCAGCAGGATCGGCACCGTGCACAGGGTACCGAGGGCGCCGAACCAGAGCATCGAGTTACGTCGGCCGATCTTGTCCGAGAGCATGCCGAACAGCGGCTGCATGCACATGTACACAAACAGCGCGCCGGTCATGATGTAGCTGGCGGTCTTGGCGTGCATCCCGGCGGTGTTCACCAGGTACTTCTGCATGTAGGTGGTGAAGGTGTAGAAAATCAGCGAGCCGCCCGCGGTGTAGCCGAGCACGGTGATGAAGGCCGCTTTGTGATTGCGAAACAGCGCGGCGACGCTGCCGGCGTCCTTGTCCTGGCGGGTTTCCTTGCTGGTGGTTTCCTTGAGGGTGCGCCGCAGCAACAGGGAGATCACCGCCGCAATCGCACCGATCACGAACGGAATCCGCCAGCCCCAGGCGCGCAGTTCTTCTTCAGTGAGGATCTGTTGCAGGATCACCACCACCAACACCGCCAGCAGTTGCCCGCCGATCAGGGTGACGTACTGGAACGAGGCGAAGAAGCCGCGCTGGCCTTTGAGTGCGACTTCACTCATGTAGGTCGCGGTGGTGCCGTACTCGCCACCCACCGACAAGCCCTGGAACAACCGCGCCACCAGCAGCAATGCCGGGGCCCAGGCGCCGATGTCTTTGTAAGTAGGCAGGAAGGCGATGACCAACGAACCGGCGCACATCATCAGCACCGAAATCATCATCGAATTTTTGCGCCCGTGCTTGTCCGCGACCCGGCCGAACAGCCAGCCGCCGATGGGGCGCATCAGGAACCCGGCGGCGAATACACCGGCGGTGTTGAGCAGTTGCACCGTGGGATCGTCCGACGGGAAAAATGCGGGGGCGAAGTAGATAGCGCAGAAGGCGTAGACGTAGAAGTCGAACCATTCGACCAGGTTGCCGGAGGAGGCACCGACAATCGCAAAGATCCGTTTGCTGCGCTCTTCTCCGGTGTAGTGACTGGTGGCTGTTGTCATGATTTTTTCACTCAGTGGGAACGGTTATAGCCTAGACATACTTTGCAATAACCATGTTCCGCAAGCAGACATTTGGATAGGGATCTCCTGAACTGGCCTCATCGGGGGCAAGCCCCCTCCCACATTTTGAGCGCGCCGCCTAACAAATGTGGGAAGGGGCTCGCCCCCGATGGGTCCCTGACAAGGGACTCAGTAGTCGAAGAACACCGTCTCCTTATCTGTCCCCTGCAAAATCACATTCCACTGATACACACCGTCAGCATCCTGCTTGGCAATCAAGGTGCCACGACGTTCGGCAGGCACACATGCCAGCAACGCGTCATCCCCATTCAATGCCTCACCGTCAAAATAAATCCGCGTGAGCAAGTGCTTCACCAAGCCACGGGCAAACACCAGCACTACCAAATGCGGCGCCTGGGTCGTGCCCTTGAGCCCCGGCACGCCGCCCGGCTTGATCGTGGTAAAGCGAAAACGCCCTTCGGCGTCCACCGGCACCCGACCGAAACCCTCGAAGTTGGGATCGACGGCCTTGTCCTGGTCATCTTCCGGGTGGTCGTATTTGCCGGCGGCGTTGGCCTGCCAGACTTCGAGCATGGCGTCGTTGACCACATCACCGTTGCCATCCACCACTTGCCCGCTGATCGCCACGCGCTCACCAAGGGTGGCGGCGACGGTCAGGTCTTCGCGGTTCAGCCAGGTCAGGCCAATGTGGTAGTACGGCCCGACGGTGTGGGACGTGGTTGCGTAAAGGCTCATCTCATTTCTCCATCGGCGTGGCGTCGCGGCCGCGCAGGACGATGTCCCAGCGGTAGCCGAGGGCATAGGAAGGAATGGTTTTTTCCAGGTCGAAACTGGCGATCAGGCGCTGCTTGGCCGAAGTGTCCGGCACACAGTTGTAGATCGGGTCGTATTCCAGCAGCGGGTCGCCAGGGAAATACATCTGCGTGACCAAGCGCGTCAGCACGCTGGGGCCGAACAGCGAAAAGTGGATATGCGCCGGGCGCCACGCGTTGTGGTGATTGCCCCATGGGTAAGCGCCGGGCTTGATGGTCTGGAACTGATACCAGCCATCGGCGTCGGTGACGGTACGGCCGGTGCCGGTGAAGTTCGGGTCCAGCGGCGCGTCGTGCAGGTCACGCTTGTGGTTGTAGCGGCCGGCGGCGTTGGCCTGCCAGATCTCCACCAGAATGCCCGGCACCGGCAAACCGTTTTCGTCCAGTACACGCCCATGGATGATGATGCGTTCGCCCTGGGGCTCGCCTTCATGCTGTGCGGTGAGGTCGTTGTCTTTCTCGTTGATCCGCTCGGCGCCGATGGTCGGGCCGGTGATTTCCGACAAGGAATGGGGCAGGAACACCAACGGCTGTGACGGCGAACGCAAGTTCGTCGACTGGTAGGCCGGGTGCAGGTAATCAGGTTGGGTGCCCGCTTGCGGGCGCCGGTAACCGGGCTTGTCACTCATGGAGCAATCCTCTCTTATTAGATGCGTTCAATCGCCAGGGCCAACCCTTGGCCGACGCCGACACACATGGTCGCAAGGCCTTTACGACCACCGGTTTTTTCCAACTGATGCAGGGCTGTTAGTACCAACCGCGCACCGCTCATGCCCAACGGGTGACCGAGGGCGATGGCGCCGCCGTTCGGATTGACCTGGGGCGCGTCGTCGGCAATACCCAATTCGCGCAGTACCGCCAGGCCTTGGCTGGCGAAAGCTTCGTTGAGTTCGATCACGTCAAAGTCGGTGACCGCCAACCCCAGGCGTTCCACCAGCTTGCGCACCGCTGGCACCGGACCGATGCCCATCACACGCGGGGCGACACCGGCGCTGGCCATGCCCAACACGCGGGCACGCGCCGTCAGGCCGTGTTTCTTGACCGCTTCGGCGGACGCCAGAATCAGCGCCGCCGCACCATCGTTCACACCTGAAGCATTACCGGCGGTGACGGTCTTGTCAGGGCCGTTGACCGGCTTGAGTTTGGTCAGGGCTTCCAGGGTGGTGTCTCGTGGATGCTCATCGTGCTCGACCACGGTTTCGCCTTTTTTATGGGCAACCCTTACCGGCACGATTTCTTCGGCAAAAAAGCCCGCAGCCTGAGCGGCCGCCGTGCGTTGCTGGCTGCGCAGGGCGAAGGCGTCCTGATCAGCACGTGAAACCTGGTAGTCATCGGCGACGTTATCGGCGGTCTGCGGCATCGCGTCCACGCCGTACTGGGCTTTCATCAAGGGGTTGATAAAGCGCCAGCCGATGGTGGTGTCTTCCAGCTTCATGTTGCGCGAAAACGCCGCGTCAGCCTTGCCCATCACGAACGGCGCACGGGACATCGACTCAACGCCCCCGGCAATCGTCAGCTCCATTTCGCCGCTGGCGATGGCGCGAAAGGCGGTGCCAATGGCGTCCATGCCCGAGGCGCACAAACGGTTAAGGGTCACGCCTGGAATGCTTTCCGGCAGACCCGCCAGCAACAGCGCCATGCGGGCGACGTTGCGGTTGTCTTCACCGGCCTGGTTGGCGCAGCCGAGGAACACCTCATCCACCGCGCTCCAGTCCACCGACGGATTGCGCTCCATCAGCGCCTTGATCGGCAATGCCGCCAGGTCATCGGCGCGTACGGTGGACAGGCCACCGCCAAAGCGGCCGATGGGAGTGCGAATGGCATCACAGATAAATACGTCGCGCATCAGGCTTCTCCCGGTGCTTGGCCGTGGGCGGCAGCGGTGCGGGCTTCGAGGTCACGCAGGGCGGTCAACTCGACCTCGGTCGGCTCGGCGGTGGTGCTGACTTGGTCGGCAAAGCGAATCGCCCAACCGGTAGCGGCCACCACTTGCTCGCGGGTCACGCCAGGGTGCAGCGCGGTGACCACGAATTCATGGGTGCCCTCTTCCGGCTCCATGATGCACAGGTCGGTAATGATTCCGACAGGACCGGCACCCGGCAGGCCCAGGCGTTTACGTGAATCGCCGCCCTCGCCGTGGCCGACTGAGGTGATGAAGTCCAGCTTGTCCACAAACGAACGGGACGACTGCTTGAGGATAATCAGTACGCTCTTGGCGGACCCAGCGATCTCCGGCGCGCCACCGGCACCCGGCAGGCGTACTTTGGGCTGGTGATAGTCACCGACCACGGTGGTGTTGATGTTGCCGAAACGGTCGACTTGAGCTGCACCGAGAAAGCCCACGTCGATACGTCCGCCTTGCAGCCAGTAGCGAAAAATCTCACCGGTTGGCACCACGGTGTCAGCGGTTTCCGCCAGTTCGCCATCACCAATGGACAGCGGCAGTACCGAGGGCTTGGCACCAATCGGGCCGGACTCGTAGATCAACACCACGTCGGGCGATGAGGTCAGGCGCGCCAGGTTGGCCGCTTTGGATGGCAGGCCGATGCCGACAAAGCACACCGAGCCGTTCTTGAGGCGGCGCGCGGCGGCGACGGTCATCATTTCATTGGTCGAGTAAGCCATTACTTGGCCTCCTGCGCGGTGGCCAACTTGGCCTGGTATTCACTGAAATCGGCAGTGCCGTGGATGTATTCGTCGATCCAGGCGGTAAACGTCCTACGGTCGCGGGCAATCGGATCCCACGCCTGGTAGAAGCGGTTGTCGCGCTCGTTGTAACCGTGGGCGTAGGACGGATGCGCGCCGCCGGGTACGTGGCACACAGCAGTCAGGGCCCAGGTGGGCAACACGCAGCTGTTCATCGGTGCATTCAGGTCGTCGACAATTTCTTCCACGGTGACGATGCAACGCTTGGCCGCCAACGCCGCTTCCTTCTGCACACCGAGAATCCCCCAGAGCAGCACATTGCCTTTGCGGTCGGCCTTTTGCGCGTGGATCACCGTGATGTCCGGACGCACCGACGGCACCGCCGCCAGCACTTCGCCGGTGAACGGGCATGTCACGCTTTTGATCAATGGGTTGACTTTGGGCAGGTCGGAACCGGCGTAGGCACGCAGTACCGCGAACGGCAGGCCAGAGGCGCCGGCGACGTAGGCATTGGCCAGGTCGGCGTGGCTGTGTTCTTCGATTTCCAACGGTTGCGGCCATTGCTTCTCGACCGCGTCACGCAGGCGATGCAGGGAGCCCACGCCCGGGTTGCCGCCCCAGGAGAAAATCAGCTTGCGTGCGCAGCCGGCACCGATCAACTGGTCGTAGATCAGGTCAGGCGTCATACGCACCAGCGTCAGGTCTTTCTTGCCCTGACGAATGATTTCATGGCCTGCGGCGGTAGGGATCAGGTGGGTGAAGCCTTCGAGAGCGACGGTATCGCCGTCGTTCACGAAACGCTTGACCGCATCACGCAGGGTGAGAATTTCAGCCATGGGGTTGGGCTCCCGGTGTTGATCGAAAAAGGCGCTGAGGTGGCGCCGAAGTGCTTGAAGATTAAGCCGGGGAAATGGGCCAAACAATCCGATAATCGACTCAGCGTTCGATTATCGAACATATTGTTGTCTAGCTAATCTTCTGGTGTGAGAGAGCGCTTGCCCTCTCCCAGCTTAGAAACCTGCCAAGCTCAGGTGGCATCCGCATGGCTGACCATGCCCTTGATCACCACCGCCGTCGTGGCCACAGCGGCCGGGATCACCAGGGCGGTGAGCACCTGCTCAAAGTTCCAGCCCAGGCCCAGCAAGGTGGCGCCCATCCAGGCGCCGAGGATCGCGCCGAAGCGGCCGATGCCGAGCATCCACGACACGCCGGTGGCGCGGCCTTGGGTCGGATAAAAGCGCGCCGCCAGGGACGGCATCGCCGATTGCGCGCCGTTGACGCACATTCCGGCGATCAGCACCAACGTCGCCAGCACGGTGATATTGCCCAGGCTCTGACCTACCGCGTAGGCAAACACCCCGGCCAGCAGGTAAAAGATGCCGATGACTTTGTGGGGATTGAACCTGTCCATCGCCCAGCCTACGCCGACGGCGCTTAACACCCCACCGAACTGGAACAACGCGCCAATAAACGCGGCCTGCTCCATGCTCGCGCCACTGTCACGCATCAGCGTCGGCAACCAACTGGTGAGCAAGTACACGATCACCAGGCCCATGAAGTAGGTGAGCCACAGCAGCAAGGTCCCGGCGCTATAAGTGCCGGAGAAGATCACCGCGAACACGTTACGGGCCTTGACGGTTTTTTGTTCGGGCACGCTGAAGGCGGTGGCCTGGGCGACGATGTTGGGCTCGATGGGTGACAAGGTTTTGCGCACCTTATCGGTGCCGCGGTTGCGCACCACCAAGTAACGCGCCGACTCCGGCAGCCAGAGCAGCAGCACCACCACCAGGATCAACGGCAGGATGCCGCCGATCATCAATAACGCGTGCCAGCCGAACGCCGGGATCAGTTTGGCCGAGATAAACCCGCCACCGGCCATGCCCAGGTTGAAACCACAGAACATGCTGGTCACCAGCAGCGACTTGTGGCGCTCGGGGGTGTACTCGGACAGCAGCGTGGTGGCATTAGGCATGCCTGCTCCAAGGCCCAGCCCTGTGAGGAAACGCAGCACGAGCAATTGGTCGACATTGCTGCTGTAGGCCGAAGCCAGGCTGAACGCGCCAAACACCAAAACCGCGCCGACCAGCACGACTTTACGACCGAAACGGTCGGCCAGCGGGCCCGAACCTAACGCGCCGAACACCATGCCGATCAACGCGGCGCTCATCACCGGACCAAGGCTGGCGCGGTCGATGCCCCAGTCCTGGGACAGCGCAGGCGCAATAAAGCCCATGGCGGCGGTGTCGAGGCCATCAAGGAAGACAATCAGGAAACACAGGATAACCACGCGCCACTGATAGCGTGACAGTGGCTGGGTGTTGATGAAGGACTGCACGTCCAGCGTGGTACCGACAGAAGGCTGATTCATTATTTTTATTCCACACCGAGGGCGGGCCAACGACCTGGGGTCGTCATTATTATTGGGGCGCCCTTAAGAGCGCTGCCGCACAGTAATAAGCCGGGGGAAATAGCGTCAATTGATCAAGCCGGGATCTGTGCGGTCACCGAACACCTTAGGCAAATAACTGCGCACTCAGCTCACGGCTGGCGCTGAGCATGCTCGGCAGGAAGCGCTGTTCCAGCTCGCTGCGGCTGACGCGTCCGGCATGGGTACTGACGTTGAGCGCTGCCAATACCTGGCCAGACGCGTCATACACCGGCACGGCGATGGAGCGCAGGCCTTGCTCCAGTTCCTGGTCGACGATGCACCAACCCTGCTGACGCACTTGTTGCAGGCATTCGAACAGGGCTTCGGGAGTGGTGAGGGTGCGGCTGGTCTTGATTTGCAGGTCCGCGTGGTCGAGGTAATCCTGCAGCGAGGCGTCGTCCAGCGCCGCGAGCAGGATGCGGCCCATGGACGTGCAATAGGCCGGCAAACGCCCGCCCACCGACAGGTCCACGGAAATCAGGCGTTGGGTGGTGGCCGAACGGGCGATATAGAGGATGTCGTCGCCTTCGAGGGTCGCCATGTTGCAGGCTTCGTGCAGTTGTTCACTCATACGGTCCAGATATGGCTGGGCCGACACCGCCAATGGCGTGGACGACAGGTAGGCATGGCCGAGGGTCAGTACTTTGGGCAACAAGGAATAGGTACGCCCATCGGTGGTGGCGTAGCCAAGTTTGATCAGGGTATGCAGGCAACGACGCACAGCGGCGCGGGGAATTTCGGTGCGATGGCTGATTTGCGCAATCGTCAGGTGGCGTTTGCGCTCCTGGAATGCCTGCACCACGGCCAGGCCACGGGCCAGGGAGGTCATGAAGTCCGGGTCACCGGTAAACGCCTGGATACGCTTGGCCGGCGAGGCAACGATCGGCGGCGCCACTGAGGCGAAAGAGTTGCGCAATTGATCGTTCATCTCAGGTTCCTTTCTCTTATTGTCAACCGCAGGGATTGGGCAGGTATTACAAGCCGCACCGACCGATCTGCACAAGACAGGGCCGGCAACATTGGGCGATTATCGGACGATCATGCGATTATCGCAATTTGGGGCGTACCTGAGCGACCGGTCTCGCGATGGCGCCTTGGCAAAGTAAAGTTACGGTGAAAGGCTTGAACCTTTAGTTGCTTGTTGAATTTATGGCGCCAGAATCTCAGCAACTACTCACGTGTGCGTGTAACAAAACGCTCACACAAAGTTGACGCTTTTCAACTTTATGCCGATAGTGTTATTCAAATGCGCCGCTATAATGCACCCTGTGCGGAGGTCAGCCCGGTTTTACTTTCGGGGCCAGAGCTCGCCAGGCCAGGCACATGCAGTGCATGGACAGTCGCAACTACCTGCTTTGAATGACAGCCATAACCAACGGTTTCCAGTATCCGTTGTTCAAACTTGAACGCATCAACTGCTCAACTTTGAACAATCCGAGGGCGACATTCAGGCATAACGCTGCAGCGTAATTACACTCAACTCAATTAGGTAACAATGTGACGAAAGATGAACTGCGCGCGGAACTTGAGCGCCAGGAGCAACGTTACAAGGATGTTTACGGCGGGGAAGTCACCACCTACGCCGCCCAGCCTGAACCTGAACGCAAACCATGGCGCAAGCGAGCCAGCCTGCTCGACCAGGCATTTGCCCAGGAAATCCAAAAGATTGAACAGGAACTCAAACCCGAAGAGCCATAAGCGCTTCGGATTGAGCCTAGGGTTCGGCCCTGACTGCTGGCAGCTAGCCATCGGTCGGGCACCCTGAGTCCCACTCCCACCAGTAAAATTTCATACAAATGTTTCAAGGATGACGATTCGGTGACAAAACCGTGTCTTTTCAGCCCTGCACTTTATAAATCAAAGACTTGCTAAAGCCCCGAAAACCTTGGGATCGCCCGGTTTCGCCCCAGGCGTTTCAATGAAGATTGTTACCGACGAGCAGCTAATGCATCGATTACTGAGGTTTTCTGGCATAATCGCGCCCCCTTACGACCGGGTCAGAAAACCTTCATGATCGATTTATTCAGCGGACTGGATGCTTGGGTTCTAGTGAGCCTGTTGCTCGCCCTCGCCTTTGTCCTCGCCTTCGAGTTCATCAATGGCTTTCATGACACCGCTAACGCGGTGGCCACAGTCATCTATACCAAAGCCATGCCGCCGCATCTGGCCGTGTTCTTCTCCGGGGTGTTCAACTTCCTCGGCGTGTTGCTCGGTGGTGTCGGTGTCGCCTACGCCATCGTGCATCTGCTGCCGGTGGAGTTGCTGATCAATGTGAACACCGGCCATGGTTTGGCGATGGTCTTCTCGTTGTTAGCCGCGGCGATCACCTGGAACCTGGGCACCTGGTACTTCGGTATCCCTGCTTCCAGCTCCCACACCTTGATCGGTTCGATCCTCGGTGTCGGCCTGGCCAATGCCCTGATCAACGATATCCCCCTGGCTGACGGTGTGAACTGGCAGAAAGCTGTTGATATCGGCGCATCCCTGGTGTTCTCGCCAATGGCTGGTTTCCTGGTCGCAGCCCTGGTGCTGATCGGTCTGAAATGGTGGCGTCCGCTGTCGAAGATGCACAAGACTCCGGACCAGCGCCGCAAGCTCGACGACAAGAAGCACCCGCCGTTCTGGAACCGCCTGGTCCTGGTGATCTCCGCCATGGCCGTGAGTTTCGTGCACGGCTCCAACGATGGCCAGAAAGGCATCGGCCTGATCATGCTGGTGCTGATCGGCATCGTGCCGGCGCAGTTCGTACTCGACCTGGGCAGTACCACCTATCAGATCGAACGCACTCGCGACGCCACCGTGCATTTGAGCCAGTTCTACCAGCGCAATAACGCCACCCTCGGCGAATTCCTGGCCCTGGGCAAAAGCGTGAAAGACGATCTGCCGGGCAAGTTCCAGTGCAACCCGCAGCAGACCGAACCTACTATCAATGCGCTCGTCAGTACGTTGAAAGGTGTCTCCGACTACCATTCGCTGACTTCGGATCAGCGTATCGAAGTGCGTCGCTACCTGCTCTGCCTGGACGACACTGCGAAGAAAGTCGGCAAGCTGCCGGGCCTGGATGCGCGTGAGAAGTCCGACCTCGACAAACTGCGCAAAGACCTGACCGCCACCACCGAGTACGCGCCGTTCTGGGTGATCCTCGCCGTCGCACTGGCCTTGGGCCTGGGCACCATGGTGGGTTGGAAGCGTGTGG
This sequence comes from Pseudomonas sp. W22_MBD1_FP4, assembly GCF_052113765.1. Classification (NCBI taxonomy): domain Bacteria; kingdom Pseudomonadati; phylum Pseudomonadota; class Gammaproteobacteria; order Pseudomonadales; family Pseudomonadaceae; genus Pseudomonas; species Pseudomonas sp. W22_MBD1_FP4. The sequence goes on along the minus strand of NZ_JBGQOI010000009.1, from coordinate 219,334 downwards.
TACTGACCATCGGTGAGAAGATCGGCAAACAGGGCATGACGTATGCCCAGGGCATGTCGGCACAGATCACCACCGCTACCATGATTGGTTTTGCCAATATCTTCGCCCTGCCGGTGTCCACGACCCACGTGCTGTCTTCGGGCGTGGCCGGCACCATGGTCGCGAACAAAAGCGGCCTGCAAGGTGGAACGGTCAAGACCATCCTGATGGCCTGGGTGTTGACGTTGCCTGCGACTGTTGGACTGTCGGCCGGGCTGTTCTGGTTGGCTTCCAAGGCGTTGGGTAGCTGATAGATTTGGGTTGGAAAAGAAGGCGTGATCCTGATGGGGGTTGCGCCTTTTTTTTGGTTTTTTTGGCGGGGGACCTATCCGTTGCTGCAGCGACGGATATACACACAAAAACAACTCAAAAAAAAAGGCGACCGAAGTCGCCCAAAATGCCTTGCGTGCTCATGTAACCCGGAAAGACCTAAGGTTTTTTACGCTTGTTTGCGTCTTTCCAGATGAAGAATCCAAACCCTACAAAAAACAACACCATGAGGCTTACAGTCAGCACTCCGGCGAATACCACATTATCGATAAACATGACCGGCCTCCTGCACTTGCCCTGTTGCGATAGGGCTAAGTTACTGGAGAAGGCGGATTGAAAAATTGACGGGGATCAATGTCGCCCGCAACGGGGCGTAAAGAAGGGGACTAACTGACCTGCATCAACAGATGCAGGCCGTGTTAACGCTTTTTCGGTTTGTTCTTTGATTTTTTCTTGCCTTTGCCTAAAGGCATCGCGTGTTCAAACGCCTGGCGCACTTCATTCAGGCGTTTGTCATTGAGGTCATGTACGCGCTTGGCGCGTTCGGCATTCAGGTCGATCAGCTTGTCGTCATCACTCATGGCTTGTCTTACGTCGTGGCGAGTAGGGTTCAATAATGCGGGCTGCTGCGCCCGACGGCAAATCAGCGCGCGACAAATGGCAGGCCGTCGCCCAAAATCGGCACTTTCCGCACGACCCAGGAGGCGCACTCAGGTGGCTCTGCACAAGGATCTTCCACCGTTGCTGGCACTACGAGCCTTTGAAGCCGTGGCCCGCCACTTGAGTTTTATCAAGGCGGCGAGTGAGTTATCGGTTACCCAAAGCGCCCTAAGCCATCAGGTGCAAAAGCTCGAACAGCATCTGGGTAAACCGCTGTTTATCCGACGCACCCGCGCGATCGATCTGACCGCCGACGGGCAGCGTTACTACGATGAAATCCGCCCCGCCCTTGACGCCATCGCTGCCGCGACCCGCGCCCAACGGCAGCTACCCAGCGCCACTATGTTGCGCATCGGCCTGCTGGCGTCTTTCGCCACCTTGTGGCTGGCCCCGCGCCTGGCGGGGTTTCTTAACCGCTATCCGCACATCCAGGTGGAGTTATTGCCAGCGATTCAACTGGCCAACGTCGCCGCCGCCGAGGTCGACCTGGCCATTCGTTACGGCAAAGGCGATTGGCCGGACGTGCGGGCCACGCGGCTAATGGCTGAAGTGATTTCACCGGTGTGCAGCCCGGCATTCAAGGCCAGTCAACTGCACAACGGCCCCTTGCTGATGGCAACCTCGCACCGGCCGTTCGAATGGACGGATTGGTCCCAGCATTATCAAGTCGACCTCGAACACCACCCGCGCGTCATGCTGCATGACTACAACATCGTGGTCGAAGCCGCCGTCGCCGGCCAGGGCATTGCCATGGGCCGTCACCGCCTGATCCAACGCCGGCTTCAGGACGGCAGCCTGGTTGAAGCCTTCGACTGGCCGCCCTACCACAGTGACATCGGCTATTGGCTGATCGCCCCCCAAGGTTCCACCGGTGAAGCGGCCGAGTGTTTCAGCCGATGGTTAAAGGAGGTCTGCGCTGACGCGTGAGTTATTTCGATACGTCGCGTGAGATCTATCCGTTTGTCGCAGCCTCCCCCGGACCAACATGCTCAAACCTCTTGAAATCAGAGGATTCAGCATGAGCAACTCCATCCGCCAACGCGTGCACGCCCTTGGCTTGACGCTGCCAGCCCCCAGCCAGCCGATTGCCAACTACATCAACCATGTCATCAGCCAGAACCAGCTGTTTATTTCCGGGCAGATCCCCCTGCTCGACGGCAAGCCTGCTTACCTCGGCAGACTGGGGGAATCCCTCAGCGAGGAAGACGGCACCCAGGCGGCAGAACTGGCTGCACTGAGCTTGCTCGCGCAATTGAGCGATGCCTTGGGCGATGACCTGTCGCGCTTGGTACGCACCCTGCGCCTGGGGGTGTTTATCGCCAGCAGCGCTGACTTCCAGCACCAGGGCGCGGTGGCGAACGGTGCGTCGAACCTGCTGGTGAATGCACTCGGCGAACAGGGCCGGCATGTGCGAACAGCGGTGGGTGTTGCCAGCCTGCCGGCCGGCGTGGCGGTGGAGGTTGACGCAATTTTCGAGTTGCAGCCGTGAGCCCGCTGGATATTCAACGATTAAGGGAGTCCGCACCCGGCTGCCAATCGGGCCTCGTGCACTTCAACCATGCCGGCGCGTCCCTGCCAAGCCAGGCGACACTGGACGCCATCATCGACCAACTACAGCGCGAAGCCCGCGACGGTCCAATGGAGGCCGGTGAGCATGGCGCCATGCTGATGGAAAAAGCCCGCCACGCCGCCGCGCAACTGCTCAATGCGCCCGCCGCGTCCATAGCGTTTGCCAGCAGCGGCTCAACTGCCTGGAGCATGGCGTTCCAAGCCTTGGGCGCGTGGCAACCCGGTGATCGCATTCTGGTGGGGCGCCACGAATGGGGCGGCAATCTGGCGAGCATGCAGCTGGCCGTGCAGGCAGGTGCACGGGTGGAAGTCATTCCCTGCGATGCAACCGGCGCGGTTTGCCCCGTGGCGCTGGAGTCAATGATCGATGCCCATGTAAAGCTGATCGACCTCACCTGGCTCCCGGCCAACGGCGGCCTGATCAACCCCGCCCAGGCCATCGGCGCAGTGGCCAAGCGTCATGGCATCCCCTACTTTGTCGACGCCGGCCAAGCCGTCGGCCAAGTGCCGGTGGATGTACAAGCGTTGCAGTGTGACGTACTCAAGTCAGCCGGTCGCAAACACCTGCGCGGGCCGCGAGGCACGGCGCTGCTGTATGTACGGCCGGACTTTCTCCAGCACCTGGACCCGGCCCAGCGTGACGTGCTTTCTGCCCCCTTGGCCGCAACCGGTTTCGACCTGCGCGACGACGCCAGGCGCTTTGAAACCAGCGAAGTGTCCTTCGCGCTGTTAGCGGGTTTGGGAAATGCGCTGCGCGAGATGAATCACCTGGGGATTGGGCGCGTATGGGAACGCGTCGCACAGACCAGCGCGCAAATTCGTGAAGCTCTACGTGAGATTCCGGGGGTTTCCCTACATGAACTGGGCACGCTTCAATCAGGGCTGATCGCTTTCAACCTCGCCGGCTGGGACGCCTTCGAACTCAAACGGCAATTGGGATTGAAGCGCATCAATATCGGCGCCAACGGCGTGGGCTACACCCCGCTGGATATGCAGGCGCGTGGCCTGGCAAGCGTTGCAAGAATCTCCGTCAGCCCCCTGAACAACGATCACGACATCAAGTCGCTGATGGCAGCCCTGCGGCAACTGAGCGCTTAAACTTCGACGTCAACCCACAAGCCCTGGCGCGGCGCGTCTTCGATCAACGGCACGACCGGTACGGTGTTGTCGGCATTGAGCAGGTCGCCCGGGATCGCCAGGTGCTGATCCGGGTTTTCATCGGCTTCGCGCCGACGTTTCTGTTGTTCCTGCTGGCGGCGTTGTTCCTCGCGCAGCAAAAAGGTCGACTGCTCGGCATCGCCCTTTTTCAGGTCGATCGTGCTTTCGTTGGAGCCCGCTTGCACAGGGACCACGGGCGGAATATCCGGTTTCTGGCGGACCGGGTCGAGTTGCGACGTAACCGGTACAACGCTGACGGGCAGCATGGGTGGCAGCATGATAGTTGTTCTCCTGTCAGCAGGCTGTCGGCGGACCGGGCGACGACTTGAGCACGGACTCGCCAACCTGTGACCCAGTCGACACTCGCAAGTGCCCGCCACCCGTCGATTCAGCGCTCGCCCCTGCACTCAAACGGAGTAGTTTTCGTCAGAGTCCTTTGGCTGAGGGCCTTGTTCCGTTAAGATAGTCGGCTTTTTCACGGTGGGAGTCAGGCAGCATGGCGCAGCAGTATCAACCGGGGCAACGCTGGATTAGTGACAGCGAAGCAGAGCTGGGGTTAGGCACCGTTCTGGCACAGGACGGCCGCTTGTTGACCGTGCTCTATCCGGCCACTGGCGACACTCGCCAGTATGCGCTACGGAATGCGCCCCTCACCCGCGTGAGGTTCTCGCCGGGTGACTCCATCACCCATTTCGAAGGCTGGAAAATGACCGTTCAGGAAGTCGACGACGTCGACGGTCTGTTGGTTTACCACGGCCTCAATGGGCAGAACGAGCAGGTCACCCTGCCGGAAACCCAACTCTCCAACTTCATCCAGTTCCGACTGGCCAGCGACCGTCTGTTCGCCGGCCAAATCGACCCGTTGGCGTGGTTCTCGCTGCGCTACCACACCCTGGAACACACCAGCCGCCAATTGCAGTCCTCGCTGTGGGGCCTGGGTGGCGTGCGTGCGCAACCCATTGCTCACCAACTGCATATCGCCCGTGAAGTCGCTGACCGTATCGCGCCGCGGGTATTGCTGGCGGACGAAGTAGGCCTGGGCAAGACCATCGAAGCCGGCCTGGTGATCCATCGCCAATTGCTGTCGGGCCGCGCCAACCGTGTGCTGATCCTGGTCCCGGAAAACCTGCAGCACCAGTGGCTGGTGGAAATGCGCCGCCGCTTCAACCTGCAAGTTGCGCTGTTCGACGAAGAACGCTTCATCGAAAGCGATGCCGCCAACCCGTTCGAAGACACTCAGTTGGCCCTGGTTGCACTGGAATGGCTGGTGGACGACGAGAAGGCCCAGGACGCGCTATTCGCCGCCGGCTGGGACTTGCTGGTAGTCGACGAAGCCCACCACCTGGTCTGGCATGAAGAAAAAGCCAGCCCGGAATACACGCTGGTGGAGCAACTCGCCGAAGTGATCCCCGGCGTACTGCTGCTCACCGCTACCCCGGAGCAACTGGGCCAGGACAGCCACTTCGCTCGCCTGCGCCTGTTGGACCCGAACCGATTCCACGACCTGCACGCCTTCCGCGCCGAGAGCGAGAACTATCGCCCGGTGGCCGAAGCCGTGCAGGAGCTGCTCGATAAGGGCCGCCTGTCACCGACCGCACACAAGACCATCCAAGGCTTCCTCGGCAACGAAGGCGAAACGCTGCTCACCGCCGTCAACGATGGCGACGCAGAAGCCAGCGCGCGCCTGGTGCGTGAGCTGCTCGACCGCCACGGCACCGGCCGCGTGCTGTTCCGTAACACTCGTGCCGCCGTGCAGGGTTTCCCGGAGCGCAAGCTGCACGCCTACCCAATGCCGAACCCGGACGAATACCTGGAGTTGCCGCTGGGCGAACACGCCGAGCTGTACCCGGAAGTCAGCTTCCAGTCGCAACCGGACATCGATGAAGAAAACCGCTGGTGGCGCTTCGACCCACGCGTCGAGTGGCTGATCGACCAGCTCAAAATGCTCAAGCGCACCAAAGTGCTGGTGATCTGCGCCCACGCCGAAACCGCCATGGACCTGGAAGACGCCCTGCGCGTGCGCTCCGGCATCCCGGCCACGGTGTTCCACGAGGGCATGAACATCCTCGAACGTGACCGCGCCGCCGCCTACTTTGCCGATGAAGAGTTTGGCGCACAGGTGCTGATCTGCTCGGAAATCGGCAGTGAAGGCCGCAACTTCCAGTTCTCCCACCACTTGGTACTGTTCGACCTGCCGTCCCACCCCGACCTGCTGGAACAGCGGATCGGTCGTCTGGACCGGATCGGCCAAAAGCATGTGATCGAACTGCACGTGCCGTACCTGGAAACCAGCCCGCAAGAGCGCCTGTTCCAGTGGTACCACGAAGCGCTGAACGCGTTCCTCAACACCTGCCCGACCGGCAACGCCTTGCAGCATCAGTTCGGCCCGCGCCTACTGCCGCTGCTGGAAAACGCCGACGACGGCGAGTGGCAAGCCCTGATCGACGAAGCCCGTGCCGAGCGCGAGCGCCTGGAGCAAGAGCTGCATACCGGTCGTGACCGTCTGCTGGAGCTCAACTCCGGCGGCGCTGGCGAAGGCGATGCGCTGGTTGAAGACATTCTTGAACAAGACGACCAGTTCGCCCTGCCGATCTACATGGAAACCCTGTTCGACGCATTCGGCATCGACAGCGAAGACCATTCGGAAAACGCGCTGATCCTCAAGCCCAGCGAAAAAATGCTCGACGCCAGCTTCCCCCTGGGCGACGACGAAGGTGTAACTATCACCTACGACCGTAACCAGGCACTGTCGCGCGAAGACATGCAGTTCATCACCTGGGAACACCCGATGGTGCAGGGCGGCATGGACCTGGTGCTGTCCGGTTCCATGGGCAATACCGCCGTGGCGCTGATCAAGAACAAGGCGCTCAAGCCGGGCACCGTGCTGCTGGAGCTGCTCTACGTCAGCGAAGTCGTCGCACCACGCGCACTGCAACTGGGTCGCTACCTGCCGCCGGCGGCACTGCGCTGCTTGCTGGATACCAACGGCAACGACCTGTCCGGCCGCGTCTCGTTCGAAACCCTGAACGACCAGTTGGAAAGCGTGCCACGGGCCAGCGCCAACAAGTTCGTGCAAGCCCAGCGCGATCAACTCACCCCGCGCATCAACGCCGGTGAAGAGAAGATCACTCCGCGCCACGCCGAACGTGTGGCCGAGGCCAAGCGTCGCCTGGCGGCAGACACCGACGAAGAACTGGCACGCCTGACCGCGTTGCAAGCGGTCAACCCGACCGTGCGTGACAGTGAGTTGGTTGCCCTGCGCAATCAACGCGAACAAGGCCTGGCCATGCTCGACAAAGCGGCGCTGCGACTGGAAGCGATTCGGGTGTTGGTGGCGGGTTGATTACCGCCCTGCCCTGCTGAACAAGAAGGCCCGCGCAATGCGGGCCTTTTTTATTCGCTGGAGAAAAGCGTTGGCTTTGCGGGCTTCATCGGGGGCAAGCCCCCTCCCACATTGATCAGTGGTCGACATGACAACTCGGTCAACTGCGGGAGGAAGCTTGCCCCCGGTGGAATCACCGCGGTTTCAAGCAGTCGCTGCCGCAGCCGGCACCTCAACCGCCATCAAGCCTTCCTTCATACGCTTGGCATCACGCACAAAACTGCGTGACGCCTGGAACAGAAACAACATCGTCAAAAACAGCGCCACCGGAATCAGGTACATGGCGTCGTGCAAGCCCACGGCTTTATAAGCCTCGGTCATCTGCGCAGCCCCATCGGCATACATCGCCGAATGGGCAAAGTGGTCGGACAGCCCGCCCACCACAATCGGCCCCATCCCGCCGCCGAGCAAGTACAACCCGGCAAAGAACAACGCCATCGCCGTGGCCCGCAGGCGCGGCTCGACCACGTCCTGGATCGCGGTGTACACGCAGGTGTAGAAGTTATACGCAAACAACCAGCCCACACTGAACAGGGCCACAAACACGCCGATCTCGATGCGCCCGGCATGCAATGCCCAGGCGGTGGTCACAGTGGAGATGATCAGGCTGAACGCCGCAAACAGCAGCCGGCCATTGGCAACACGTTGATGGATCTTGTCGGCAATCCAGCCCCCCAAGGTCAAGCCCACCAGGCCGGTCAACCCGACAATGACGCCAGTGGCGACCGCCGCGTCCTGCAGTGGCATAAGGAAATAGCGCTGCAGCATCGGCACCAGGAACGAGTTGCACGCGTAGGTGGCAAAGTTGAAGCACAGGCCAGCCAGCACCAGCCACAGGAAAGTCGGCACAGCCAGTACGCGGCGAATCGGGCGGTCGACGCGTTCCTGGGAGACTTGTACGGTTTCGGCGGCGCCGCGCTTGGGCTCCTTGATATAGAACATGAACACCGCAAGGATCATCCCCGGCACGGCGGCGATAAAGAACGGCGCGCGCCAGCTGTCGAAGGCCTTGACCATCCAGCCAATGGTAAAGAATGCCAGCAATAGGCCAAGCGGCAGGCCCAGCATGAAAATCCCCATGGCTCGAGCACGGCGGTGCGCCGGGAACAGATCGCCAATCAGCGAGTTGGCGGCAGGCGCATAACTGGCTTCACCGATACCGATGCCCATGCGCACCAGCAAGAATGTCCAGAAACTGCCGACCAAGCCGTTGACCGCCGTCAGGCCGCTCCACGCGAACAGGCCCCAGCCCATGAGCTTGCTGCGCGAGCCGGTATCGGCCATGCGCCCAAGCGGCAGGCCGGCAATGGCGTAGACGATAGTAAAAGCGGTGCCGATGATGCCGAGCTGGAAGTCGCTCAGGTGCCATTCCATGCGGATTGGCTCGATGATGATCGCCGGAATCGTGCGGTCGAAGAAGTTGAACAGGTTGGCCAGAAACAGCAGGAACAGAATGCGCCAGGCATTCGCCGCTTGGGTCGAGTTCTGCATGGGTCCGTCTCTTTTATTGTTATGAGAGCTGCGATGCCCGATGCATCCTGCCCGGTACCTGCAACATAGTCAGGCGAGCTCTGGTTGTCTGTAATGATTCGTAAAGCTGATAGGGCATGATTTCACCCGGTGCTGCGGGACTTCACCTACAAAAATATAAGTGCGCCACCCTCTTCCCAACGGCCATGGCGCGGATAGAATGGCGAGCCTTCCCGTAGCACCCCCTTCTTACCTTTCTTATCGATGACGCCCATGTCCGAAGCCAGTCCGTGTCTGAGTTGCGGTGCCTGCTGTTCACACTTCCGTGTGTCTTTCTTCTGGGGTGAGTGTGCCTCATCGGGGGGCACGGTGCCGGATGACCTGGTGGTGCAGATCAACCCGACCCGCGTGGCGATGATCGGGACTGATCAGAAGCCCGCACGCTGCTGCAGCCTTGAAGGTGAAGTCGGCAAAGGCACCAGTTGCTCAATATATGAGCTGCGTTCAAGCCCCTGCCGAGAGTTCGATGCGTCGTGGAGTCAGGGCGAACAGAACGTCGACTGCGATGCAGCCCGCGCCGCATTTGGCCTGCCGCCGTTGCAAGCGCCGTTCGAATTGGAACTGCCCATCAGCGCTTAGCATTAATCGCTATGGGTGGCATGCCAAAATCATTCAGAGCAAAGTGCCATTATCCCTGGCAAATCCTTCGAGGCTTCTATACTCGACCCCATAGGTCATTGCCGCAGGCTGTGACGTGACGCTATGACGGGACATGCTATGGAATGGCTGGGTCTGCACTTCTTTACCGATCTTCCAGCGAACGGGCACTTATTACTCAATTGCAGTCATAACCCTTTCCTGGTGTTGCTGGCCTATCTGGTGGCCTGTGCGGCGGGGTTCGGCACCCTGGACATGGCTGAACGCGTTGGCCATGTCGAAGATCCCACCGCACGCCGCCACTGGCGCTGGCTGGGTGCCGGCTGCCTGGCGGGTGGCATCTGGTCTACCCACTTCATCAGCATGCTGGCCTTCCAGGCCCCCATTGCGATTCACTACGAACTGATTACAACGTTCGCCTCGCTGCTGATCGCCCTGATCGCCTCGTTGTTCGCCATGAAAACCCTCAGTCATGCCAACCTGCGGTTCCACCAATACGTGCTGGCGTCGGTCTGGATGGGGTTTGGCATCGCGTTGATGCACTACGTCGGCATGTCAGCCATGCGCTCCCAGGCTCAGATGTATTTCGAGTCGGGGCTGTTCCTCGCCTCTGTGGGCATCGCCATGGGCGCCAGCCTGGCCGCGTTATTGCTGTCGAGTTACCTGCGCACCGGCACTGGGGTATTTCATCAACTGCTCAAGTACGCCGCCAGCCTGGTGCTGGGCGCGGGCATTCTCAGCATGCACTTTACCGGCATGGCCGCGACGCAATTGATCGTGCCCACGGGGGCCGACCTTTCATTGCCGCTGGACAACAACCCGATCCAATTGGGACTGTCGGTCGCCGTGATCACCCTGCTGGTAATCGGCAGCAGCATCAGCGCTGCTCTGGCGGACAAGAAACTGCAGCACAAGGAACGCGACCTGCGTCGGGTCAACGCACTGCTCAGCGAACTGGACCAGGCGCGCGCCTCTCTACAACAGGTAGCCCATTACGATGCCCTGACGAGCCTGCTCAATCGCCGGGGTTTCAATCAGATCTTTGCGGAGAAAATCGCCGAAAAAACCGCTTCAAACGGCATGATGGCGGTGATTTTCCTGGACATCGACCACTTCAAGCGCATCAACGACAGCCTCGGTCATGACGCCGGCGATCAATTGCTCACCGTACTCGCCAGCCATATCAAAGGCTCGGTGCGCAGCCATGCAGACGTGGTCGCCCGGTTCGGCGGCGATGAGTTCTGCATCCTGATCAGCGTCCACCACCGCGACGAAGCGCGGCACCTGGCCCAGCGCATCATGCAGAAAATGAAAGAGCCCATCGAACTGGCCGGCCGCCGCATGGTAATGACCACCAGCATCGGCATCAGCCTGTTTCCCGACGATGGCCTGACCTGCGAAGAGCTGCTCAAGACCGCCGACCTGGCGCTTTACCAGTCCAAGGATACGGGGCGTAACAGCCTGAACTTCTTCAGTTCCAACCTGAAGACCCGGGCCTTCCTCGAACTGCAATTGGAAGAAGAACTGCGCAGCGCCTTGCGCGCCCAGAACCAACTGGTGCTGTTCTACCAACCGATCTTTGACATGAAACTGGGCAAGGTCACGCGCCTGGAGGCCCTCGTGCGCTGGCAGCATCCGCAACATGGGCTGCTGGCCCCGGACCGATTTATCGGCATTGCCGAAAGCAACGGACTGATCGCCGACCTCGACCACTGGGTACTGCGCCAGGCCTGCCATGACTTGAGCCTGCTAACCGACCGAGGCTATACCGACCTGACCATGGCGGTGAACTGCTCGGCCCTGAACCTGGCCCGCGATGAGCTGGCAGATGAGATAGAAGACGCCCTGCGCTTCAGCGGGATCGGCGCTAATCGCCTGGAGCTGGAAGTGACTGAAAATGCGCTGATGGGCAACATCAGCAGCACCCTGGCGCTGTTGCGGCAAATACGTTCGCTGGGCGTGTCGCTGGCCATCGACGATTTCGGCACCGGCTACTCCTCCCTCGCTTACCTCAAGCGCCTACCGCTCAACACCTTGAAGATTGATCGTTCGTTCATCCAGGACATTCCCAAATCGACCGCCGATATCGAGATCGTCCAGGCGATTATCGGCATGGCCCATACCCTGCACCTGCAGGTGGTAACCGAAGGCGTGGAAACCCATGCCCAGTTCGAACTGCTGCTCCAACACGGCTGTGATTACGTCCAGGGTTACCTGCTGAGCCCAGCAGTGGCCGCCAGTGACATCATCAGCGTTATGCAGGGCATCGACATACACAACCCGCTTTATTCGTTGAGCATGGCAGCCACCAAAGACACCATCGCGCCGAGAGAACCTGCCCCGGGCCGACCTGGGCCCACCTCTATCGTGAGGCCAATTCGCTGACGCCGATTCCTTGGCATTTCGCCATCATTCATCTAAAGATTCCCGACGAACGGCCGATTCATCAGAGTCCGGCCAGGTTTTCCCTGAGAACACGGGGTCAGCCCGATCGTCCCGGACAAGGACGCACTGCAAAGTCGCGAACTCCCATTCCGTGATGGCCCTTTGATTCTTCCAGCCATCCGCCCAGGCACATGGCGCACAATGACTTCTAAAAATAACTCTGCCACCGTGGTATCCGACGTGTTGCTCGCAGCGCCTGCGCAGAAGCCCTCAGGTTCAACGTCATTGACCACTGCCCGCCCGCTGTCCACCCAGCAATACCTGTACTTCACCGAAACCAATACCGACCGTATCCTCGATAACCTCGATGGCCTGCGCGACATGGTGTTTCCACGCCCGCCTCATCTGGAAGTGGACGGCGAGCAGCGCAGCGAGCAAGAGTTTCCGTCGGTATGCCTGATCGGCCTGGGCCGCTGCGGTTCGAACATTGCGCTGGACGTGGCGGAGTTGGTGTACAACGCGCGCAAGTTCTACCTGAACGAGTTCAGCAACGAAGATAAATCGTTGGACAAGGGTTACAGTCCGGCCCAGTGGATCCGCAATAACCTGCGCCTGGGCGGCGGCAAGGCCAGCAAGCCGGTGTTCCTCGTGGAACCGTTGGTGATGCTCGGCGACCTGGACAAGGACATCGCCGGGCGTATTCGCTTCTCACGCAAGGGCGAAAAAAGCGGCTTCCTGCGCGACTACAGCAAGATGAAAATCATGGACCTCTCCGAAGTCCATGCCGGTGGCGCCGGTAACGCGCCGATCCTCGGCCAATACCTGGCGAAGATCATCCTCAACAAAGACACCCAGCGCTTTTCCAGCCCCGACTGGAAGATGATCCATTCGTACCTGATCGATTCCTGCGGCATCAAGGCCAATCAGTCGCGCCTGTACTTCTCGATCTTCAGCGCCGGTGGCGGTACCGGCTCAGGCATGGCCTCGGAATTCGGCCTGGCCCAGCAGCACTCGTACATGAACAAGACCTTCGACACCAAGCCCGCCGACGAGCACGACAGCAAAAGCGGCCATGCTTTCGTCTTCGAGCCGATCTTCACCAGCGGTATTTGTGTGCTGCCGAACATTTCCGATCACCGCAGTGAAATGTCCGAGGCGCTACACATCAACGCCGGCCGGCTGCTGTGCAAATACCTTTCGGAAGAGTGGGACTTCTCGTACAACTTTGACAACGAAGACAGCAGCGAAGCCAGCGTGAAGGGGCGTATCCGCCCATGGAACGCGATGATGCTGATCTCCAACGACATCATGCGCTATGCCGAAGAAAGCGATGACGGCAACATCCAGAACATTGACGTCAATGCCATGGAAAAACACGCCAACCAGTACATCTCCCAGCAGATCTTCAACATCCTCACCGCCCAGGCCGTGACCACCGACTACGACCAGAACTACTTCCGTCGCGCCGGTATCGACATCGGCGAAACCATCCGCCTGGACGCCAACGACCTATTCATGAGCCTGGCCGGCCCGGTGGCGATTGCCTACGCCGAGTCCGTGGTTCCGGAAACCCCAGTTCCTTCGAATGACAAGTTCAAAGTCTTCGAGAAGGAGCCCCAGCGCCTGAATATCGACGATCTGTTCTTCCGCTCCATCGACCTGCCGCACTTCAATAAGGTCACCCAGGCCATCGAAGGCATCAGCCTGTTGCCAATCGAGTCCAAGCGCTACAAAGCGTCCCTGGAGCAGTACAAGAATTCCGGCTATGACGCAGCGGCGCTGCACGACCTGCACTTCTTCAAGAACTGCTCGTCGGTGGTGTCCATCGTCTCGCTGCCCAAGGACTACAAACTGTCCTACATGGACCTGAACCGGCTCAAGACTCACCTCAACAGCCTGTTCCCCAATACCACGCTCAAGCGCTACGCCTTGGTCATCGGCGCGTCGGCCAACCTGTCGCTGACCACCCTGATTGCCAAGAGCCCCTGCCTGTCGGATGACTTCCTGACGCTGATCGTGGCGTTTATCAAACGTTGCTTCGCGCGCAATCCGTACCGCTTCGATGACACGCTGGACAACTCGATCCTGGATTTCATCATCCACGAGGACTTCGACGAAGACCGTATCGACGAGCTGCTCAACGAGTTTGAAAACCCGGCCAAGATCCTCGACACCAACTGGTACGCGATCAAACCGATGTATGAGAAGAAGTACCGGGAGCTGATCAACGACAAAGACAAGTTCGTATCGATCAATGACATTCGTCTGTCACGGGACTGCGTGAAGAAAGCGATCAAGTACCTGCGTGAGATCTATCGTCACCGCATCGGCAAGACCAAGGTTATTTCGTTGAATAACCATACCGGCAAGACGGCCTGATACTGTGCGACGGCGCCGCGTGGCGCCGTCGCAACGTCATTGCGTCATGCGCTGGCGCAGGAACGCGAGGATGGTTTGTTCGTCAGCGCGCTTGGCAGGCCGGGGAATATGCTTCGGCCAGCCGGCGTCTTTCGCGCCAAAAAACCGCTGCTGCTCCGCCTCATCCCAGCCGCGAATCTCCCGCGAAGCCGATTCCCACCAGCCATGTCGGCACACGTCGTAGTACGGATGTTCGGGCGCCGAACTGCCGTAGAGCAGATCGCGGCCGACCTTTTTGACACGCTTGCACTGATTGCGCAGCTTCCATTTGATGCGCAGTCGCTGCCAGGGCGAGGGCACCGGCTTGACCCGCGGCACATCAAGGCAACGCGCTACCAACTCAGGGCCGAATACCTCACCGTGCTGGGCGAAGAAGTGCGCCTGCATGGCATGGAAGAAGCGCTTGTCGGCATAGTAGTGATGCACGAACTTGCACGCCTCGCGCACCTTCTGTTCGCGCATCGCAAAGGAAATCGCGATTTGCTCGATGGTGTGGATATCGAACGAGTGCTGGGTCCACTCGTCGATCAGGCAGATGGACGCTTCGAGCAGCGGCGCATCACTGGCGCGGACACCGCACAGGCCACTGTTGTAGAGCTTGAAGCTGTTATCGGCAGAGATGCCATGGGCCTGTAGGTGCTCGCCCAACTTGAGGTAGTCAGGACGCTTGCACACGTAGCTCCAGTCGTATTCGAAGCCATCCATCACGTACTGGCCCGGCTCGATCAGCTCAAGCACGCGATGGGGGGATTTGAGAAACAGGGTGTCGGTGTCAACGAACAGGGTCTTGTCCGCAAGCGCAAGCCCGTGGGCAATCGCGCACGCCTTGCGGCGGTGGGCATAGCCGTTTTCACCCTGCCATTGGGTCAGGGTCTGCTCGTCCAACGTGATGGTCTCAACCGGCCAGCCGAAGTAATCCTGGGGGCGATCGGTCATGACACGGATGCACAACGACTCGCCCGCTTTGAGCTGGGACAAGGCAGTGAGGATACTGAACTTGGCTTCGCGCCTATAAACGTCCTGATTACCGTAAATAAGGTAAAGCAGCTGGTGCGAAGACTTGGCTAAAGGGGGCAGCGCTGACGGCATGACGAGCTCCGGGTGACAAGCGGCGAACTTTACCGGAATTCACCCTTTCCCATGTCATGATCTGACAGCCGCTACGCTTTATTCACACTGAGAAACAATTCTCCCGCCTATTCGCTCGCAAGATAACTGTTCCCATGACGCGCACGTCACCCTGAGCTGTGACCTTTCTCCACGGCAAGATGCCATCACCGTATCTGCGGTTACTCGGCTACACACTTTTGCCACGGAAAAACACGCACTATTTTAGTGCTCACCTCTATTGCGCCGCCCTTTCCTGGATCAATATCCACGGCGAAACCACCACCGCCCACAAACTTGGATCACGCTCCACCAGGTCCAATGCCCGCGTCGCAGACACTTCGCCCAGGCTACCCGAGGCCAGCCAGGCAGCGACTTTGTCACGGTTGTCCTCGGCCATTCCCTCGGCGGCTTCGATCAAATCCAAGCCGGTGTCGACCCACAATAGGGCACCCTTGGCAAAGAACGGTTCAAGCTCCTTCCAGGAAATTTCGGCGGTTTCACCGAGCAGCTTGGCATAGAGGGTGCTAGGTTCTTGCGTCATGGGAATTCACCTTGGGAAAAAATCGGCGCAATCATAACGTCGCGACCGAGGTAGAAAAACCCAGTTGCAAATGAGTCAACGATAGAAAGTGTCAGGAAAGCCAAGGATTGCCCGAAACTCTGGCATCACCCCGCCGCAATTCTGTCTTTTTCTTTCATTTAAGCGACACGCCAAGGTTTTGCCCCCAGCAGCCAGCTTTTCAAGCGATGAACCGGCGCTCTACACTGTACCGGTACAGTTGCCAGGGCACTGCCGGGGGATATCCGAGATATCTGATCCGGTTCTGCAGCTCACAAGGCCGCTAGAACTATAAAAAATACAACAGTAAGAGTGGAGCACTATGAATAAGGCTACTAAGCAGATTTCCAAACTGTTTGCCGCTATGGTCCTGGCTGGGGTTGCCGGCCATTCGTTCGCAGCTGACACCATCAAGATCGGCATCGCCGGTCCAAAGACTGGTCCTGTGACGCAATACGGCGACATGCAATTCATGGGTGCCAAGCAAGCTATCGCCGACATCAACGCCAAAGGCGGCGTCGACGGCAAAATGCTTGAAGCCAAGGAATACGACGACGCTTGCGACCCTAAACAAGCCGTGGCTGTCGCCAACAAAGTGGTTAACGACGGCGTTAAGTTCGTGGTCGGTCACCTCTGCTCCAGCTCCACTCAGCCAGCGTCCGACATCTATGAAGACGAAGGCGTGATCATGATTACCCCGGCGGCCACCAGCCCGGAAATCACCGCCCGTGGTTACAAGCTGATCTTCCGTACCATCGGCCTCGACAGCGCCCAAGGCCCAGCGGCCGGCAACTACATCGCCGACCACGTGAAGCCTAAAATCGTTGCCGTCCTGCACGACAAACAGCAATACGGCGAAGGCATCGCCACGGCCGTCAAAAAGACCCTGGAAGAAAAAGGCACCAAAGTTGCCGTCTTCGAAGGCCTGAACGCTGGCGACAAAGACTTCTCCTCGATCATCCAGAAACTCAAGCAAGCCAACGTCGACTTCGTTTACTACGGCGGCTACCACCCTGAGCTGGGCCTGATCCTGCGCCAAGCCAAGGAAAAAGGCCTGAACGCCAAGTTCATGGGCCCTGAAGGCGTCGGCAACGACTCCATCTCGCAAATCGCCCAAGGTGCTTCCGAAGGCCTGCTGGTGACCCTGCCGAAATCCTTCGACACCGACCCGGCCAACAAAGCCATCGTTGAAGAGTTCACCAAGAACAAGCAGGACCCAACCGGTCCGTTCGTGTTCCCGGCCTACTCGGCCATTGAAGTCATCGCCGGCGGTATTACCGCTGCCAAGAGCGAAGACACCGCCAAAGTGGCTGCCGCCATCCACGCGGGTACCTTCAAGACCCCTACCGGCGAGCTGAGCTTCGACGCCAAGGGCGACCTGAAGGACTTCAAATTCGTGGTCTACGAATGGCACTTCGGCAAACCAAAAACCGAAGTTTCCCCTCAGTAAGCCAGGCGTTACTGGTCCAACAAGCCCACTGTGAAAGCAGTGGGCTTTGTTTTACGAGGTTTATGGGCCTGTCACCCGCGATCCGGGCGCTGGCTCACCTGAAAATCTTAAAACCGTCACCAGCGGTTCGCTGGCAAACGCTTTGTGCAAATGTGCTCACAGAACACAGCACAGGGCCGGAACATGACTCCACCAGTGAAATGCGTATCGGGTTTTTAGGAGCGCTGTAATGCCTGAGATCTATCATTTTTTCCAACAGCTGGTTAATGGCCTGACCATTGGCAGCACCTATGCCTTGATAGCCATTGGCTACACAATGGTTTACGGCATCATTGGAATGATCAACTTCGCCCATGGCGAGGTGTACATGATTGGTTCCTACGTGGCCTTCATCGCCCTTGCCGGGCTGGCCATGATGGGTATCCACTCCCTGCCGCTGTTGATGACCGCCGCGTTCCTTGCGTCGATCGTCGTAACCAGTGCCTATGGCTACAGTATCGAGCGCGTTGCCTACCGTCCCTTGCGTGGCAGCAACCGTTTGATCCCGCTGATTTCCGCCATCGGCATGTCGATTTTCCTACAGAACACCGTATTGCTGTCTCAGGACTCCAAGGATAAATCCATCCCGAACCTGATCCCGGGAAGCTTCTCCTTCGGCCCAGGTGGTGCGGAAGAAGTGCTGATTTCCTACATGCAGATCCTGGTCTTCGTCGTCACCCTGGTGGCCATGCTGGGCCTGACCCTGTTCATCTCCCGCTCCCGTCTGGGGCGCGCCTGCCGGGCCTGTGCCGAAGACATCAAGATGGCCAACCTGTTGGGCATCAACACCAACAACATCATCGCCCTGACCTTCGTGATCGGTGCTGCGCTGGCAGCCGTCGCGGCGGTACTGCTGAGCATGCAGTACGGCGTAATCAACCCCAACGCCGGTTTCCTGGTAGGCCTCAAGGCTTTTACCGCAGCGGTATTGGGCGGCATCGGCAGTATCCC
The DNA here is from genome assembly GCF_052113765.1 of Pseudomonas sp. W22_MBD1_FP4. Taxonomy (NCBI): domain Bacteria; kingdom Pseudomonadati; phylum Pseudomonadota; class Gammaproteobacteria; order Pseudomonadales; family Pseudomonadaceae; genus Pseudomonas; species Pseudomonas sp. W22_MBD1_FP4. The sequence goes on along the minus strand of NZ_JBGQOI010000009.1, from coordinate 201,217 downwards.
GGGCGCGATGCTCGGCGGGCTGGTGCTGGGTGTGGCCGAGGCGTTTGGTGCCGATATCTTCGGCGACCAGTACAAGGACGTCGTGGCGTTCGGCCTGTTGGTTCTGGTGCTGTTGTTCCGTCCGACCGGCATCCTGGGCCGTCCGGAGGTTGAGAAAGTATGAGCAGATATCTTAAATCGGCGTTTTTCAGCGCCTTGCTGGTGTGGGCCGTGGCCTTCCCGGTACTCGGCCTCAAGCTGAGCATTGTCGGCATCAACCTGGAAGTGCATGGCACCGGTCCCGTGACCCTGACCATCATCGCCCTGTGTTCGGTGCTGATGTTCCTGCGTGTGCTGTTCACCCAGCAGGTCGGCGCTCTGTTCAAGAGCAACCGTGGTCCGTTGGTATCGCCTAAGGTCAGCCAATTCCTGACCCTGCCGCGCACCCAGCGCTACATCATCATCGGCCTGATCGTGGCCGCGCTGATCTGGCCGTTCTTTGGCTCGCGCGGTGCCGTAGACATCGCCACCCTGATCCTGATCTACGTGTTGCTGGGCCTGGGCCTGAACATCGTGGTGGGCCTCGCCGGCCTGCTCGACCTGGGTTATGTGGGTTTCTACGCCGTGGGTGCCTACACCTACGCGCTGCTCTCGCACTATCTGGGCTGGAGCTTCTGGATCTGCCTGCCGCTGGCCGGCATGGCGGCGGCCACGTTCGGCTTCCTGCTGGGCTTCCCGGTACTGCGACTGCGCGGTGACTACCTCGCCATCGTGACCCTGGGTTTCGGCGAGATCATTCGTCTGTTCCTGCGTAACCTCACGGACATCACCGGCGGCCCCAACGGCATTAGCAGCATCCCCAAGCCAACGTTCTTCGGGCTGTCGTTCGACCGCACCGCTGCCGAAGGCATGCAGACCTTCCACGAGTACTTCGGGATTGCCTACAACCCGGTAAGCAAAGTGGTGTTCCTGTACCTGGTGGCGCTGTTGCTGGCGCTGGCGGCATTGTTCGTGATCAACCGCCTGCTGCGCATGCCAATCGGCCGTGCTTGGGAAGCGTTGCGCGAAGATGAAATCGCCTGCCGCGCCCTGGGCCTGAACCCGACCATCATCAAGCTCTCCGCCTTCACCCTGGGTGCTGCGTTCGCCGGTTTTGCCGGCAGCTTCTTCGCCGCGCGCCAAGGCCTGGTGACCCCGGAGTCGTTCACCTTTATCGAGTCGGCGATCATCCTCGCCATCGTGGTATTGGGCGGCATGGGCTCGCAACTGGGCGTGATCCTGGCCGCGATCGTGATGATCCTGCTGCCGGAAATGATGCGTGAGTTCAGCGAATACCGCATGTTGATGTTCGGCGCCATGATGGTGCTGATGATGATCTGGCGTCCTCAAGGTCTGCTGCCCATGCAACGTCCACACATGGAGCTGCGCAAATGAGCCGCGAGATCCTGAAAGTCGAAAATCTGAGCATGCGCTTTGGCGGTTTGCTGGCCGTCAACGGCGTGGCCCTGACCGTGAAAGAGAAACAGGTGGTTGCATTGATCGGCCCCAACGGCGCCGGCAAGACCACGGTGTTCAACTGCCTCACCGGCTTCTACAAGCCAAGCGGTGGCAGCATCCTGCTGGACGGCCAGCCGATCCAGGGTTTGGCCGGTCACGAGATCGCCCGCAAGGGCGTGGTGCGTACCTTCCAGAACGTGCGGTTGTTCAAAGACATGACGGCGGTCGAAAACCTGTTGATCGCCCAACACCGTCACCTGAACACCAACTTCTTTGCAGGCCTGTTCAAGACCCCGGCGTTTCGTAAAAGCGAGCGCGAGGCCATGGAATACGCGGAGTACTGGCTGGACAAGGTCAACCTCACCGAGTTTGCCAACCGTCCCGCCGGCACCCTGGCCTACGGTCAGCAACGTCGCCTGGAAATCGCCCGCTGCATGATGACCCGCCCGCGGATCCTCATGCTCGACGAACCAGCCGCCGGCCTGAACCCAAAGGAAACTGAAGATCTCAAGGCGCTGATCGGGGTGCTGCGTGAAGAAAACAACGCCACGGTGCTGTTGATCGAACACGACATGAAACTGGTCATGAGCATTTCCGACCACATCGTGGTGATCAACCAGGGCACGCCCCTGGCCGACGGGACGCCGGAGCAGATCCGCGACAATCCTGAAGTGATCAAAGCCTATTTGGGGGAAGCGTAAAATGCTGCAATTCGAAAACGTTTCCACTTTCTACGGCAAGATCCAGGCCCTGCACAGCGTCAATGTGGAAGTACGCCAGGGTGAAATCGTGACCCTGATCGGCGCCAACGGCGCCGGCAAGTCCACCTTGTTGATGACCTTGTGCGGTTCGCCACAGGCCCACAGCGGCAGCATCCGCTACATGGGTGAAGAACTGGTGGGCCAGCAGTCTTCGCAGATCATGCGCAAGAGCATTGCGGTGGTGCCGGAAGGCCGCCGCGTGTTCTCGCGACTGACCGTCGAAGAAAACCTGGCCATGGGCGGGTTCTTCACCGACAAGGGCGACTACCAGGAGCAAATGGACAAGGTGCTGCACCTGTTCCCCCGGCTCAAGGAGCGCTTCAGTCAGCGCGGCGGCACCATGTCCGGCGGCGAGCAGCAAATGCTCGCCATCGGCCGGGCGCTGATGAGCAAGCCCAAGCTGTTGCTCCTGGACGAACCGTCCCTGGGCCTGGCACCGATCATCATCCAGCAGATTTTCGACATCATCGAACAGCTGCGCAAAGACGGTGTGACCGTGTTTCTGGTGGAACAGAACGCCAACCAGGCGCTGAAAATCGCCGACCGCGCCTATGTACTGGAAAACGGTCGTGTGGTGATGCAGGGCACTGGCGAGCAGTTGCTGACGGATCCGAAGGTGCGCGAGGCGTACTTGGGCGGCTAAGAGACGGTTGCTGAATAAACCGGATCTAAATGTGGGAGGGAGCTTGCTCCCGATGGCGGCATATCAGGCACAGAGCATGTGACTGATAGTCCGCCATCGGGAGCAAGCTCCCTCCCACATTTGTTTTGCACCGTTTGAAAGTTTTTCAACTGCCTTTGTAACGAACTCAATCCTCCCTTCTCTAGTGGTGCATGCAGGCAATCAAGCCTGCCCACTCAACCACTGCTGGAGAAACACCATGACGACCAAACTGTCCGCCGCGTCCCTCGTCCTCGCCCTGAGTTCTGCCTTGAGCCTCTCCGCTCTGACCAGCACCGTCCACGCCGCCGACGACATGCAAAAATGCTTCGGCGTCGCTGAAGCCGGTAAGAACGATTGCGCCGCAGGCGCAGGCACCTCCTGTGCCGGCAGCTCGAAAACCAAGGATCAGGCCAACGCCTGGAAACTGGTCCCCGCCGGCACCTGCACCCAAACCCCCAGCTCCACCTCGCCGACCGGTTTCGGCCAGGAAGCTGCCTTCACCGCCAAGTCGTGAAACCCTGCACAGCCTGAGTACGGATCATGACGCTTTCACGCCAGCACACGGTCTCACACGCTCAGGCGCCCGGCCTCCCCTGTCGGGCCGGGCTGGGGCTGAAGAGCGAGCACTTCACCGAAGTGCTCCAGACCCTTCCCGATGTCGGTTTTTTTGAAATACACGCCGAAAACTACATGGTGGCCGGCGGCCCGTTTCATCACTACCTAGGGTTGATTCGCCAACAGTACTCGCTGTCGCTGCACGGCGTGGGCCTGTCCATCGGCGGCGAAGGCCCGCTCAACCGTGAGCACCTGGCACGCCTGGCGGCGCTGATCGAACGCTACCAACCCCACTCCTTTTCCGAACACTTGGCCTGGTCCAGCCACGGCCCGGTGTTTCTCAATGACTTACTGCCCCTGGCCTACGACGCAGACACGCTGAACCGGGTATGCGAACACATCGACCAAGTGCAGAGCACGCTCAAGCGGCCCATGCTGCTAGAGAATCCATCGACCTATTTGCAGTTCCAGCGCTCTACCCTGGACGAGACCGACTTCATCAGCGAGACCATCCGCCGCACTGGCTGTGGCTTGCTGCTGGATGTGAACAATGCCTACGTGTCGTGTATCAACCACCAGCGCGACCCGCTCACTTACATCGACGCCCTGCCGTTGCACGCGGTGGGCGAGATTCACCTGGCCGGCTTTGGCGAGGACACCGACAACCTGGGTGATCGCCTGCTGATCGACGACCATGGTGCCCCCATCAACAACGCCGTATGGCAACTGTACAAACAGGTGCTCACACGAACTGGCCCGGTCGCCACGCTCATTGAACGTGACAACCACGTGCCGGCCTTTAACGTTTTGCACGCTGAAGCCCAACAGGCCGAACACTATTTATCGCAGGTCCGCCCATGAGCCTTCACGACGCCTTCACCAGCGCCTTGCTGGCACCCGACCTGCCCTGCCCGGACGGCCTGTTCAGCAGTAACGGTGCCGACCCGGCCAGTCGCTTTGCGGTATATCGCAACAATGTTCACAGCTCATTGATCAATGCACTGGCATCAGCCTATCCCGTGACAGTGCAATTGGTAGGCGATGAGTTTTTCCGCGCCATGGTCGGCGTTTACGTCCAGGCGCACCCGCCTACCAGCCCACTGATCAGTGACTACGGCAGCACATTCGCCGACTTCATCCAGGGTTTCGATCCGGCCTCCAGTGTGCCTTATCTGGCCGACGTGGCCCGTTTGGAACGCTTGCGGGTTCGTGCCTATCACGCGGCAGATACGCCGGCGGTGAGTCAGCAAGCCGCCCTGCAACAGCTGCAGGCCCAAACGGAGCTGGGCGCATTGCGCCTACGGCTGCACCCATCCCTTGCCGCTTTGAACTCAGCCTACGCCGTGGTTGCGGTATGGGCGGCGCACCAGACCGAGGGCGCCTTGGCCACTCTTGATCCTTACAAAGCCCAAAGTGCATTGGTGCTGCGCCAGGGGTTGATCGTCAAGGTCTTCGCCGTCGACGGCGGCTCTGTCGCTTTTATCAATAGCCTGAACCACGGCGCCGCATTGGAAATGGCCGTGGCGGATGCGCTTAAAGCCTGCGCCGAGTTCGACCTGCACCAGTGTCTGTCACTGCTGATCAACCACGACGCCATCACTCACTTGCTCCCAGAACAAAAGGTATCGCCATGAACACTAGCCCTTCGTGCCGGATCAAACAGGCCATCGTTCTTTTCGAGAAAATCCCCTACAGCCTGATCGCGTTTATTGCGCGCTTTTCAATCGCGGCAGTGTTCTGGAAATCCGGGCAAACCAAAGTAGAAGGCTTCGCCATCGATCTGGTCAGCGGCACGTTCCAACTCGGTGAACCCTCACTCGCCGCCTCGACACTGCCGCTGTTTCGCAGTGAGTACCACGTGCCGTTGATATCGCCGGAAGTGGCCGCGCACATGGCGGCGTTTGCAGAGCACTTTTTCCCGGTGCTGATATTGGTGGGGTTCGCCACGCGCTTCTCAGCCCTGGCCTTGATTGGCATGACGTTGGTCATTCAATTGTTCGTGTACCCGGACGCCTACCCCACCCACGGCACTTGGCTTGCGCTGCTGTTGCTATTGGTTGCCAAGGGCCCTGGTTGCTTGTCCATCGACCACTTGATCGCCCGCCGCTACCGTTAAAGACGATCCAACGCCTCGCCGCTGCGCTTGAACCACTCCACCAGGTAGTCGGCCAGAACCTGGGTGCGCCTGGGCAGGCCACCTTGATAAGGGTGAACCAGGTACATCGGCAGGCTTCGAGTCTGATAGTCACGCAGCAACCAGCGCAATCGACCGTCGGCCAGTTCCGTCGGCAGCACGTAGGACGGCAACCGGGCAATACCAGCGCCTACCAGCGCTGCCTTCTTCAGCAAGTTGTAATGGTTGGAGGCAAAGGTGCCGCTTACCCTGACCCGCAACAACTCGTGCTGCTGGTGATACAGCCACTCCTCGCGGCCGCTGTAGTGGCTGTTGAGCAAGCAGGTGTGCGCCGCAAGATCCGCCGGGGTCAGCGGTTCGCCGTGCTGCTCCAGATAGGCGGGGCTGGCGCAAGTCATCTCATGCCAGGCCAGCAGAGGCTTGGCCACCAGGCGCTCGTTTTCAATCGCACCCGAACGTACCCCCAAGTCAAAGCCATCACGCGCGAGGTCTCGATAGCTGTTGTTGAGTTCAATCTCGATCTGCACCTGAGGGTACTGCTTGGAAAATTCCAGCAACAAGCCATCGAAGAAAGTTTCGCCTAATGAAACGGGAACCGTCATACGCACCGGCCCGGCCAGATCGTCCTTGAGCCTCGCCAGTGCCTGACGCGCACGTTCCACCTGCACCACCAATGCCTGGGCCTGTGGCAACAACGCCGCGCCGGCAGCGGTCAGGCTGAGCTTGCGGGTGGTGCGGTGCAACAACACCACACAAAACTGCGCTTCCAGCTGGGAGATACGCTTGGATAACTGGCCCTTGCTGCAACCCAGTTGCTCGGCGGCCACCGTAAAACTGCCGGCTTCGATCAGTACGGCAAAGGCCGCCAGGTCATCCATCTCGCTCATGGATTGTTTCCATTTGAAAACCAAAGGTTGCCTATTACCACGTTTATCCAGCGAAAAAGCCACTCTAGACTGAGCCCTCACTTATCACTGGAGGAACAGCACCATGAAAATCCTATTGATTGGCGCGAGTGGCACCGTCGGCTCGGCAGTCAAGGCCGAACTGGCTCAGCGTCATGAGGTGATCAGCATTGGCCGCACCAGCGGCGACTTCCAAGTGGATATCAGCGACAGCGCGTCAATTCGCAGGTTGTTTGAGCAAACCGGTAAATTCGACGCCCTCATCTGCGCGGCCGGTAGCGTGAATTTCGTGGCGCTGGGTGATATGAGCGAAAACGACTTTGAACTTGGCCTGCGTGACAAGCTGATGGGCCAGGTAAACCTGCTGCTGATCGGCCGCGAGTATGCTAACGACGGCGCCTCGTTCACCTTCACCAGTGGCATTCTCAACCGTGATCCGATTCGGACTGGCGCTTCTGCGGCGCTGGTCAATGGCGCACTCGATGCGTTTGTCAAAGCGGCAGCGATCGAATTGCCACGAGGCCTGCGCATCAACTCCGTGAGCCCCACAGTGCTGGAAGAGGCCATGGGCAGCTACGCACCTTACTTCCGAGGCTATAAGCCGGCTCCGGGCGCTGACGTGGCCTTGGCCTACGCTAAAAGCGTGGAAGGCCTACAGACCGGCCAGACATTTATGGTTGGCTGAATGTAAGGGTTGTAAGAATTACCTGAAGCGGGACAGCGGGGTTGTGATGCACCGCCAGCCTGCGTAACGTGGCGGCACTTGCCTGGAGACCCCGATAATGCGTGCCGCCCGTACCTTTGCTTTGTGTGCTTTGCTTCCCTTTCTAACCGCGTGTCAGGTCTTCGAGAGCGAGCCGGCCAAGCCGTCTACGGTTGGGCTGACCCGCATGCAGGGCCAGCTCACAGCCGTAGGCGACAAACTGTTGTTCCAAGCGTGCCACGACCAACGTAACTACGTGGTCAAGGACACCGGTGGCACCAGCATCCTGCAGGAAGCCGCCTCCCTGGCCGGCCAGCAAGGTGCGCTGTTTGCCGACCTGCGCGGTAAGTTTTCGGGCGTCGCCACCGGCACTCAGGGCGAAGTGGAGTTGCAACAGCTCTACCGTGTCGAACGGTCGACCTCGGCCTGCGACGACCCCGATTTCAAACGCATGATCCTGCGCGCCAACGGCCACAAGCCGGCCTGGGCGATGAACGTCACCGCCAAGGGCATGGTGCTGGAACGTGAAGGCCAGCCGCCTTTGGCCGTACCTTATGTAGAAGAGCAGATCGGCGACGGCCGCTTTAATCTGATGACCGAAGCCAACAACCAGCACATCGAGCTGTGGGTGGCTCCGCAACGTTGTGTGGACAGCGTCAGCGGCAGCCTGCAACACATGACCGCCGAATTGCGGATCAACGGTCAAGTCCAGCGTGGCTGCGCGGCTTTCGGTGGTTCGCGGGACGATTGATAGTGTCCTGCGCTTTTTAGCATGACGGGACACCACCGTTGGGGCTTATAATCGCCGGTTTGCAAAACCGCCGGCCTTACCGAATGCCGCACACCGGATCCCGTCATGTTACGAATCACCGAACTCAAGCTGCCCATCGACCATCCCGAAGAAGACCTGCGGCCTGCCATCCTGGCGCGCCTTGGCATCGCCAGTGATGACCTGCTCGATTTCACCCTCTTCAAACGTAGCTACGACGCCCGTAAAAAATCGTCGGAGCTGTGCTTCATCTACACCATCGACTTGGATGTGAAGGGTGAAGCCGCCCTGCTGCTCAAGTTTGCCGATGACCGCAACGTCAACCCGGCGCCGGATGTCAGCTACAAAGTAGTCGGCCAAGCGCCCGAAGGCCTGGCTGAACGGCCGATCGTAGTCGGTTTTGGCCCCTGCGGGATCTTCGCCGGGCTGCTGCTGGCACAGATGGGTTTCAAGCCGATCATCCTCGAACGCGGCAAGGAAGTGCGCCAGCGCACCAAGGACACCTGGGGCCTGTGGCGCAAAAGCGTACTGAACCCCGAGTCCAACGTGCAGTTTGGTGAAGGCGGCGCCGGCACCTTCTCCGACGGCAAGCTTTACAGCCAGATCAAAGACCCCAAATTCCACGGCCGTAAAGTACTCCACGAGTTCGTCAAAGCCGGCGCGCCGGAAGAAATCCTCTACGTCAGTAAGCCGCACATCGGTACCTTCCGCCTGACCGGCGTGGTGGAACACATGCGCGAGCAGATCATCGCCCTGGGCGGTGAGGTGCGTTTCGAGCAACGCGTGACTGACGTGCTGATTGAAGACGGCCAACTGAACGGCGTGGTGGTGGATGGCGGCGAGCAGATCCTGTCCAGGCACGTGATCCTGGCACTGGGCCACAGCGCCCGAGATACCTTCCGCATGCTTCACGGTCGTGGCGTATACATGGAGGCCAAGCCGTTTTCGGTGGGTTTCCGCATTGAACACCCTCAATCGCTGATCGATGCCGCGCGCCTGGGTAAATACGCCGGGCACCCGAAGCTGGGCGCCGCCGACTACAAACTGGTGCACCACGCGAAGAATGGTCGCTCGGTCTACAGCTTCTGCATGTGCCCTGGCGGCACCGTGGTGGCGGCCACCTCCGAGCCGAACCGCGTTGTGACCAACGGCATGAGCCAGTACTCACGTAACGAGCGCAATGCCAACTCCGGCATCGTGGTCGGCATCACGCCGGAAGTGGACTACCCCGGTGGCCCGCTGGCGGGTATCGAGTTGCAGGAACGCCTGGAGTCCCACGCCTACATTCTCGGTGGCAGCAACTACGAAGCCCCGGCACAACTGGTGGGTGATTTCATCGCCGGCAAGCCGTCCACTGCCCTCGGCAGTGTGGAACCGTCCTACAAGCCTGGCGTGGCTCTGGGCGACCTGGCGTTGGCGCTGCCGGACTTCGCCATCGAAGCCATCCGCGAAGCGCTGCCGGCGTTCGAGAAGCAAATCAAAGGCTACTCGCTGCACGATGCGGTACTGACCGGTATCGAAACGCGCACCTCGTCGCCGCTGCGGATAACCCGTGACGAATCGATGCAGAGCCTGAACGTGAAAGGGCTGTTTCCGGCCGGTGAAGGCGCGGGTTATGCCGGTGGGATTTTGTCGGCGGGTGTTGATGGGATTCGAATTGCCGAGGCGTTGGCGCGGGATATGTTGGGCATCGAGGCCTGAGCACATCCGTGTTCACAAGTGGGAGGGGGCTTGCTCCCGATAGCAGTGGATCAGTCAGGACACATGTGACTGGTCCACCTTCATTGGGAGCAAGCTCCCTCCCACACGGTTTTTGCGTGATTTCAGATGTTAGCGCGCAGGATGCAATCCGGTAGCGGCTCGCCCCGCTCCACACTGGCCGCAACGGCCGCGATTAGCCCTTGCAACTCGTACCCCTGCCCCGTCAACCACACCGGGTTGTAATAGGTTGTGGCGTATCGCTCGCCACCATCGCACAAGATCGCCACGATAGAACCCGACTCCCCCGCAGCCTTCATCTGCTGCGCTGCCACCAGCGCGCCAACCAGGTTGGTCCCGCTGGAACCGCCCACTCGCCGCCCCAATCGCTCTGCCAAGTAATGCATGGCTGCCAGTGACAGCGCATCCGGGACCTTGACCATTGCGTCGATCACCTTCGGCAAAAACGACGCCTCGACCCGTGGCCGGCCAATGCCTTCGATACGCGAACCGCAGTCCAGGCGCAGGCTGGCGTCACCCGTCTGGTAATAGTCAAAAAACACCGATCGCTCAGCATCGGCGCATAGCACGCGGGTGGCGTGCTGGCGATACCGCACGTAGCGACCCAATGTCGCCGTGGTGCCGCCGGTGCCGGGGCTGGAAATCAGCCAGCTCGGCTCGGGATGCTGCTCGAAACGCATCTGTTGGAAGATCGACTCGGCGATGTTGTTGTTCGCGCGCCAGTCGGTAGCGCGCTCGGCGTAGGTGAACTGGTCCATGAAGTGACCGCCACTTTCCCGCGCCAAGCGCTCGGATTCTGCATAGATCTGTGTGGGATCTTTTACCAGATGGCTCTTACCGCCATAGAAGGCAATCTGCGCGATTTTTTCCTGGGAAGTGGTGGCCGGCATCACCGCGATAAACGGCAGGCGGAGCAGCCGAGCAAAGTAGGCTTCGGAGATCGCCGTGGAGCCGCTGGAGGCTTCAATCACTGGTGCTCCGGGCTTGAGCCAACCATTGCATAGCGCATACAGAAACAGCGAGCGGGCCAGCCGGTGTTTGAGGCTGCCGGTGGGATGGCTCGACTCGTCCTTGAAGTACAACTCGATACCCGGCAAACCTGGCAGCGGCAAGGGGATCAGGTGGGTGTCAGCGCTGCGCTGGAAGTCTGCTTCGATGATACGAATGGCTTCGCGAGCCCAGGGACGATGGTCACTCATGGTCGGTTTCTCTAAGAATTTCCAGGTCAATATTAGGATCTTTCCTACACTCGACACAGATACAGTAACGTCTCAATTGGACACACAATTTCAAGCCCCTGACGCAACGCTGAACCTGCCCATTGCTTATAACAAATAAGAATATAACTTTTGTTTTAACAACTAACGGTACGGGTTAGGGTACCCGCCTATTGAATCCTGATTGGAGAGCACCCCTTGGCTCTGCGTAGCACTTTCACTCGTTTCTTCCAGCTGGAAGCCGCCAGCGGTCTGTTGTTGATCGCCGCTGCGGCCCTGGCATTGATCATCAATAACTCACCGTTGTCCCACCTGTACGGCGCGTTTCTCGACGTGCCGGTGGTGGCGCAGATTGGCGCGTTGAAAATCGACAAGCCAGCCTTGTTGTGGATCAACGATGGCCTGATGGCTCTGTTCTTCCTGTTGATCGGCCTGGAGGTCAAGCGCGAGTTGCTTGACGGCCATCTGTCCAAACCGTCGCAAGTGGTCCTGCCCGGTGCAGCCGCCATCGGCGGTATGGTGGTGCCGGCGCTGATCTACTGGGCGATCAACAAGGACTACCCCGCCGCCCTCTCCGGTTGGGCAATCCCCATGGCCACCGACATTGCCTTCGCCCTGGGCGTGTTGGCGCTGCTGGGCAAGCGCGTCCCGACGTCCTTGAAACTGTTCCTGATGACCCTGGCGATCATCGATGACCTGGGCGCGATCATCGTGATCGCAGTGTTTTATTCCGCCGATTTGTCCGGTGCAGCCTTGGCTGGCGCGGGCGCCTGTCTGGTGGCCTTGATCGCGATGAACCGCCTCGGAGTGATCAAGCTCTGGGCCTATCTGATCGTCGGCCTGATCCTGTGGGTATGCGTGCTCAAGAGTGGCGTGCACGCCACACTGGCCGGCGTGACGCTGGCGTTCTGCATCCCGATGCGCACTAAGAACGCCGAGCCCTCGCCGCTGCTGACCCTCGAACACGCTCTGCACCCGTGGGTGGCGTACGGCATCCTGCCGCTGTTCGCCTTCGCTAACGCTGGCGTTTCCCTCACCGGCGTCAGCCTGGAGAGCTTCACCCACCACGTGCCCATGGGCATTGCCGCCGGCCTGCTGATCGGCAAGACCATCGGTGTGTTCGGCCTCACTTGGCTGGCCATCAAGACGGGTCTCGCCACACTGCCTAACGGCGCCAACTGGGGCCAAGTCTTCGGCGTGGCGATCCTGTGCGGTATCGGCTTCACCATGAGCCTGTTCGTCGGCTCCCTGGCATTCGTGCCGGGCGCCAGCGAATTTGCCGGCGAGGATCGAATGGGGATTCTGACCGGGTCGATATTGGCAGCATGTATTGGATATCTGGTGACGGCGATGGCGAGTCGTAAAAAAGCCTGATCCCCCAGAAACCGCGCCCACAAAAAAACCCCAACCGGTCACCCGGTTGGGGTTTTTCTTTACCTGCTGCTTACCGATTAACGGGTAACGCGACTGGTACCATCGACCGTCATGATGCGCACGCGGTCGCCAATGCGGAAGATTTCGTTCTCCTGCACAGCCTGGACGTAAGCGCGCATGCTGCCATCGTCTTCGCGAACGGTGATTTCCACGCCTTGAGTGCGGGTCAGACCTTCTTCAGTGGCCGAGCCCAGCAGGCCGCCAGCGACTGCGCCGATCACAGCAGTGACGATGCTGCCACGGCCGCCGCCGATGGCGCTGCCGCCAACGCCGCCGATGACTGCGCCGGCAGCGCCGCCGATTGGGGTCTTGGTGCCTTCGATTTTCACCGGACGCAGGGATTCGATGGTACCCATGCGCACGGTCTGTACACGACGCGCTTCATCACGGGAATACGAATCGCCGGTCAAACTTGAGGCGCAGCCACCCAGCAGCAGCGACAGGGTGGTAAAGCAGGCAACCAGTAAAACGGACTTACGCATAGCATCAACTCCAAAGGACAGGTGTTCATTAGACGCTGCGGCTTGGCGCCTGTCACGGCAAGCACCGCAGAAAACTGCTTTCATTCAGCCTGAGTACAGACTGCGTACACCGGAAAACTCGACAAACGGTAGCTCAGTTCGTGTACCAAGAGATGTCACAACGGTTTCATCATTGTAGCTGCGCAGCCGCATGCGACCGAAGTCTCTCCCATAGAGACGTCGGTGCTGCGAACAACATTCAGATGAAGTGACGAAAGGTGACGCTCAGGGCGCCAGGCGCTCGCGGGTCCACTCGCCCCCTTGCAGGCGGTAATTCAAGCGGTCATGCAGGCGGCTGGCGCGACCTTGCCAGAACTCAATACGCTCCGGCAGCAGACGATAGCCACCCCAATGCTCGGGGCAGTCGGGCTGGGTATCGCTGAAGCGCTGCTCAGTGGCCGTGAGCAGGTCTTGCAGTTCTTCACGGTCACGAATGACCTGGCTTTGCGGGGAAGCCCAAGCGCCGAGACGGCTGCCCAGAGGACGGACCTGGTAATAAGCGTCCGACTCCTGAGGCGTGACCTTGACCACCCGCCCTTCGATGCGCACCTGGCGCTCCAGGGTCGGCCAGAAAAACGTCATGGCTGCAAACGGCCGCGCCGCGAGTTGTTCACCCTTCGCGCTCTGATAGTTGGTGAAGAAGGTAAAGCCCTGCGTATCCAAGCCCTTGAGCAGCAGGATGCGGCAGTGCGGGCGACCTTCCTGGTCGACCGTAGCCAGGGTCATGGCATTGGCTTCCACCGGGGGCTGCTCGGTTTTCACCGCATCGGCAAACCACTGGTGGAACAACGCAAACGGCTCGCCCGGGGCCTGGGCCTCGCTCAAACCGTCCCGTGTGTAGTCACGGCGCATATCGGCCAGTGCCTGGGTCATGCGGCTTTATCCTTCTGGTTCAGCAGATCAGTTTTTTGCCTGGTCGTTCGCCGGTGCAGCAGCCTTGGCTTTGGCCGGGGCAGTTTTCTTGGCAGCTGGCTTGGCCGGCGCCTTTTTAGCGGCTGGCTTGGCGGCAGCCTTCTTCGCGGCCGGAGCTTTTTTCGCCGCAGCTTTGGCTGCCGGAGCCGGTGCAGGTACGTTCTGCACGGCAACCATTTCAGCCACAGGCGGCGTCTTGCCCGAGTTGTACTTGCTCAGCAGCGCCAACATAGTTGTACGCTGAGTGAACATAATTTCCATGCGACGGTTCAGCGCACGGCCCTGGGTGCTGTCGTTGGCGGCACGTGGCATCAGGTCACCCATGCCACGCAGCATCAAGCGATCCTGCTTCAAGCCGCTGAGGCTGAAAATCGAAGCGATGGACTGTGCGCGCTCCCTGCTCAACGCCTGGCTCGCCGGGGCGGTGCCGGTGGCGTCAACGTGACCCAAGACCAGTACGGCGGTCTTGGGATCTGCTTCAACAGCCTTGGCAACACGCGTGAACGGGCCAAGGGTAACCGGCAACAGCATGGCTGGACGTTTTGGGTTGTAGGAGCCATCGACCGGCGCAATCACGACGAGCACGTTGTCGCGACGTTCCAGTTGCAGGTTGCTGTCCTTGATGGCGGCGCGCAGGCGCGGCTCATAGTCGTCCAACCAGGCCTGGGTGATTTTCGGGTCCGGCATCGGCACGTTGGTCACGTCGACCTTGGACAATGGCTTGGGTTTGCTTTCGAACGGCCACCACCAGTGAGTTTCGCTGTCGGTCTTGGCGACGGCTGGTGCAGCGGCAGCGGCCGGAGTGGCGGCCTTGAGGTCGGCTTTCAGGTCTGCGGCCTTGGCATCGGCAGCCTTTTCGTCGGTGCTTTTGGAGGAGAACGGCCACCAACTGGAGCCGGTGTCAGCCTTGGCTGCCGGAGCAGGCGCAGCGGCTACAGGTGCGGCAGGCTTGGCGCCAACTGCGGGTTTGGCATCCGGCTTGGCCTCGGTCTGGGTCACGACGTCCTTGGTAGCGGCCTTATCAGATCCAAATGACCACCAATGCCCACCCTCGGCATCATTCTGTGGAGTTTGTGCGCAGCCGGTAATGGTGAGGCAAAGCGCCAGTGCCAAGGACTTGTTCGATAACATGAGATATCCACAAAATGAGAAAAGAAACGGGGGTCTGGATGACCCGTTAAACAGACGCTTACAGAACATTAAAGTTACATCATTTCGTTCAGCGTCTTCTTATAGTTGCCTTTGTAACAAAAAAATGTGAAACAGCAAGGGGTTTACAGACAACCGGCCAATATTCCGACCAACTTCTGTGCACGAGGGTCCATAAGTACATAAGGCCCCAATGTATTAGTCACGAAACCAAACGCTACATCGTGTTCGGGGTCGGCAAAACCTACCGATCCACCTGCACCAGGATGCCCAAAAGCACGCGGGCCAAGGCCGAATGTGGCATTAGGCAACTGCGGTTGATCCAACATGCATCCCAAACCAAAGCGAGTTTGTGTCAATAATGTTTTATCCGGCCCGATACTGTGTTCACGGGTCAACTCTTCGAGCATGTCGGCTTCCAACAAACTACCGCCCAACAAACCACTATAAAAACCCGCCAGGCTACGCGCATTACCGTGACCATTAGCCGCGGGCTGCTGCATGCGTCGCCATTCAGGTTTATTAGTACTGGTCAAAATAGACGGTGGATTGGCAAATGCCCGTGTGGTCATGGCGGTGGGTTCACGCATCATTACTTGCAGTAAACGTTGCGCAGCTTCATCGCCCATATTGCCTTTGCTGCGCGCTATATGGGCAACACGATAAAACTCTTCATCCGCCAGGCCCACATGAAAGTCCAGGCCCAACGGCCGTGCAACGCGCGCCACAATGGATTCACCAGGCCCACGCCCATCGGCGCGGCGCAGCAGTTCGCCGACCAGCCAGCCGTAGGTGATTGCCTCGTAACCATGGCCTTGGCCCGGCGTCCACCAGGGTGCTTCGGCCGCGAGGGTGTCGACCATCAGTTGCCAGTCATACAGGGCCTCGGTGGGCAGCATCTCGCGGATCGCCGGCAAACCCGCCTGATGGCAGAGCAACTGGCGCAGCGTGATGCTTTCCTTACCGGCAGCGGCAAATTCCGGCCAGTACTTGGCAACTGGAGCGTCCAACTGCAACTTACCCTCAGCCACCAATTGCAGGGCCGTGACGGCAGTAAATGTCTTGGTGCAGGAGAAAAGATTGACGATGGTGTCGCTGTGCCAGGCCTCGGCACCGTCCTTGTCAGCGGTGCCGGCCCACAGATCGACCACGGTTTCGCCACCGATCTGAATGCAAAGCCCGGCGCCACGCTCCTGTGGGTCATCGAACAGCGCGGCAAACGCTTCACGTACCGCTTCGAACTGGAGTTCGTAATGACCCTGAATCTGCACGTAAGCCGCCTCGAAAAACACCATTGAAAGTGGCCGACATTGTTCCAGCCCTTGTAGGTTTTGTGAACCCGTCAGCGATCAATCAATGACCGTTGGCGGAGTGCCCACCGGCATGCCCGGCGCCCTGCCCTGCGCCTTTGCCGTCATGCCCAGACTTACCGCCTTCACCTTCACGGACAGCGCTTGCCGCCTTGGCCTTTTCCGCCTCCTTGCCCAGTTGGTCCACCGCCGCCAGGTTGCTTTTACGCACGCTGTCGACAAAGCCCTGATAAGGCACGTCGGTGATGCCCACCAAGCCGAAGTGGCCGTTTTCACCGTCCAGCAAACGGCCGGTCACGGGTTGGTCCAGGTATTGGAACCAGTGCACACCCACAATCGACGGTTCGGCCATGGCTTGCTTGAGGAAGTTGGCGTACGCCGCGCCACGGTCCTCTTCCCTGGCCAACTGGGTCACGCCGCCCCAGAACGGGCCACGGTCGGCAGAGCCAAAGTTGAATTCAGTGATCAGCACGGGTTTATCCAACGCGCGCAGCGCAGCGAAGTCGTAACCGTCCTGGGGCTTGAGGGTGTACATGTTGAAGCTCAGCACATCGCAATACTGTGCACACGAAGCCACAGCCTCGGGCGTGCTCACCGCATAGCGACCACCCAGCAACAACTGGTTCGGCGCGTGCCATTTCAGTGAATCGGAGATGGTCTTGAAATAAGCATCGGCAAAGGTTTTCTGGAAGTATTTAAAGTCGGCCTCGATTTCCGGGTGCTCAGGGTTGGGAATCGGTGGTTCAAAGCCTGGATCTTCCATCAGCTCCCAACCCGCCAATTCGATGCCCCAGGCTTTCGACAAGCCTTCTTCATTGCGGTACTTGTCCCGCAATTGCTTGAGGAAAGCGCGTTTGGCTGGAACGTCGGTGGTCATACGCAACGTGCCGTAGGCCAAGGCGTAGCGGGATTTCGGATCATCACCCGGCCCTGCCCAGGCCAGTTCGTTATCGGCAAAGAAGCCGATCAGCCACGGGTCGTCGCGATGGTCGCGGGCAGCAATCGCAACGGCACGCTCGGTCGCCATGGCGAAGCGTGGGTCAAACGGATCGGGCATGCCGCCCCACCAGTCGGTGCCGGTGCTGATGCTGGCGTAATCGCCGACGATCGACAGCGGCAAGGTATAGGGGACGCGGTCGGCACGGGCCAAAGCCTCGTCGCTCCAGTTGCCCACGGTGTTGAAACCCCAGGCTTGCAGGCGGTCCAGGGTGTGAGTCACCCAGCGTTTCTGGTCGAAGCCTTCGCCACCGTAGGCGCGCTGCAGGTTGGCGCCATAGAAATCGTACCAACGCCCGGCGCCAAAACTGCGCCCCTCACCCGCACCGTTACCGGTGCGGTTATCGCCGCTGCCGTAATACTTATCCAAGGGCTCACCAGCCTTGGGCAACGCCGCAAACATCCATTCACGACCGGCCACGTAGGTCTGGCTGTTATCCGGGGCCACGGTATTGACGCCCAGGGAGTAGAACGGATGGCCCTCAGGCGTTACCAGATACCAGCGGCCGTCACGCTTCTCCGTGTGGAAAAAGCCGCTGGCCTTGAATGCAGGGCCTTTGTTCCAGCCACCAAACCTGTCCAATGCGGACTTATCCCGCGCAGCCAACCAGCCTTGAAGCTGGGTTTGCTCTTTGGCCGCGGCGGCCTTGAGCTGCTCGTCGCTGCTGACCTTCTCTGGCCAACGCGCACGGGTGGATTGGCCATACGTATCCACTAACTCGCTGTAGGCGGCCTTCAATACCGGCTCACTGTCCTGCACACCAAAGCGCTCTAGCAGGATGCTTTGGGCCGCGTTGGGCTTGATCATCGACAACGTCACCGAGACCACCTGGCTGCGGTCGATTTCCCCTGCGCTGCCAGCCAGCAACACACGCTGGCCATCAACAGTAATCGGCATCGGCGGGCCGGCCTTCATGCCCTGACTCAGCGGCGAGTTGGCTTGCAGCGGGATCAGCAGGGTCTGTGCCCGGCCGGCCGGCAGGTCGATTCGACTGACCAACGTTTTGCCGTCACTGCTCTGCACCTTGACGTAAAGGGTCAGCGCCCAGTCCATGGCACTCTGAATACGCAGGCTCATGGCGCTGGACTGCGACCAGTCCCACACCCCCGTCTGCGGGCTAAGCACCAAGCTGGGTTCGGCGGCCGGGTTGAAGGTGATACGGCGCAACACCTCACCTTCGGGGGTTTGCTCGGCGTTGTATTGCGGCAGGCTGGCGTCCTGGGTCGCCACCTTGACCACATCGGCAGGCCGGACGAAGTTGAACAGGGTTTGTTGCCCGGCGGGCGCCGCCATCAAGGGCGCAGCGAACAGCAGGGCAAAAAGGGCGGGCAGCGTGCGAATCATACGAGCAAGGTTCTCCCAAACGGCCGGTGAATGGCCTGATGACATTGATGAGATAGACCACGAAGTGGGCGAATCCGCCCACAGTGGCTTAAGAAATTTCGCGCCGGAACGGCGGTAAAGCATTCAGGATAGCTTTGCCGTAGCGCTGGGTGACCAAACGACGGTCGAGCAAGGTGATGGTGCCGCGGTCTTCTTCCGTACGCAGCAACCGCCCGCAGGCCTGCACCAGCTTCAAGGAAGCATCAGGCACCGAGATTTCCATGAACGGGTTACCGCCCCGCGCTTCGATCCATTCGGCCAACGCGGCCTCTACCGGATCATCCGGCACCGAGAACGGAATCTTGGCGATCACCACGTGCTCGCAGTACGCGCCCGGCAAGTCGACACCTTCGGCAAAGCTCGCCAGGCCGAACAATACGCTGGAGTCCCCGCCGTCGACGCGCGCCTTGTGCTTATTCAGGGTTTCCTGCTTGGACAGGTTGCCCTGGATAAACACCTGCTTGCGCCAGTCGCGGTCGAGGCCGTCGAACACGTCCTGCATCTGCTTGCGCGACGAGAACAGCACCAGCGTGCCCCGGGAGCCTTCGACCAGGCCCGGCAAGTCACGAATGATCGCGGCAGTGTGGGCCGGCGCGTCCCGAGGATCGGCCTTGAGGTCCGGCACCCGTAACACTCCGGCGTCGGCGTGATGGAACGGGCTCGGCACCACGGCGGTGACGGCTTTTTTCGGCAGCCCGGCGCGCATGCGGAACCGGTCGAAAGTGCCCAGGGCCGTCAGCGTGGCGGAGGTGACGAGGCAGCCGTAGGCCACGTTCCACAGATTGCGCCGAAGCATTTCGGCGGCGAGGATCGGGCTGGCATTGACCTCAATATCAAACAGCGCGCCGCTTTCCGACAAGGTCAGCCAACGGGCCATGGGCGGGTTGTCTTCCGGGTCTTCGACGGTAAACGCGGTCCACAGCTCCCAGTTACCTTGGGAACGGGACAACAGGCTGCCGAACAGTGGGTACCACTCCTCGGCCTGGTTACTGGCGATGCCGATATTGACCTCGCCATCCATGCCTTCCTTGAGCAAATCCGTGAGACGGGTAAACAGGTCAGTCAGGCGTGAAAAGCCTTTCTTCAGTTCAATGCCCATTTCGCGCATATGCTCGGGGATCATCCCGCCGACAAAGCGGTGACGTGGGCGCTCACGGCCCTCCACATCTTCGCCGGGCTTGAAGTCGGCGACCTGCTCGCAGGCGCTGAACATGAACTGCTGCTGGGTCTTGATCTCCCGCGCCAGCTCCGGCACCTGCTCAATCAGCTTGCCCAAGTCGCCGGGCAGCGGGTGCTGGGCGAGCAATTTGGTGAGGTTCTTCGCGGTGGTTTCCAGCCAGTCGGCGGTGGAACGCAGGCGCGTGTAGTGGGCGAAGTGGCCGATGGCCTTGTCGGGCAGGTGATGGCCTTCGTCAAACACATAGAGCGTGTCGCGAGGGTCCGGCAGGACGGCGCCGCCGCCCAGGGCCAGGTCGGCCAGGACCATGTCGTGGTTGGTGACGATTACGTCGACTTTGCCCATGCCCTCGCGCGCTTTGTAGAAAGCGCACTGACCGAAGTTCGGGCAATGGCGGTTAGTGCATTGGCTATGGTCGGTGGTCAGGCGTGCCCAGTCGGCGTCTTCAAGGGCGGTGGGCCAGCTGTCGCGGTCGCCGTCCCATTTATTGCCGGCCAGTTTCTCGATCATGCTGGTAAACAGCTTCTGGCTGACTTCATCAACCTCAATCTTGAAGCCTTCTTCTTCGAACAGCGACGCCGTGGCGGTCTGCGCGTGGCCTTCCTGCAGCAGCACATCGAGCTTGGACAGGCACATGTAGCGGCCACGGCCCTTAGCCAGGGCAAACGTGAAGTTCAGGCCACTGTTGCGCATCAGGTCGGGCAGGTCTTTGTAGACGATCTGCTCTTGCAGGGCGACGGTAGCGGTGGCGATCACCAGGCGTTTGCCTGCGGCCTTGGCGGTCGGGATCGCAGCGAGGCTGTAGGCAACGGTCTTGCCGGTACCGGTGCCGGCTTCGACGGCCACGACCGCTGGGTCACCTTCGCGGCGACCTTCGTCGTCGGTGTCGATATCCCCGAGGACCTTGGCCACTTCGGCGATCATCAGGCGTTGGCCGTAGCGCGGTTTCAAGCTCTTGGCTTCGAGAAAACGCGAGTAGGCGCCCTGGATCGTGGTTTTGAGTTCAGTGCTGATCATGGATAGTCGGGCGCAAAAAACGCTGGATAAATTTTCAGTGGTTCGGATCGGCCGCTATCATACCCCGCTAATTAATCCCGCGCAGAACGGAGTACCACAATGACCGCGTTTAGCCTCGCTTACACCCTGCATGTATTGGCCGCCCTGGTATGGGTGGGCGGTATGTTTTTCGCCTGGATGATCCTGCGACCCGCCGCCATGGCGGCACTTGAGGGCCCTGCCCGACTCAAGTTGTGGGCAAATGTGTTTCAACGTTTTTTCGTGTGGGTATGGGTGGCGGTGCTGGTTTTGCCGATCAGCGGTGTGGGCCTGCTGCAACTGCGTTTCAGCGGGTTTGAGACTGCACCGCGTTACGTGCAGGTGATGATGGGCTTGTATCTGGTGATGACCGCGTTGTTTATCCGCATCCAGGCGTTGAAATTTCCGGAGTTGAAGGCGGCGGTGGCGGCTGAGGATTGGCCGGCGGGCGCGGCTGCGCTGGGGCAGATTCGCAAGTTAGTGGGGGTTAATCTGATTGTTGGGTTGGTGGTGGTCGCGATTGCTTCGGCTCGGCCGATGTTCTGAGACGACCTTTAGCCCGCTATCGGCAGCAAGCCCCCCACACCCGGAATGCATTCCAAGGTGGGAGGGGCTTGAAGTATCAGAGACGCTGAATAGTCACAGTCCCCGCAGGCCCAACCGGCCCCGGTTGTCCTTCCAAACCAGGACGGCCCTTTTCGCCGCCATCGGCGCGATACACCAGGCAGCCTTTGGATTCCCCGCCTTTGCCCGGTTTGCCCGCTGTACCCGCCAGCCCGCCAGCGCCGCCGTCCACCCAGACCTTGATATGTTCAGCCGGGAAGTCCTTAGGCAACTCCACGCGTACCTGCGCACCCGCGCCCCCCGGCAGGCCATCACCGCCATTATCACCATTGAAACCGCGCCCGGCTGAGCCCCATGTGCAACCCGGGTCCACACCATTGGCACCATCAAGCCCGGCATAACCCTGAGCACCGGCGCCGCCACGGGCATCCACCGACAGCTCTTCAGCCGCCAGCGAATTGATGCGCAAGGTCAGGTCTCGACCGGCTTTCGCAGGTTTTTCATGGGTGCCTGGCGCGCCGCGCGAGGTGATCTGGCTGCCATGTTCCAGTTGCGCATGACCCACCTGCAATTGCAGTCCGACAGCGCCGGGGACAATGGCGATACGTGCATCGCGCCCCAAATGCAGCTCATCGACGGTGACCTGGCTGATGGTCGAGGGGATCAGCAAGGTGCCGTAGTCCGCCACTTCCAAGCGTTCCAGCTGCAACACACTGGTGCTGCTGGGCAGGCGCATCAACGAGTTGGTTTCGACACTGACGCTCTGGGCCAGGGCAACGGGGCTGGCCAACAGAGCCAACAGAAAAACCTTACGCATCATGGGGCTCCTGAGTGTTTTCAAATTTTTCTTTGATCGCACAGTAACGACTTCTACAGGCGATTTGCCAGTGAAGGTTCAAAAAACTTGAAAGGGCGGCGGTTAAAGAGAGGATCTGCGCCGCGGCACCCCATCCCCGCATTCATTGAGGATGAACATCAAAGTAGGACTTTTCGCCATCACCTGCTCTAGGCCCACACGCTCAGCCGCGCTAGTCTCTACGGTCCTGATGTGAGGATCTCTGATGACCGCTGGTATTTCTGCCCGTACCCCCCAGCAAGCCCTGGCCGCATTGCTCGATCTGCACCAGCCCAAACGCCTGTTGCTGTTGGGTGCCAGCCAGTTCCCGGCGCTGGATGCCTTTAAGGAAGCGCATCCCGACACCCAAGTGTTTGTGGCAACGCCTGGGCCGTTGCCCGCAGAGCTGGCCGCGCTGCGCTTTGACCTGGCATTGGTGGTCGATTGCCTGGAGCACCTGTCAAAACCTCAAGGCCTGACCCTGCTCGGCGGGATTCGCAACCTCAACGCCAGCCGCATTGCGGTGCTGGTGGACCTGGGCGCCTGCGACTGGAAGGACACCGATTTCTTCTCTCTGGCCCTACAGGCCGGCGAACGCTTCCAGCGCGATGAGCAGGTGCTGACGCTGTTTACCTACGATCTGCTTGACTATAAACAGGTGCCGGACTGGCTCAATGCCCGCTTCTGGGCCAACCCGGAAAATTTCGGTAAGTATTGGTGGTAACCCAATGAGTACATCCATTTGTCCCTGCGGCAGTGGCAACCTGCTGGATGCCTGCTGCGGCCATTATCACGCCGGTCACCCGGCGCCGTGCGCCAGCGCGTTGATGCGCTCGCGCTACAGCGCCTATGTGCTGGGCCTGGTGGACTATTTGGTGGCGACCACATTGCCCGCGCAACAGGCGGGTTTGGATCGCGAATCCATCAGCGCCTGGAGTGCACAGAGCACCTGGCTCGGCCTTGAGGTGGAAAGCTCGGAGGTGTTCGGCGGCCAGCCGGAACATGCCTTCGTGACCTTTACAGCGCGCTGGCACGACAGCACCGGCGAACATAGCCACCGCGAACAGTCTTCTTTCGTACAGAATGACGGGCGCTGGTACTTCATCGATCCGACGGTGGAGGTGAAGGCTGGGCGCA
Organism: Pseudomonas sp. W22_MBD1_FP4; assembly: GCF_052113765.1. Taxonomy (NCBI): domain Bacteria; kingdom Pseudomonadati; phylum Pseudomonadota; class Gammaproteobacteria; order Pseudomonadales; family Pseudomonadaceae; genus Pseudomonas; species Pseudomonas sp. W22_MBD1_FP4. Next base: position 177,860 of record NZ_JBGQOI010000009.1, on the reverse strand, counting down.
ATGACGCGTGCCTGTGCGGCAGCGGGCAAAAATTCAAGAAGTGCTGCTCCAGCTACTTCTAACCACAATAGGACCAACGCCATGCTCCGGATCTACAGCTTGATGCTGGCGTTAATCTTCGGTCTAAGCGGCTGTGCGTCGTGGTTCGAGGACGACGCGCCGCCGCCCCACGTCTCTCTAGTTAAGGTCGAAGTGGTGCGGGCCAAGTTGCTGGAACAGAAATTCAAACTGTACTTTCGCGTAGACAACCGCGACGACGCCGACCTGACCGTGCGCGGCCTGATCTACAAGGTCACCCTGGATGATTTTGTGCTGACCGAAGGCGAGTCCAACGAATGGCTCACCGTGCCGCCCCGAAGCCATGCGTTTTTCAAAGTTTCCGTACGCACCAACCTCTGGCCGCAGATACGCAGTGTCGTGCAGTTGTTGAAAAAACCCGACCAACCCGTGCCCTATCGCTTGGAAGGCGAGCTCAAAACCGGATTATTCATCGGTTATGACGTGCAGGTGGCCCACAATGGCGTGATAATCCCCGGCGATTTTATTCCGGAGCGACATCAATGACTCAGCAACCCCATGTCCATGGTCCTGACTGCAACCACGATCACGATCACCATGATCACGGCCATGTCCACGGCCCGAACTGCGGCCACGCTCATCAAGAGCCTGTGCGCAACGCGTTGAAGGACGTTGGCCGCAACGATCCTTGCCCATGCGGCAGCGAGAAAAAATTCAAGAAGTGCCACGGGGCGTAAGCCCGATACTGTAATAGGCGCCCGGCGACGGTTCGGGCATATGAATGGGCACGGAAAGCCAATCCGCCCAAGTCCTCTTGGGCCGTTCATGAAAATAAGGCTGAGCTCCTGCTTGCGTCGGTTCGCCGCGCTCACTAACGTAGCGCCTTTACTGACGCTACCCCCCGCAGGAGCTTTGCCATGGCCTCGCCAGCCCTCTCACATTTTCTCCCCCGGTTCGGCGTTGCCGCGGCAGTGGCCAGTGCATTAAGCCTGGCCGGTTGCCAGCTCCAGAGCACCCAGGACACCTTGCCGCCCGTTGCGGGCGTACAGCCGATCAAAGGCCTGGCACAAAACGTGTCGGTGCGCCGCAATGCCCAAGGCATGCCGCTGATCGAAAGCAACACATTCCACGACGCACTGTTCAGCCTTGGCTATGTGCACGCCAGTGACCGCATCACCCAGATGGTCACCCTGCGCCTGCTGGCCCAAGGCCGTCTTGCAGAAATATCCGGCCCAGAGGTGTTGGATGTCGACCGCTTCATGCGTGCGGTCAACCTGAAAAAAAGCGCCGGCGAGCTGTACAACGCCTCATCGCCGCGCCTCAAGCGCTTCTTCGAAGTGTATGCCCGTGGCGTCAACGCCTACCTGTTCCGCTACCGCGACAAGCTGCCGCCGGACCTGGCCCAGACCGGCTACAAGCCCGAATACTGGAAGCCGGAAGATTCGGCGCTGTTGTTCTGCCTGCTGAATTTCAGCGAGTCGGCCAACCTGCAAGAAGAGCTCGCCTCTTTGGTGCTCGCGCAAAAAGTCGGCGTCGACAAACTCGCCTGGCTTACCCCAAGCGCACCGGATGAGCCCATCCCACTGGCCGAAGCCGAGAAGCTCAAGGGCGTGAACTTCAGCCAGATCACCGGCCTGGCGGGGCTGGACACCGTCAGCCAGCAACTGGGCAGCCTCAATGCCCTGGCCGTGACCACGTCGAGCAACTGGGCCATCGGCCCGCAGCGCAGCCGCAGTGGCAAGAGCCTGCTGGCCAACGACCTCGCCGCCCAACCGCAAGCACCGTCGCCATGGAGCTACGTGCAGATTCGCGCCCCGAAATACCAGGCCGTCGGCGCCTCGATTGCCGGCTTGCCAACGCTGCTGTCCGGGTTCAACGGCAAAGTCGCGTGGAGCATGAGCACGGTCAAGGGCGATACCCAGGACCTGTTCCTGGAAAAGGTCAAACGCCAGGGCAACGCGCTGTACTACGAGAACAACGGCAAATGGCTGCCGGCCGGCGTGCGGAATGAAACCTTCTTCGTCAAAGGCCAGCGCTCGACTCGCGAAGTTGTCTACGAAACCCGTCACGGCGCCCTGCTCAACAGCAGCCAGGCGCTCACAAGCGGTCTGGGCCTGGCGTTGCAAACAGCCGACTTTAAAGACGACAAGAGCCTGGATGCGTTCTTCGACCTGTCCCGCGCGCAAAACGTCGCCAAAGCCTCGGATGCGACCCGCGAGATTCGCGCCATTGCCTTAAACATGGTGTTCGCCGACGCCACCAATATCGGCTGGCAGGTCACCGGCCGCTTCCCCAACCGCCGCGAAGGCGAGGGTCTGCTGCCGTCGCCAGGCTGGGATACGCGTTTTGACTGGGACGGCTACGCCGACGCGATGCTGCATCCTTATGACCAGGACCCGGCCCAAGGCTGGATCGGCACCGCCAACCAGCGCACCGCGCCGCGTGGCTATGGCATGCAGTTGTCCAACTCCTGGGACGCCCCGGAGCGCAGCGAGCGCCTGGCGCAATTGGCCAATGCCGGCAAGCACGACAGTCGTAGCGTGATCGCCATGCAATACGACCAGACCACCACGTTCGCCGCCAAGCTCAAGACCATGTTCCAGGCACCGGGCATGGCCCAGCCGCTGAAACAGGCGATTGATGGGTTGCCTGCGGCCGAACAGACCAAAGCGCGTGAAGCGCTGAATCGCCTGATGGCCTTCGACGGTCGCCTCGTCGCGACATCCGCCGACGCGGCTCTCTATGAGTTATTCCTGCAGGAAAGTACCAAGCAGATCTTCCTCGACGAACTCGGCCCGGAAAACAGCGCCAGTTGGAAAGCGTTTGTCAGCAACGCCAACCTCTCCTACGCCGCCCAGGCCGACCACTTGCTGAGCCGCGAAGACAGCCCGTTCTGGGACGACGTGCGCACACCGCAGAAAGAAGACAAACCGGCGATCCTGGCCCGCAGCCTCGCGGCCGCGATCACCGCGGGCGACAACCAGCTGGGCGCCGATCACAAGGCCTGGCAGTGGGGCAAGCTGCACAGCACCACCTGGAAGAACACTGCTGGCCAAGCCATTCGCGGCCCGTTGGCGTCCGGCGGTGACCACAACACCTTGAACCCGGCGCCGTATAGCTGGGGCCAGGATTTCAACACCACCCAAGTCCCGGCGCTGCGCATGATCGTCGACTTCGGCCAGGTGGAACCGATGATGGGCCAGGGCGGCATCGGCCAATCCGGCAATCCCGCCAGCCCGAGCTACGCCAATGGCATCGACCCGTCGCTCAAGGCGCAATACCTGAGCTTCCCGATGCAGCCGCAGAACTTTGAGAAGGTCTATGGGAAAGCTCGGTTGACCCTGACTCCAGGCAAATAAACCGGCTTTCTCCTGAAGAACCCGGGTCAAAATGTGGGAGGGTGCTTGCTCCCGATAGCAGTGGGTCAGCCAATACAAATTTGACTGATCCACCGCCATCGGGAGCAAGCACCCTCCCACATTTGGCTCTCTGCATTTAGATAGAACTTCTCCAGGTTCATTCTCCTCCTACTGATAAGCCCATCGCCCACGGCACACCCCATGGACCTTGTCATCGCCCGCCCTGAAGGTCTCTACTGCCCCGCCGGTGATTTCTACATCGACCCTTGGCGCGCGGTAGAACGTTCCGTCATCACCCACGCCCACGGCGACCACGCCCGCACCGGCAACCAGCATTACCTGGCCGCCGCGCCCGGCGAAGGCATCCTGCGCTCGCGCCTGGGACAGGACATCAACCTGCAAACCCTGGCTTACGGCGAGAAACTGCAGCATCACGGCGTGACGTTGAGTTTCCATCCGGCCGGGCATGTGCTCGGCTCAGCCCAGGTGCGCCTGGAATACCAAGGTGAAGTCTGGGTGGCGTCTGGCGACTACAAAGTCGAGCCTGATGGCACCTGCGCGCCCTTCGAACCGGTGCGTTGCCACACCTTTATCACCGAATCCACCTTCGGCCTGCCGATCTACCGGTGGCAGCCCCAGGCGCAGATTTTTGCCGGGATCAACGACTGGTGGCAGGCCAATATCGCCGCCGGCAAGGCCAGCGTGTTGTACTGCTACTCCTTCGGCAAAGCCCAGCGCATCCTGCATGGCATCGACGCCAGCATCGGCCCGATCCTCAGCCACGGCGCAGTCGAACCGCTGAACCGGGTGTACCGCGAGGCCGGCGTCTACATTCCCGAGACGCTCTACGCCGGTGACTTCACCAAGACCGACCCGCTGCTGCGCCAAGCCCTGATCATTGCCCCGCCCTCCGCCGGCGGCAGCAGTTGGATCAAGCGTTTCGGAGACTACAGCGACGCGTTCGCCAGCGGCTGGATGCGCCTGCGCGGCACACGGCGGCGGCGCGGTGTGGACCGAGGTTTTGTGCTCTCGGACCACGCCGACTGGCCCGGTTTGTTGTGGGCCATCGAACAAACCGGCGCGGAACGGGTGATGGTGACCCACGGCTCAGTCGGCGTATTGGTGCGCCACTTGCGGGAAAAAGGCCTGGACGCCCAGGGTTTCACCACCGAGTACGGTGACGACGAAGAAGAGGTCAGCGCATGAAGGCCTTCGCTGAGCTGTACGCCAACCTCGACGCCACCACTTCCAGTAACGCCAAGCTCGCGGCCCTGCAAGCCTACTTCCTGAAGGCGCCGCCTGAGGATGCGGCATGGGCAGTGTATTTCCTGTCCGGCGGACGCCCTCGACAACTGGTGCCGACGCGCCTGCTGCGGGACATGGCCACCGAAGCGTCCGGCATCGAGCCTTGGCTGTTCGAAGAGAGCTATCAGTCGGTGGGAGACCTGGCCGAAACGATTTCCCTGCTGCTGCCGGAATCAACCTACACCTCAGAAGACGGCCTGGCCGTGTGGCTGGAAGAAAAACTCCTGCCCTTGCGCGGCCTCTCACCTCAGGATCTGGCAGAGCGCCTGCCAGCGTTATGGGCACAGCTGGATCAACCGAGCCTGATGGCGTGCATCAAATTGATCACCGGCAGCTTTCGTGTGGGCGTCTCCAAATTGTTGGTCACCCGCTCCCTTGCCGCCATGGCCGGGCTGGACAGCAAACGCGTGGCCCAGCGGCTGGTGGGCTACACCGATCTGTCCAACCGCCCGACACCCCAGGGCTACCTCAAACTGATCGCCGCAGAATCGTCCGACGAACATGCGCAACGCGGCGGTCAGCCGTATCCGTTTTTTCTTGCTCACGGGTTGTCGCAGCCGGTAGAGCAATTCGATGCATTGCTTGGCTCCCCAGCCGACTGGCAGGTGGAGTGGAAGTGGGACGGCATTCGAGCGCAAGTGGTCAAGCGCGAGGGGCGCCTGTGGGTCTGGTCCAGGGGTGAAGAATTGGTGACTGACCGTTTTCCCGAACTTCACAGCCTGGTAAGTGGCCTGCCCGATGGCACGGTGATCGACGGCGAAATCGTGGTGTGGAAAGAATCAGTGCAACCCTTCGCTCTGTTGCAGCAGCGTATCGGTCGCAAGACCCTGAGCAAAAAAGTCCTTGAGGATGCGCCGGTGGCGGTGCTGGCCTACGACCTGCTGGAACATGCGGGCGACGACTGGCGCAACCACACCCAGGCCGAGCGCCGCGCACAGTTGGAACAGGTGATTGCTGTGTGCAACCAACCGGTATTGCAGCCCTCACCGCTGCTGACGGGTGCAACTTGGCAGGACCTTGCGCAGCAACGCGAAGCCTCCCGCAGCCTCGGCGTCGAGGGCATGATGCTCAAGAATCGCCAAGGCCTGTATGGCGTCGGCCGCACCAAGGACATGGGCCTGTGGTGGAAGTGGAAAGTCGACCCGTTCAGCGTCGACGCCGTGTTGATCTACGCCCAGCGCGGCCATGGCCGGCGCGCCAGCCTCTACAGCGACTACACCTTTGCCGTGTGGGACGGCCCGCCCGGCAGCGAGCGCAGCCTGGTGCCGTTTGCCAAAGCCTATTCCGGACTGACCGACGAGGAGATGCGCAAGGTCGACGCGATTGTGCGCAAGACTACGGTGGAGAAGTTCGGCCCGGTCAGCAGCGTCACGCCAAGTATGGTGTTCGAGTTGGGGTTTGAGGGGATCGCCCTGTCCAAGCGGCATAAAAGCGGGATTGCGGTGCGCTTTCCGCGGATGTTGCGGTGGCGCCAGGACAAGGCGGTAGAGGAAGCCGACAGCCTCGCCACTCTGCAAGATCTCCTGGCCTGACGTAACGCCCGCTCTCAGGTTTTAATTTCCGTATGACTCGTAATGGTGCACTCATATTCCGATGCCCACTTTCGGGCATCTCCTACACTCAAGATTCCCTCTTCCCACCTTTTAAAACGATCATTCGGAACTATGGTGCAGAAATTGCTACTTGTGTTCCGTCTGACACCGTTCAGTAACAGTCCTAAACGCGCCACAAGCGCTTATCTTGGTTTCCAGGGATTACATAATGAAAAAAGCATTGCTGACCCTTTCTGCACTGGCTCTGTGCATGGCCGCCGGTACCGCGCTGGCCAAGGAATACAAGGAATTGCGTTTTGGTGTCGATCCGTCCTACGCGCCCTTCGAATCCAAAGCTGCTGACGGCAGCCTTGTGGGCTTCGATATCGATCTGGGCAATGCCATCTGTGCCGAGCTGAAGGTCAAGTGCAAGTGGGTCGAAAGCGACTTCGACGGCATGATCCCAGGCCTGAAGGCCAACAAGTTCGACGGCGTGATCTCGTCCATGACCGTGACCCCGGTGCGTGAAAAGGCCATCGACTTCTCCAACGAGCTGTTCTCCGGCCCAACCTCGCTGGTGTTCAAGAAAGGCGCTGGCTTCTCGACACCTGAGTCGCTCAAAGGCAAGTCCGTGGGCTACGAGCAAGGCACCATCCAGGAAGCCTATGCCAAGGCTGTGCTGGACAAGGCCGGTGTGACCACCAAGGCCTACGCCAACCAGGACCAGGTTTATGCTGACCTGACTTCCGGCCGTCTCGACGCTTCCGTACAGGACATGCTGCAAGCCGAACTCGGTTTCCTGAAGTCGCCAGCCGGTGCCGGCTACGAAGTCAGCGCAGCTATTGACGACCCATTGCTGCCGTCGAAAACCGCGATCGGTATCAAAAAAGGTAACACTGAACTCAAGGCGCTTTTGGATAAAGGTATCAAAGCGTTACACGATGATGGCACCTACGCCACTATCCAGAAGAAACACTTTGGCGATCTGAACCTGTACAGCGGCAAATAATGCCCGGGGCGCCCCTCCAGTGGAGGGGCGCTTTTTTATCGCCATAGGTCCTGATTTATGTTCGAAGATCTGTTGCAAACCCTCGGGCTGAGCGCGTTCAGCTTGAAGGGTTTCGGCCCGCTGTTGCTGCAAGGCACCTGGATGACCCTAAAGTTGTCGGTGTTGTCCCTGGCCGTCAGCGTGTTGCTGGGCCTGCTCGGCGCCAGCGCCAAACTCTCCAGCCTGCCCTTCCTGCGCATTCCCGCCCAGCTCTACACCACGTTGATCCGTGGCGTACCCGACTTGGTGCTGATGCTGCTGATTTTTTACAGCCTGCAAACCTGGCTGACCGGCCTGACCGACTTTATGGAATGGGAATACATCGAGATCGACCCATTCAGCGCCGGGGTGATCACCCTGGGCTTTATCTACGGTGCCTACTTCACCGAGACCTTTCGCGGCGCGATCCTCGCCGTGCCCCGTGGCCAGCTGGAAGCCGCCACTGCCTATGGGCTCAAGCGCGGGCAACGCTTTCGCTACGTGACCTTCCCGCAGATGATGCGCTTCGCCCTGCCGGGCATCGGCAATAACTGGATGGTGATGCTCAAGGCCACCGCACTGGTATCGATCATCGGCTTGGCGGACTTGGTCAAGGCGGCCCAGGACGCGGGTAAAAGCACTTATCAGTTGTTTTATTTCCTGGTGCTGGCCGCGCTGATCTACCTGGTGATCACCAGCGTCTCCAACTTTGTCTTGCGCCGTCTTGAACGTCGCTACTCCGCAGGCTCCCGGGAGGCGGTGCGATGATCGAACTCTTGCAGGAATACTGGCGCCCGTTCCTTTACAGCGACGGCCAACACATTACTGGCCTGGCCATGACCATGTGGTTGCTCAGCGCCGCACTGGTGATCGGCTTTCTGGTGTCGATCCCGCTGTCCATCGCCCGCGTGTCGCGCAACCCGCTGGTACGCTGGCCGGTGCAGTTCTACACCTACCTGTTTCGTGGCACACCGCTCTATATCCAGTTGCTGATCTGCTACACCGGCATCTACAGCATCGCCGCCGTGCGCGAACAACCGGTACTGGATGCGTTCTTTCGCGATGCAATGAACTGCACGATCTTGGCCTTCGCCCTTAACACCTGCGCCTACACCACGGAGATTTTCGCCGGGTCCATCCGCAGCATGGCCCACGGCGAAGTCGAGGCGGCCAAGGCCTACGGGCTCAGCGGCTGGAAGCTGTACGCCTATGTGATCATGCCGTCCGCACTGCGCCGTTCGCTGCCGTACTACAGCAACGAAGTGATCCTGATGCTGCATTCGACCACCGTGGCGTTTACCGCGACGATTCCGGACATCCTCAAAGTGGCACGAGATGCCAACTCGGCGACCTTCATGACCTTTCAATCGTTCGGCATTGCCGCGCTGATCTACCTCGCCGTGACCTTTGCCCTGGTCGGCCTGTTTCGGCTGGCGGAACGTCGCTGGCTGGCCTTTCTCGGGCCGAGCCATTAAGGAGCCTTCATGCGTCATCAGCTACATGAACTGATTGCGCCGGTGCCAGGCACGGCGCGGCAAATCCACAGTTTCCACTTCGGCCCGCAGCAGGCCGCAGGCAAGGTTTACATCCAGTCGTCGCTGCATGCCGATGAGCTGCCCGGCATGCTGGTGGCCTGGCACTTGAAGATGCGCCTCGCCGAATTGGCGGCGGCTGGGCGGCTGTTGAGCGAGATCGTGTTGGTGCCCATCGCCAACCCGGTGGGCCTGGAACAGGTGTTGATGGATATCCCCCTGGGCCGCTACGAGTTGGAGAGCGGGCAGAACTTCAATCGCCTGTTTGTCGACCTCAGTGATGAGGTGGGCAACCAGGTCGAGGCGCTGCTCGGAGATGATCCGCAACACAATGTCGAACTGATTCGCGCCGCATTGAGCACCGCCTTGGCCGGGCAAACCGCCGCAACCCAGTTGCAGTCTCAACGACTGGTACTGCAGCGCCTGGCCTGCGACGCCGACATGGTGCTGGACCTGCATTGCGACTTCGAAGCCGTTGCGCACCTGTACACCACACCAGAGGCCTGGCCGCGGGTGGAGCCGTTGGCGCGCTATATAGGCTCGGAAGCCAACTTGCTGGCCACCGACTCCGGCGGGCAGTCTTTCGATGAGTGCTTCACCCTGGTCTGGTGGCAGTTGCAGCAACGTTTTGCCGGGCGCTTTCCGATTCCCATGGGCAGCTTTTCGGTAACCGTCGAACTGCGCGGCCAGGGCGACGTCAACCACGGCCTGGCCAGCCTCGATTGCCAGGCGATCATCGATTACCTGATTCACTTCGGCGCAATTGCCGGCGACCCGGCACCGCTGCCCGACCTGCCCTACCCGGCCACGCCCCTGGCAGGCGTCGAACCCGTGGCGACGCCGGTGGGCGGCCTGTTGGTGTTCAGCGCCCTGCCCGGTGAATACCTGGAAGCCGGGCAACTGATCGCTGAGATCATCGACCCCATTACCGACCGCGTAACGCCCGTGCACTGCCACAACGCAGGCCTGCTTTACGCCCGTTCGCTACGCCGCATGGCCACTGCGGGGATGGTCATCGGCCATGTCGCAGGCTCAGAGGCCTATCGCAGCGGCTATCTACTTTCGCCTTGAGGATGCACGCCCCATGTACAAATTGACCGTTGAAGGCCTGCATAAAAGCTATGGCGACAATGAGGTGCTCAGAGGTGTCTCGCTCAAGGCCAAGACCGGAGATGTGATCAGCCTGATCGGCGCCAGCGGCTCGGGCAAAAGCACCTTTTTGCGCTGCATCAATTTCCTGGAAACCCCCAACGACGGCGCCATGACCCTCGACGGCAAACAGATCCGCATGGTCAACGACCGCCACGGCATGCGCGTAGCCGACGACGCCGAATTGCAGCGCCTGCGAACGCGGCTGGCGATGGTCTTCCAGCACTTCAACCTGTGGAGCCATATGAGCGTGCTGGAAAACATCACCATGGCCCCGCGCCGGGTATTGGGTTGCAGCAAGAAAGACGCCGAGGACCGTGCTCGCCGCTATCTGGACAAGGTCGGCCTGCCGGCACGGGTGGCCGACCAGTACCCGGCGTTTCTCTCCGGTGGTCAGCAGCAACGCGTGGCGATCGCCCGCGCGTTGGCCATGGAGCCGGAAGTGATGCTGTTCGACGAACCCACCTCAGCCCTGGACCCGGAACTGGTGGGTGAAGTGTTGAAGGTGATCCAGGGGCTGGCTGAGGAAGGCCGCACCATGATCATGGTCACCCATGAGATGAGCTTTGCGCGCAAGGTGTCGAACCAAGTGCTGTTCCTGCACAAGGGCATGGTCGAAGAGCAAGGCGCGCCTGAGGATGTGTTGGGCAACCCGAAGAGCGAGCGCTTGCAGCAGTTCCTGAGTGGCAATCTGAAGTAAACCTTTGCGGTGCCGGGAGGGTCTGTGGGAATAGACCCTCCAGAGCGTCAGGCACCGCATGGCAAAACCCCACGACTTCGCCAAGACATGGTTCGCCGCCAAGGGCTGGAAGCCGTTCGACTTCCAGAAAGCGGTTTGGACGGCGGTCAAAGATGGCCAGTCCGGGCTGCTGCACGCCAGCACCGGCGCCGGTAAAACCTATGCGCTGTGGTTTGCCGCCCTCAATCGCTTCGCCAACATCCGCCCGCCTGCTACGGGCAAACGCAAACCGCCTGCCGAGCCCCTCACCGTCCTGTGGATCACGCCGATGCGTGCGCTGGCCGCCGACACGGCTCGCGCCCTTGAAGCGCCGCTGGCGACCTTGCAGATTCCCTGGAGTGTCGGCCTGCGCACGGGCGATACCAGCAGCAGCGAGCGCGCCCGGCAAACCCGCCGCCAACCCACCGCTCTGATCACCACCCCGGAAAGCCTGACGCTGATGCTCGCCCGCGCCGACAGCGAGTCGAGCCTGGCGCACCTGCGCATGGTGGTGGTGGATGAATGGCATGAACTGATCGGTAACAAGCGCGGCGTGCAGTTGCAATTGGCGTTGGCGAGGCTGCGGCGCTGGCATCCCGACCTGATGGTGTGGGGCATTTCGGCGACCCTGGGTAATCAGGCCCACGCGCTTGAGGTTTTGGTCCCACAAGGCGGTGCAATCAATGTGCAGGGGCAAACGGCCAAATCCCTAAAAGTCGACACCTTGTTGCCGCTGGTTACCGAGCGTTTTCCCTGGGCCGGGCATATCGGTTTGAAGATGTTGCCGCAGGTGGTCGCCGAGGTGGAGGCCAGCAGCAGTTGCCTGGTGTTTACCAACACGCGGGCGCAGTCGGAAATCTGGTACCAGGCCTTACTGGAGGCGCGGCCCGATTGGGCTGGATTGATTGCCCTGCACCACGGCTCGCTGTCCCGGGAAACCCGCGATTGGGTAGAGCGCGCCTTAAAAGACGGCCAGCTTAAAGCGGTGGTGTGCACTTCCAGCCTGGACCTTGGGGTGGATTTTTTACCGGTGGAGCGGGTACTGCAGATCGGTTCGGCCAAAGGTATCGCCCGCCTGATGCAACGCGCCGGGCGCTCCGGCCACGCGCCGGGGCGACCGTCGAGGGTGACGCTGGTGCCGACCCACAGCCTGGAGCTGGTTGAGGCTGCGGCAGCCCAGGATGCAATTGCAGCGCGGCGCATCGAAGCACGCGAATCGCCCTACAAACCGTTGGATGTACTCGTACAACATTTGGTGAGCATGGCCCTGGGCGGTGGCTTTACACCGGATGCCTTGCTGGCGGAAGTGCGCGGCACCTGGGCGTATCGCGACCTTACGGATGCGGACTGGGCCTGGGCGCTGGGATTTGTGCGCCATGGCGGCTTGTCGCTCACCGCTTATCCGGATTACCGCCGTGTGGAGCCCGACGAGCATGGCATCTGGCGCGTCCCCGACGCTCGGTTGGCGCGGCGCCACCGCATGAGCGTAGGCACCATTGTCAGCGACGCGAGTATCCAGCTGAAGTTCTGGAGCAAAGGCGGCGGCGGCAAGAATCTGGGCAGTGTTGAGGAAGGTTTTATCGCACGGTTAAAGCCCGGCGATGGTTTTCTGTTCGCCGGACGTCTGCTGGAGCTGGTGCGGGTAGAAAACATGACCGCTTACGTACGCCGCAGTACCGCAAAAAAGGCAGCCGTACCGCGCTGGAATGGCGGGCGCATGCCGCTTTCCAATGAACTGGCCCAGGCCGTGGTGGAGCGCTTTGACGCTGCGGCCCATGGGCGTTTCGAAGGCCCCGAGATGCGGGCGGTGCAACCGTTATTGCAGACGCAGTTGCGCTGGTCCGGCCTGCCGACACGGGAACACTTGTTGGCCGAAGTGCTGAAGTCCCGGGAGGGGTGGCATCTGTTTTTATACCCGTTTGCCGGGCGTCAGGTGCATTTGGGGTTGGCGAGTTTGCTCGCCTGGCGGGTCAGCCAAGGGCAGGCGGTGACCTTCTCGATTGCCGTCAATGACTATGGTCTGGAGCTACTGAGCGCCACGCCGTTGGATTGGACAGTGTTGCTGAACGAGACCCTGCTCAGCCCGGCGAATTTGCTGACGGATGTAGCCGCAAGCCTGAATGCCGGGGAACTGGCGCTGCGGCGCTTTCGTGAAATCGCCCGTATCGCCGGGCTGGTGTTTGCCGGTTACCCCGGTGCGCCGAAAAGTACGCGGCAGGTGCAGGCCTCCAGTGGATTGTTCTTTGAAGTGTTCAAGCAATATGACCCGCAAAACCTGTTGCTGGCCCAAGCAGGGGAAGAAGTCCTGCGTGACGAGTTGGATATTCGCCGACTCGAAGAGACCTTGCTTCGGTTATCGGCGCTGAAAATGGATGTGTATGTGATCGAACGTCCAACGCCCCTGGCGTTCCCGCTGCTGGTGGAGCGGATGCGCGAAAGCATGAGTTCGGAAAAACTTTCAGAGCGCATTGCGCGGATGGTCAAAGACTTGGAAAAAGTTGCGGAGAAACGATGACGCATTGCTCGGTGACGCTTGGGGGCGAAGAGCTGTGGTTGCTGGCGGAGAAAGCGGTTTACTGGCCTGCGCGCCAGTGCCTGTTGATTGCCGATGCGCACTTCGGCAAGGCATCGGCCTATCGAAGCCTGGGGCAACCGGTGCCACAAGGCACGACCTCCGACAATCTGCAACGATTGGACCGCGTGTTAAACGCCCTGCCGTGCGCGCAGGTGATCTTTCTCGGCGACTTCCTGCATGGCCCAGGCTCCCACGCCAGCGGCACGCTGAGCGCACTGAGGAGCTGGCGAGCGCGCCACAGCGACCTGGCGATGACCTTAATCCGCGGCAATCACGATAAACGCGCGGGTGACCCGCCTGCCGACTTGAGGATCGAAGTGGTTCCTGAACCCCTGCTGATGGGCCCATTCGCCCTGCAACACGAACCGGACGCCCATGCCAGCCACCTTGTGTTGGCGGGGCATGTGCACCCGGTGTATCGCTTGCGCGGCAAGGGCCGGCAAAGCCTACGCCTACCGTGCTTCCTGCTGAGCTCGAGCGTCAGCCTGTTGCCGGCGTTTGGCGCGTTTACGGGCGGATATACCGTGGAGCAAGACAATGATCACCAAATCTTTGTGATTGGCGACCATCAGGTCTGGCCAGTTGGCTGAAACACCGACTGGCCTGGCTGGTATCAAGCGACAGGTGCGGGTGGCGGCTCGTCCGGAAGAGTCGGCTCGCCGGGTTCGGTGGGCTGCGGGTAATCCGGCTCGGGTTGGCCAGGGATGCCGCCCGCGTAAGCGGGATCGGCCATCAGGGACCAGGCCAGAACACCAATCTGGTTGGGTTCAAGCCGGGCAAGTTCTGCGCTGATTCGCGGGTCGATCTTCATAAGGTACTCCTCAAGCGTGGCCCGACGCGTTTTGCACGCGCCGAGGCAGTACACCCAATAGAGTCACTTTCTTCGGACTAATTCCCTTTACGCGTAGGACCTTTCGATCAAGCGCGTGGCAAGGTGACGCCGCGCTGGCCTTGGTACTTGCCTGCGCGGTCTTTGTAGGACACTTCACAGGCCTCATCAGACTGAAGGAACAGCATCTGCGCTACGCCTTCGTTGGCGTAGATCTTGGCCGGCAGCGTGGTGGTGTTGGAGAACTCCAGGGTCACGTGACCTTCCCACTCAGGCTCAAGCGGCGTCACGTTGACGATAATGCCGCAACGCGCGTAGGTGCTTTTACCCAGGCAGATGGTCAGTACGTCACGCGGAATACGGAAGAACTCCACGGTGCGCGCCAGGGCGAAGGAGTTTGGCGGAATGATGCACACGTCGCTCTTGACGTCGACGAAACTCTTTTCGTCGAAGTTCTTCGGATCGACGATTGCCGAGTTGATGTTGGTGAACACCTTGAACTCATCGGCGCAACGTACATCGTAGCCGTAGCTGGAAACGCCGTACGAAATCACTCGGTCATCGCCTTCACCACGAATCTGGCGCTCGACGAACGGTTCGATCATGCCGTGCTCTTGCGCCATGCGGCGAATCCACTTGTCCGATTTGATGCTCATGGCGGGTGTCCTGAATAGCGAGGTGGAAAAATTCTGTGTGGCATCTTACCGGGGCCGGCGTTGGGGTTCAAAGGCCGTGGGGCTTTTCTTGATCAATACCCCGCCGTTTATAAGGCGCAACCAACGGGGCCGGGGCCGAACTGCCGGATCAGGGGTCTGTAAACACCACCGCCAGTCACGAAAATAGAGAAACCTTCGGAAATACCATTGGCACGTTCCGGAAAAAGGGTTAAGGTGGCGCCACTGTGCTGCTTGTGTCACTGAGAATCTCTACACGATATGTTGAATTTCGATCCAACCATCTCCAAGAATTTTTCCTGCTCTTTGCACTCAGTCTCGGCCAGGGCTTTTCCTGAGTCGCAGTTAACTTTGTCCAAGGAGATACACCATGTCTAATCGCCAAACTGGTACCGTTAAGTGGTTCAACGATGAAAAAGGCTTCGGCTTCATCACTCCACAATCCGGTGACGACCTGTTCGTTCACTTCAAAGCTATCCAATCCGACGGCTTCAAAAGCCTGAAAGAAGGCCAACAGGTTTCTTTCATCGCTACCCGCGGTCAGAAAGGCATGCAAGCTGAAGAAGTTCAAGTTATCTAACTTGTACTGACTTAGTCGAAAAGACCCCGCCCTTAAAAGCGGGGTTTTTTTATGCCTGGGATTTGGTATTCGCACCAACTTTATGCCCGGCACAAAAAATGTGGGAGGGGGCTTGCCTCCGATGGCGGCGTAGCAGTCGATACTTGCATTGACTGACACACCGCTATCGGGGGCAAGCCCCCTCCCACATTCAAGCATTCAAGCCGTGTCGTTATTGAAACAACGACTCACTCGACAAGCCATTCTTCTCCAGGATCTCGCGCAAGCGCTTAAGTCCTTCCACCTGGATCTGCCGCACCCGCTCACGAGTCAGGCCGATCTCCAGGCCTACGTCCTCCAGGGTGCTGCTCTCATGGCCGCGCAGGCCGAAGCGGCGAATCACCACCTCACGCTGCTTGTCCGTGAGCTCCGACAACCACTGGTCAATACTTTGGGACAGATCATCGTCCTGCAACAGCTCGCAGGGATCTGTAGGCCGATCATCCGTCAGGGTGTCCAACAGGGTTTTATCCGAATCCGGACCCAGCGAGACATCGACCGAAGACACACGCTCGTTAAGGCCCAGCATGCGCTTGACCTCCCCTACCGGTTTTTCCAGCAGGTTGGCGATTTCTTCGGGAGAGGGTTCATGATCGAGTTTTTGAGTGAGCTCACGCGCTGCCCGCAGGTAGACGTTGAGCTCCTTAACCACATGGATCGGCAACCGGATCGTGCGGGTTTGATTCATGATCGCCCGTTCGATGGTCTGGCGGATCCACCAGGTAGCATAGGTTGAAAAGCGGAAGCCCCGCTCTGGGTCAAACTTCTCCACCGCGCGGATCAAGCCCAGATTGCCCTCCTCGATGAGGTCCAACAAGGACAACCCACGATTGACGTAGCGTCGGGCGATTTTCACCACCAGGCGCAGGTTGCTTTCAATCATGCGCTTGCGCCCAGCCGGATCCCCCTTTTGCGACAACCGCGCAAAATGGACTTCTTCTTCGGGGGTAAGCAGGGGGGAAAAGCCGATTTCATTGAGATACAGCTGGGTCGCGTCGAGCGCCCGTGTGTAATCAATGTATTTATGCTGCTTTAAAGCGGTAGAGTTCTTGGATTTGGTACGAACTGAAGGTGTTGCAGGTCCCTCATTCGACATCGATTCCATAGCGATACCGGTCTCCATAAGGAGAACCTCATCGTCGATGTCAAACTCCGGCGCTTCTTTACTGAGAGCCATTGTTATAGTCCTTTGGTGAGTTCGACCTCAAGCTCAAGCGACGCCTTTATCCTTGGCAACGCTGGAGCCTGTTCCTTCTACGTGAGGGAACAGGCTGGCAACACATCAACGACGGGGTAAGAATTGCAGCGGATCTACAGGCTTCCCTTGACGGCGAATCTCAAAGTGCAGTTTCACCCGGTCTGTACCCGTTGAACCCATTTCGGCAATTGTCTGTCCGACTTTGACCTGCTGCCCCTCCCGAACCAACAGCCTGCGGTTATGACCGTAAGCACTGACGTAGGTATCGCTGTGTTTGATGATGACCAGCTCGCCGTAGCCCCGTAAACCACTCCCGGCGTACACCACCGTCCCATCAGACGCAGCTAAAACAGGCTGTCCCAAATCACCGGCGATATCAATGCCTTTATTCAAACTACCGTTTGAAGAGAATTTTCCAATTAATACTCCGTTTGAGGGCCATCCCCAGCCCGTCGGAGCAGGCCCGGCAGGCGGCAACGGCGCGGCTGTTGGCTTGCCTGAGGCCGCCGGGACAGCAGTGCCGGCAGGGCGTGTAATGATGGTGGTTTTGCTAGAAGACGACGGCGAAGATCCTGTGTTTGTCACAACCGTCGTAGGCGTGGAACCGGTGCGACCGTCAAAGCGAATCGTCTGACCCGGATGTATGGTGTAAGGCACAGGAATATTGTTACGAGCTGCTAGTGCCTTGTAATCCCACCCGTAACGGAAGGCGATTGAGAACATCGTGTCGCCCTTGCGCACCACATATTGCCCGGTGGTTACCGTGGGCTTTTGCGGTGCAGCACTATTACGGTCAACGACCCGTGCGCCGCTGCTTGGCGAGCTGGAACAGCCGACCAACAAGGAACCGAAGACAAGGCCAAGCACCAGTCGTTGAAAACTTGTTTTACCCATACGCTGCGCAAGACCTGTGAGACTCACCCGCCGCTCCCTTTGTGGTGGCTGAACATGAATGCCTGTATCAGGCTTGAAATATGTCGCAAGTATAACTGGGCACTGAAGTTTTACCGGCACGCGACTGAAACGAATCATTCAGCGTGTTGAATCACCGCACCTATCATGTTGACTTGATAGACCCCGCCGTAAGACAAATCCCCGCCCGCAGAATTCAGTAGCGTCGAAAATTCGTCAGGCCAGCGGTCCGTTGAGCAACGGAACAAAACGTACGGCGCCCAATACATGCCGGGAAAAACCGTCGTCCTCACGGACAATAAGCATCAATTGTTGCACTTCGCCGGAACCGACCGGGATGACCAGGCGCCCGCCTGGTGCCAATTGGTCGAGCAACGCTTGCGGAACATCGGTGGCCACGGCGGTGACGATAATGCCGTTGTACGGCGCCAGCGCCGGCCAGCCTTCCCAGCCATCGCCCCAGCGAAATACCACGTTGCGCAAGTTCAGCTCCACCAGGCGCTCCTTGGCACGGTCTTGCAGCACCTTGATGCGCTCCACCGAGAACACGCGCTCCACCAACTGCGACAGCACGGCGGTCTGGTAGCCGGAACCGGTGCCGATCTCCAGCACCTTGTCCAGCGGGCCCGCCGCCAGCAGCAGCTCGCTCATGCGCGCCACCATGTAGGGCTGGGAGATGGTCTGGTTATGGCCAATCGGCAACGCCGTATCTTCATAAGCGCGATGGGCCAGGGCTTCATCGACAAACAAATGACGAGGGGTGCGGCGGATCACTTCCAACACCTGAGCGTTGGACAACCCCTCTTCATAAAGGCGCTGGATCAAACGCTCACGGGTGCGCTGGGAGGTCATACCGATGCCACGACGCAGCAGGTCGTCTTGTTCACGAGCCATCAGCGCAATCCCTCCAGCCAGACTTCAAGACCACTGAAGGCATCGCTGAAGGTGCGGTCGAATTGCAACGGAGTAATCGACACATAACCCTGCATCACCGCGTGAAAGTCCGTGCCCTCGCCACCGTCTTCGGCATCGCCAGCTGCCGCTATCCAATAGCCTTCCTTGCCACGCGGGTCGACCACCTTCAACGGGGCCGCCGCACGGGCACGGTGGCCAAGACGTGTCAGCTTGACGCCGCGAATGTGATCGAGGGGCAAATTGGGAATATTGACGTTGAGCACCGTGCGCGGCGGCAGGTCCAGGGAGGCATGAGCCTCCACCAACTTGCGTGCGAAATAGGCGGCGGTGGGCAAATTGTCCAGTTGCCGCGAGGCAAACGAAAATGCGAACGAGGTACGACCCAGAAAGCGCCCTTCAAGCGCTGCCGCCACGGTGCCGGAATACAGCACATCATCGCCCAGGTTGGCGCCGAGGTTGATGCCCGACACCACCAGGTCCGGCTCTTGATCCAACAGGCTGTTGATCGCCAGGTGCACGCAGTCGGTGGGCGTGCCGTTGACACTGATAAAGCCATTGGCCAGAACCTGCGGGTGCAGGGGACGGTCGAGCGTCAGCGAACTGCTGGCGCCGCTCTTGTCCTGGTCGGGGGCAACCACCACGCACTCGGCATAATCTTCCAGCGCAGCATAGAGCGCAGCAAGACCGGGTGCGGTGGCACCGTCATCATTTGATATCAGAATACGCATGGGCTGTCCGTCTGCCCCACCGGCACCAGATCAACGAGCTCGCGCACCAAGACAGTGGCGAAGCATCCGGCCGGTAGGACGAATTCCAATTGCAGAATGTCAGGCCCGGGATAATGCCACGTCAACCCGCCAATGGGCAGTCGCAGAATGCGACGTTCCTGGCTCATGCCGGCATTCACCAGCCAATCACGCAGGTCGGCTTCACCGGCGGCAACCGCCTGCTCCAACTCAAACGTGGCGCCCGTCGCCGGAGAATCACCCTCGCCCCACTGCGGGCCGGTGGGGTGCAGATCCAGGATCGCCAGACGCGGGTCGCTGCACTCAGCCTCACCCGCCGGAAAAAAACTGCGGCTGTCAGTAAACGCCAGCAGATCACCCACTTGCGCACGCTGCCAGGAACCGTCGGCGACGCGCGCCGCCAGTACTTTGTTGAAGAGGAAACTACGCGCCGTAGACAACAACCGCGAACGCACATTGCGCTGCTCCGGCAGGGCCTTGCGCGCAGCCCATCCACGGGCGTCGACAACGTTGCCACCGTCGTGGCCGAAACGCTGGGTGCCGAAATAGTTGGGAATGCCGTGCTGGGCAATCAGTTGCAGGCGCGCGTCGATGGCGGCGGTATCACCCACCAATTGGGTCAGGCGCAAGGTGAATCCATTGGCCGCGTGCGCGCCGCGCTGCAGCTTGCGCTTGTGACGGGCAGTCTTGAGGATCTTGAGCGTGTCGTTTTCAGCAGCGCTCATGTCCGGGTCGGCCTTGCCCGGCAGTTGCACGCTGAACCACTGGCGGGTCAGCGCCTGACGGTCCTTGAGACCGGCATAGCTGACGGTGCGCAACGGCACACCGGCGGCCTTGGCGATACGGCGCGCAGCTTCCTCGGTGTTGAGGCCACGTTTTTCCACCCACAGCCAAAGGTGCTCGCCCTCGCCGGTCAGCGGGATATCCAGCACTTCGTCCACCTGAAAATCTTCGGCAGTGGCCTTCAGGACGGCGCTGCCCAAAGCTTCGCCGTAGGCACGCGGGCCCAGCAGTTCCAGATCATTCATGCGCGCAGCAACAAGGCGACGGAGTGCACCGCAATGCCCTCTTCACGACCGGTAAACCCGAGCTTTTCGGTGGTGGTGGCTTTCACGTTCACTTGATCCAATTCAATTTGCAGGTCTGCGGCAATCAGTGCACGCATTGATTCGATATGAGGCGCCATCTTCGGCGCCTGGGCCACGATAGTGTTGTCGACGTTACCGACCTTCCAGCCCTTGGCGTGGATCAGGCTGACCACGTGGCGAAGCAATACACGGCTGTCAGCGCCCTTGAAGGTGGGGTCGGTGTCCGGAAAATGCTTGCCGATATCACCCAACGCCGCCGCGCCGAGCAAGGCATCGCTCAAGGCATGCAAGACAACGTCGCCGTCGGAATGAGCCAGCAACCCATGGTGGTGTGCAATGCGCACGCCGCCCAGGGTGATGAAATCGCCTTCAGCGAAACGGTGCACATCGTAGCCGTGGCCAATACGCATAAAAAAACGCCCCGATTTAATTCAGGGCGTGATTCTACCTACTTTTGCCTCACATTAACCGAGCAAAGCGCGGCCATGGTGTCGCAAATGGTCTTCGATGAAGCTGGCGATGAAGAAGTAGCTGTGGTCATAGCCGGGTTGCAGGCGCAGTTCCAGCGGATGCTTGGCCGCCTTGGCCGCTTGCTGCAAGGCCTCAGGCTTGAGCTGCACCGCGAGGAAATCATCGCGATCGCCCTGATCAACCAGCAAGGGCAGCTTTTCCGAGGCTTCGCTGATCAATGCGCAGGCATCCCATTCACGCCACTTAGAGCGCTCTTCACCCAGGTAACGGGAGAAAGCTTTCTGGCCCCACGGGCAATCCATCGGGTTATTGATAGGCGAAAACGCCGACACCGACAGATAACGTCCGGGGTTGCGCAACGCACACACCAGTGCGCCGTGTCCGCCCATGGAGTGGCCGCTGATACCACGCTTGTCCGAAGCGGGGAAATGCGCTTCAACCAAAGCAGGCAATTCCTGCACCACATAGTCATGCATCCGATAATGCTTGGCCCATGGTTCCTGGGTGGCATTCAGGTAAAAGCCAGCGCCCAGGCCAAAGTCCCAGGCGTTATCCGGATCACCCGGGACACCGGGACCGCGAGGGCTGGTATCCGGCGCCACGATGATCAGCCCCAGCTCGGCGGCCATGCGTTGCGCGCCAGCCTTCTGCATGAAGTTCTCATCGGTGCAGGTCAACCCGGAGAGCCAATACAACACCGGCAGCTTGCCGCCCTGCTCCGCTTGCGGCGGCAGGTAAACGGCGAAAGTCATGTCGCAATCGAGCACATCGGAATGATGCTTGTAGCGTTTATGCCAGCCGCCGAAGCTCTTCTGGCAGGACAGGTTTTCCAGACTCATGGGCGACCTCAGAAGTGGATGACGGTACGAATGCTCTTGCCTTCATGCATCAGGTCAAACGCTTTGTTGATGTCTTCCAGGCCCATGGTATGGGTAATGAACGTGTCCAGCGGGATTTCGCCGGTCTGGGCCATTTCCACGTAGCTTGGCAACTCGCTGCGACCGCGTACGCCGCCGAATGCCGAACCGCGCCAGACGCGACCGGTCACCAACTGGAATGGGCGCGTAGCGATTTCCTGGCCCGCACCGGCCACACCGATGATCACCGACTCGCCCCAACCTTTGTGGCAGCACTCAAGGGCAGCACGCATCAGTTGCACGTTGCCGATGCACTCGAAGGAAAAATCCACACCGCCGTCAGTCAAATCAACAATCACGTCCTGGATCGGGCGATCGTATTCTTTCGGGTTGATGCAGTCGGTGGCGCCTAATTGCTTGGCGATTTCGAACTTGGCCGGGTTGATGTCGATGGCAATGATGCGACCGGCCTTGGCTTTCACCGCGCCAATAATGGCCGACAGACCAATTCCACCGAGACCGAAAATGGCCACGGTGTCGCCCGGTTTGACCTTGGCAGTGTTGATCACCGCGCCAATACCGGTGGTAACGCCACAGCCCAGCAAGCAGACTTTTTCCAGCGGCGCTTCTTTAGGAATCTTGGCCACGGAAATTTCCGGCAGCACGGTGTACTCGGAGAAGGTCGAGGTGCCCATGTAGTGGAAAATCGGCTGACCCTTGTAGGAAAAACGCGTGGTGCCATCTGGCATCAGGCCTTTGCCTTGGGTGGCTCGAATGGCTTGGCACAGGTTGGTCTTGCCCGACAGGCAGAATTTGCACTTGCCACATTCCGGGGTGTACAGCGGGATGACATGGTCGCCGACGGCAACTGAAGTCACACCCTCGCCAATCGCTTCAACCACCGCACCGCCCTCGTGGCCGAGAATCGATGGAAAGATGCCTTCCGGGTCAGCACCCGACAGGGTGTAAGCGTCGGTGTGGCATACGCCGGAGGCCACAACGCGCAGCAGGACTTCGCCAGCCTTGGGCATGGCGACATCCACTTCAACAATCTCAAGGGGTTTCTTGGCTTCGAAGGCGACGGCGGCGCGGGACTTAATCATCCGGTATTTCTCCAGGGCGTTAAAAATTGAGAGGGAGAGTGTAAAACATGGCTCACTGATTAATAATCCAGCCAAAAGCAAAACATTATTGCTGTACAGGGACAATCATGATGTCGGAGAACCGCTGGGAAGGCATCGACGAGTTCGTCGCCGTGGCTGAATGCAGTCAATTTACAGCTGCCGCCGAGCGCCTGGGGGTGTCGTCGTCCCATATCAGTCGCCAGGTCGCACGCTTGGAGGAACGGCTGCAGACACGGTTGCTTTATCGCAGTACACGCAAAGTGACCCTGACCGAAGCCGGGCAAACCTTCCTCCAGCATTGCCAACGCTTGCAGGACGGCCGCGAAGAAGCATTGCGGGCAGTGGGCGACTTGACCAGCGAGCCAAAAGGCATGTTGCGCATGACGTGCGCCGTGGCTTATGGCGAGCGATTTATCGTGCCTTTGGTGACGCGGTTCATGGGGCTTTACCCGCAGTTGCGGGTGGATATCGAACTGAGCAACCGCCAGCTCGATCTGGTACACGAAGGCCTGGACCTGGCAATTCGCTTGGGGCGCCTCTCAGACTCAAGAATGGTTGCCAGCCGTCTCGCGCCGCGGCGCATGTACTTGTGTGCATCGCCGTCCTATCTCGAACGCTATGGGCGCCCCCATAGCTTGTCGGAATTGAGTCGGCATAACTGCCTGATTGGCAGCTCGGATATCTGGCAACTGGCTCAGGACGGCCGGGAGTTTTCCCAGCGGGTGCAGGGAAACTGGCGTTGCAACAGTGGACAAGCGGTGCTGGATGCTGCATTGCAGGGCGTGGGATTGTGCCAACTGCCGGATTATTACGTGCTGGAACATTTGCGCAATGGTGCACTGGTGTCGCTGCTGGAAGCGCATCAGCCGCCGAATACAGCGGTGTGGGCGCTGTATCCGCAGCAACGGCATTTGTCGCCAAAGGTGCGCAGTTTGGTGGATTACCTAAAAGAAGGCCTATCAAACAGGACAGAATACAAAGCCTCTGACGTCCTATTCTCCCACGACCTCATATGATGACCAGCGCTACTGTGAACTCTGACAGTAGTGAGCAAAGATGAATGGTGGTTCCCTACGGTTTCACTGCTGGCGCTGCATCATCAATTTTACGGCGCTGCCCAGTGAGGCCTATCAAGATGACGCAGGGAAACTGCCATGAAAAATGTAAACACCGCAGATATCGAAAGCAGCTTGAACAGAACATAGCTGCATATAAAAAGCACAACGTCGATTCAGAGGGTTCAGCCGACTTAAGGATCGAAAGTACTGAACGCTATGCGACCAAAGACGCACATTTTTATCAATTCGACAATCATGAAGTGATTCAGATAGGAGTGCCCGCAACAGACCCTGAAGCCCCCGGTCATCCGGTAATCATAGATATTTTTTCTTTTAGCCCACCCTTTGAATCGGGAAGTTTCGATCTCATCACCGGATTCCCCATCCGGCTAAACGTTCACCATCCTTTGCTACGCGACGCCAAAATGAAGCATGGCAACTTGGAACTGACAGTAGAAGATAGACAACTAAATGGCCGACTCAGCTGCGAGTTCACCCATGAACACCTTGAACTTAGAATGAACACGGCATTCGCGATCACAAAACCATAGGAAGACGACGTATCAATAATCGGTGCTACGCGCGACCGGTGCCCATGACAGCGGTATGGGCACTTTCAGGTCAAACATACCGAAGATGAAGACGCCGCCGAGAACAGCGTTTGCCTGGCACAGCCTCTCAGCCAACAATCACTGCCGATTTGCCCAGCGTAACCGTAACCACTCCAGATCCTCAGGCCGGGTCACCTTGATATTGTCCGAGCGCCCCTCAATTAACCGCGGCGCCTGACCGGACCATTCCATTGCCGAGGCCTCATCGGTGATGACCGCATCCGCTACCAGGCTATCGGCCAAGGCACGATGCAACGCACCGAGTCGGAACATCTGCGGCGTGTACGCTTGCCAGATCAGGCTGCGGTCGACAGTCTCATCGACACGACCGTGCTTGTCGGCGCGCTTTAGGGTATCGCGGGCCGGGACGGCCAGTAGGCCACCGACAGCATCATCGGCCAGTTCGCTTAACAGTTTGTCGAGATCATCGCGGCTTAAATTGGGCCTGGCGGCGTCGTGCACCAGCACCCAGTCGTCATCGCTCGCGCCCAGGGCATTGAGGTGCAACAGAGCGTTTAGCACCGAACCCGAGCGCTCCGAACCGCCGTCCGCACGCTGTATACGTGGATCAATGGCGCATGCCAGGTTGGGCCAATAAGGGTCATCCATGGCAAGGCTGACCACCAACCCCTTGAGATTGGGGTGGTCGAGAAAACAGTAGAGGCTGTGTTCAAGAATAGTGCGCCCGCCCAGTTGCAAATATTGCTTGGGACGGTCCGCAGCCATACGGGCACCGACGCCCGCGGCAGGAATTACGGCCCAGAAGGCCGGCAAACTGTTGCTCATTGGGCCAACTGGTAGAGGGTTTCGCCCTCCTTGACCATGCCCAGTTCGTGACGAGCCCGCTCTTCAACGGTCTCCGTGCCTTTTTTCAACTCAAGCACTTCAGCGTCCAGGACGCGGTTGCGCTCCAGCAGGATCTCATTTTCGGCGTGCTGTGCAGCAATTTGCTCAGTCAGGTCTTTTACCTGCGCGAAGCTGCCATTACCCACCCACAGGCGGTACTGCAGGCCAGCCAGCAACAAGAGCAAGACGAGGAACAACCAATTGGGACTGCGCATCGAATATCGGGTATCCAGTGAAAAAAGACAGCCATGCATAACTTTTGAAGCAACTGATAGCACGAAGCCTGGAAGAACCAGGCTTGTGCTTGATAGCCATCAGATTAGCGCCGAAATGTTCACTATCGTGAACTTTCCGACGCAATCCGCCGACTTTTTACCATTTACAGATTAGCCGCGAAACTCGCCGCGACCGTTGTACTTGGCTTTGCCAGCCAGTTGCTCTTCGATACGCAGCAATTGGTTGTACTTGGAAACGCGATCGGAACGGCACAGCGAACCGGTCTTGATCTGGCCCGCCGAAGTGCCCACAGCCAGGTCGGCGATGGTCGAATCTTCGGTTTCGCCGGAGCGGTGGGAGATCACCGCGGTGTAGCCCGCAGCCTTGGCCATCTGAATGGCTTCCAGGGTTTCGGTCAAGGTGCCGATCTGGTTGAACTTGATCAGGATCGAGTTGGCGATCTTTTTATCGATGCCTTCTTTCAGGATCTTGGTGTTGGTCACGAACAGATCGTCGCCCACCAATTGGACTTTCTCGCCGATCTTGTCGGTGAGGATTTTCCAGCCGTCCCAATCGGACTCATCCAGGCCGTCTTCGATCGAGATGATCGGATAGCGCTGGGTCAGGCCCTTCAGGTACTCAGCAAAACCTTCGGAGTTGAACACTTGGCCTTCGCCGGACAAATTGTATTTGCCGTCTTCGTAGAACTCGCTGGCCGCGCAGTCCAGGGCCAGGGTCACGTCAGTGCCCAGCTTGTAGCCAGCGTTGGCCACGGCTTCGGAGATCACTTTCAGCGCATCTTCGTTGGATGCCAGGTTTGGAGCGAAGCCACCTTCGTCGCCTACAGCAGTGCTCAGGCCACGGGCCTTCAGAACAGCTTTCAGGTGATGGAAAATCTCGGTACCCATGCGCAAGCCTTCGGAGAAGGTCTTGGCGCCAACCGGCTGCACCATGAATTCCTGGATGTCGACGTTGTTATCAGCGTGCTCGCCACCGTTGATGATGTTCATCATCGGCACCGGCATCGAGTAAACACCCGGAGTGCCGTTCAGGTTGGCGATGTGAGCGTACAGCGGCAAGTCCTGGTCCTGGGCAGCAGCCTTGGCAGCGGCCAGGGAGACGGCGAGGATAGCGTTAGCGCCCAGGCTACCTTTGTTTTCGGTGCCGTCGAGCTTGATCATCGCGTGGTCCAGAGCTTTCTGGTCCAGCGGATCCTTGCCCAGCAACAGGTCACGGATCGGGCCGTTAATGTTGGCTACAGCCTTGAGTACACCCTTGCCCAGGTAACGGCTCTTGTCGCCATCACGCAGTTCCAGCGCTTCGCGCGAACCGGTAGAAGCACCGGACGGCGCGCAGGCGCTGCCGATGATGCCGTTATCGAGAAGCACGTCGGCTTCGACGGTGGGGTTGCCACGGGAGTCGAGAACTTCACGACCTTTGATGTCGACGATTTTTGCCATTGTTGTAAACACTCCAAAGTTGACGAAAACGACGCAGCTGAAGGGAAACTTTTGACCGACCGCAAGGGTGGAACAACGGGGCAGGCTTGCAGGCGACAAGGCTCAGGCCCGAGGGCCTGAACAGAAAACGTGGGAAAGTCTACCGGAGAAACGACGCTTACGCGGTCTCTACTGTCGGAAAACTCTTGACCAGTTCGTCCAACTGCTTGAGCTGGGCCAAGAATGGCTCCAGCTTGTCCAGGCGCAGGGCGCATGGACCGTCGCATTTGGCATTATCCGGGTCCGGGTGGGCCTCCAGGAAAAGGCCAGCCAGGGACTGGCTGATGCCGGCCTTGGCCAGGTCCAGCACCTGGGCACGGCGCCCGCCTGCGGAATCGGCGCGACCACCGGGCATTTGCAGCGCGTGGGTCACGTCGAAGAACACGGGGTATTCGAACTGCTTCATGATGCCGAAACCGAGCATGTCCACCACGAGATTGTTGTAGCCGAAGCTCGAACCACGCTCGCAGAGGATCAACTGGTCGTTACCCGCTTCCACACACTTGTTCAGGATGTGCTTCATCTCCTGAGGTGCGAGGAACTGGGCTTTCTTGATATTGATCACTGCGCCGGTCTTAGCCATCGCGACGACCAGATCGGTCTGGCGCGACAGAAAGGCCGGCAACTGGATGATGTCGCACACCTCGGCGACCACGGCAGCCTGTTCAGGCTCGTGGACGTCGGTGATGATCGGCACGCCGAAGGCTTGTTTGATGTCCTGGAAGATCCGCATGCCTTCTTCAAGGCCTGGGCCGCGGTAGGACGTTACGGACGAGCGATTGGCCTTGTCGAAGCTGGCCTTGAACACGTAAGGGATACCCAATTTCTGGGTAACCTTGACGTACTCTTCACAGACCTGCATCGCCATGTCGCGGCTTTCCAGCACGTTCATGCCGCCGAACAGCACCATGGGCTTGTCGTTGGCAATCTCGATGTCGCCTACGCGAATGATCTTCTGGGCCATCAGGTTTACGCCTTCTTCTGATGTTGCGTCAGTGCAGCTTTGACAAAACCGCTGAACAACGGGTGACCGTCGCGTGGAGTCGAGGTGAACTCTGGGTGGAACTGGCAAGCGACGAACCATGGATGATCCGGTGCTTCGACCACCTCAACCAGCGCGCCATCACCGGAGCGACCAGAGATTTTCAGGCCGGCTTCTTTGATTTGCGGCAGCAGGTTGTTGTTCACTTCGTAACGGTGACGGTGACGCTCGACGATCACGTCCTTGCCGTAGCAATCGTGAACCAGCGAGCCCGGCTCCAGCAGGCAATCCTGCGCGCCAAGGCGCATGGTGCCGCCCAGGTCGGAGCTTTCGGTACGGGTTTCAACAGCGCCGGTGGCGTCTTCCCACTCGGTAATCAGGCCCACGACCGGGTGACCGCTCTTGCTGTCAAACTCGGTGGAGTTGGCGTCTTTCCAGCCAAGCACGTTGCGGGCGAACTCGATAACCGCCACTTGCATGCCCAGGCAGATACCCAGGTACGGCACCTTGTTCTCACGAGCGTACTGTACGGCGGTGATCTTGCCTTCCACGCCACGCAGGCCGAAACCGCCGGGAACGAGGATTGCGTCAACACCTTCGAGCAGCGCGGTGCCCTGGTTCTCGATGTCTTCGGAGTCGATGTAGCGCAGATTGACCTTGGTACGGTTGCTGATACCCGCGTGGCTCATCGCTTCGATCAGCGACTTGTACGCGTCCAGCAGCTCCATGTACTTGCCGACCATGGCGATGGTGACTTCGTGCTCAGGGTTGAGCTTGGCGTCAACCACAGCTTCCCACTCGGACAGGTCCGCACCGTTGCATTGCAGGCCGAAACGCTCGACCACAAAATCGTCCAGGCCTTGCGAGTGCAGGATGCCCGGGATCTTGTAGATGGTGTCGGCGTCTTCCAGGGCGATCACCGCACGTTCTTCAACGTTTGTGAACTGCGCGATCTTGCGACGCGAGGAAATGTCGATCGGGTGATCGGAGCGGCACACCAGCACGTCCGGCTGCAGGCCGATGGAACGCAGTTCCTTGACCGAGTGCTGCGTAGGCTTGGTTTTGGTTTCGCCAGCGGTGGCGATGTACGGCACCAACGTGAGGTGCATCAGCATCGCGCGCTTGGCGCCGACTTCGAAACGCAACTGGCGGATAGCTTCGAGGAATGGCTGGGATTCGATGTCACCCACGGTGCCACCGATCTCGACCATCGCCACGTCGGCATCGCCTGCACCCTTGATGATGCGGCGCTTGATTTCATCGGTAATGTGCGGAATCACCTGGATGGTTGCACCCAGGTAGTCACCACGGCGCTCTTTGCGCAGAACGTGCTCGTAGACACGGCCGGTGGTGAAGTTGTTGTTCTGGGTCATGGTCGTGCGGATGAACCGCTCGTAGTGGCCCAGGTCCAGGTCGGTCTCGGCGCCGTCGTGTGTGACGAACACTTCACCATGCTGGAACGGGCTCATGGTGCCCGGGTCGACGTTGATGTACGGGTCCAGCTTGAGCATGGTGACTTTAAGCCCCCGCGCCTCCAGGATGGCCGCCAATGAAGCGGAGGCAATGCCTTTCCCCAATGAAGAAACAACACCGCCCGTGACGAATATGTAGCGCGTCATGAAAAACCCTAGAAGTCTGCGTTAAAGCGGTCCGAGCCGCCGGGGAAAGCGAAGAGAGGCCGAAGCCCCCGATCACCAGCATTAATCACAGTGCACCTTTCAAAAAAACCGCCGCGTTGTGACAGACCAGCAGTGAAACACCGGTGCGTTGATCGCTACACATTTTTTGGAATCGCCCAGCAAAGACGGCTTGGTAATCGGCAACTGCTGCGATTCAGGCGAATCCACAGAAGTTGTATCAAGAAGGGAGCGTAGTCTACCGGAAAGGCTCTATCAGCTCAAACCTTGATCGCAGCTCTGTGGCATCCAATGTAATTTCCAGCCATCACTTGGCGAGGCCCAGAGTCCAGTGAGGTTGGGCACGCCGAGCAATTGCTCGCCCTGATACAGCAGCGGCAATCTGCCACGGACGAAGCCCGGCACTCCATGCTCATTGAGCAGGCGCTTCAGGTCACGCCTGCCTCGGCCTGGCACTTCAAGCATTTCACCGCCCTGGCGATAACGGACCTCCAGCGGGACTTCGGGCACCTTGCCGATAATTTCCAGCAGGCCATTGCCGGGTAACTCTAGTGGGTTTTGCGGGCGAGGCCAGCTCACCGACGCGCGGGAAAATTCCGACCAAGCGCGAGACAACCACCAGATGCGTTCGCCACAACGGTGCAATTCTCCATCTGCCAGGCGCCACAAGGGCTGTGCGTCGCCCTTGGCATCGCGTAGGGAATACCAGCCAGCCCAGTGGTCGGTGTCGGGCAACCGGGTCAGCGGCGCCAGCCAATGGCGTAGGACGTTGCGCTGACGGGCATCGGAAAGATCGCGCAGTGGGCCGAGGGCCAATGACGGCAAAGGCAGCCAAGGAAACCGTGAAGGTTGATCCGCGGCTTGTAGGTCCATGCTGGCTAACTCACCCAGCAATGCCTGGGCTTCACCGAAGTGTTCGGCAGTGCGGGCCAGGCTGGAGACGGCTTGGGGCCAACGCTCCGTCAGCGTCGGGATCACGCGGTGACGCAGGTAATTACGGGAGAACTGCATGTCGGCGTTGGAAGGGTCTTCGATCCACTTGAGTTGATGTTCATCGGCGTAGGCCACCAGCTCGGTGCGCGAGACATCCAACAACGGCCGCACCAAATGGCCGCCCGCCAATGGACGGTGCACAGGCATTGCCGCCGCCCCCCGCACGCCGGCCCCGCGCAACAGGCGAAACAGCAGGGTTTCAGCCTGATCGTCGCGATGCTGGCCCGTGAGCAACACCTCCCCTGCCCCGATCACCTCGGTAAACGCCCTGTAACGTGCATCACGCGCTGCACGCTCAAGGCTGGCGCCGGGCTGTACCTGCACACGCATTACGCGCAGGGGCACGCCCAGCCTGTCGCAAATGGACTGGCAATGGCTCGGCCAGGTGTCGGCGGCGGATTGCAGGCCATGGTGGACATGGACAGCGCTTAGAGGCGGAAGGGCTTCGGCGCTGGCCAGGAGATGCAGCAGGACAGTGGAATCAAGACCACCAGAGAAGGCGATATGCCAAGCCGGGGCTTTGCGCCAAGGGGCTAGGGCGTGCAGGAGTTTGGCGGATAAAGTCGGTTTCATCACAGGTTACCGCCGCAAATCTGGAATACCCAAGCCAAGCATACACAAAGCAAATGTGGGAGGGGGCTTGCCCCCGATAGCGGAGCATCAGCCAGTGAATACAGTGACTGACACTCAGCAATCGGGGGCAAGCCCCCTCCCACATTAGTACCGCTGCGGCCTTAGAGGCCGTAGCTCATCAGGCGTTCGTAACGACGGGCCAGCAGCGCTTCGTTGTCCAGTTTTTTGAGCATCGCAAGCTGCGAACCCAACTCGGCACGGATAGTCGCGGCGGCAGCAGCCGGGTCGCGGTGGGCGCCGCCCAATGGCTCGGCGATCACTTTGTCCACGATACCAAGGCCCTTGAGGCGATCAGCAGTGATGCCCATGGCTTCGGCAGCGTCCGGTGCCTTTTCTGCAGTCTTCCACAGGATCGAGGCGCAACCTTCTGGCGAGATCACCGCGTAGGTCGAATATTGCAGCATGTTCAGTTGGTCGCAGACGCCAATGGCCAATGCACCGCCGGAACCGCCTTCACCAATCACCGTGGCGATGATCGGGGTTTTCAGGCGAGACATGACGCGCAGGTTCCAGGCAATCGCTTCGCTCTGGTTGCGTTCTTCAGCGTCGATACCTGGGTATGCACCCGGCGTGTCGATGAAGGTCAGGATGGGCATCTTGAAGCGCTCAGCCATTTCCATCAAACGGCAAGCCTTACGATAGCCTTCCGGACGCGGCATGCCGAAGTTGCGGCGGACTTTCTCGCGCACTTCACGGCCTTTCTGGTGACCAATCACCATTACAGGCTGGTCGTCCAGGCGAGCGATACCGCCCACGATGGCCGCGTCGTCGGAGAAGTGGCGATCGCCATGCAACTCGTCGAACTCGGTGAAAATGTGCTGAATGTAGTCCAGGGTGTACGGACGGCGCGGGTGGCGGGCCAGGCGCGCGATCTGCCAGCTGGTCAGCTTGCCGAAGATGTCTTCGGTGAGCGTGCTGCTCTTGTCTTGCAGGCGAGCGATCTCATCGCCGATATTCAGCGAATTGTCATTGCCGACCAGGCGCAGTTCTTCGATCTTGGCTTGCAGGTCAGCGATCGGCTGTTCGAAATCAAGAAAATTCGGGTTCATAAGCGTCCGTCTTGGGTCGACGGCCAGGGAGTGCCTGGCCAGCCGGTTGTCTGTTCGCGCCCTACCTTAAGGGAGAGGCGCGTTCAGGTCGAGATTAAATGTTCAGCCGAGGTCAGACGTTCTGACCGTCAGCGGTATTGGAGGAAGACGTTGTCTCGACCGAACTGGTCACGCAAAGCTTGAATCAAGCCATCAGCCGGATCAATTCGCCAGGTCTCGCCGAACTGCAACATCGCCTTGGCGTCGTCGCCGGTGTACTCCATGGTCACCGGGCATGCACCACGGTGACGCTTGAGCAAGTCCCCCAGCCAGCGTAGCTGATCGCCCTTGAGCGCCTCGGTCTTGACCTTCAAGCGCAGGCTTTCAGCCAGGTTGGTGCGCGCATCTTCCATGCTCATCACCCGCTTGATACGCAGGCGCAGGCCACCGGAGAAGTCATCGTTGCTGACCTCCCCTTCCACAACCACCATGGCATCGGTCTGCAGCAGCGACTGCGCCGAATGGAAGGCATCGGCAAACAGCGAAGCTTCGATACGGCCCGAGCGGTCATCGAGAGTGATGAAACCCATCTTGTCGCCCTTCTTATTTTTCATCACCCGCAGGGCGATAATCATGCCTGCGACGGTTTGGGTGTCCCGCGCCGGTTTCAGGTCGATGATGCGCTGACGGGCGAAACGGCGGATCTCGCCTTCGTATTCGTCAATCGGGTGACCGGTGAGGTACAGGCCCAAGGTGTCTTTTTCACCCTTGAGGCGCTCCTTGAGAGTCAACTCTTTGGCCTTGCGGTGATTGCCGTACACGTCCGCGTCTTCTTCGACGAACAACCCGCCAAACAGGTCGGCGTGGCCGCTGTCATGGGTACGGGCGGTCTGCTCGGCAGCTTTGATCGCTTCTTCCATGGCAGTGAGCAGCACCGCGCGGTTGCGGTCGATATTTGCCTGGTAGGCCTTCGGTTCATCGTGAAAGTAAGGGCCGAGACGGTCCAGCGCACCGCTGCGGATCAAGCCATCAAGGGTTCGCTTGTTGATGCGCTTGAGGTCAACCCGCGCGCAGAAGTCGAACAGATCCTTGAACGGCCCGTCCTGACGCGCTTCGGTAATCGCCTCCACTGGGCCTTCGCCCACGCCTTTGATCGCACCCAGGCCATAGATGATGCGGCCTTCGTCATTCACCGTGAACTTGAACTCCGAGGCGTTCACGTCAGGCGCGTCTAGGCGCAGCTTCATGGTGCGCACTTCCTCGATCAAGGTCACAACCTTGTCGGTGTTGTGCATGTCCGCAGAAAGTACCGCAGCCATGAACGGCGCCGGGTAGTGGGCTTTCAGCCAGGCGGTCTGGTAAGACACCAGACCGTAGGCGGCGGAGTGAGATTTGTTGAAACCATAACCGGCGAATTTTTCCACCAGGTCAAAAATGTTACCGGCCAGATCGGCGTCGATATTGTTGGTGGCGCAACCCTCAATGAAACCGCCGCGCTGCTTGGCCATTTCCTCGGGTTTCTTTTTACCCATGGCTCGACGCAGCATGTCCGCACCGCCGAGGGTGTAGCCCGCCATTACCTGAGCGATCTGCATCACCTGTTCCTGGTACAGGATGATGCCGTAGGTTGGCGCCAGCACAGGCTTGAGGCCTTCGTACTGGTAGTCGGAGTGCGGGTAGGCCAGTTCGGCGCGGCCGTGCTTACGGTTGATGAAGTCGTCAACCATGCCCGACTGCAGCGGACCAGGACGGAACAGGGCCACCAGTGCGATCAAGTCTTCCAGGCAGTCGGGTTTGAGCTTTTTGATCAGCTCTTTCATGCCCCGCGACTCAAGCTGGAACACAGCTGTTGTTTCAGCTTTTTGCAGCAATTGGTAAGTCGGCTTGTCATCCAACGGGATGAACGCAATATCCAGCGGCTCTTCGTCGACCTTGGCGCGCTCGCGGTTGATGGTCTTCAGCGCCCAGTCGATGATCGTCAGGGTCCGCAGGCCGAGGAAGTCGAACTTCACCAGGCCGGCCGCCTCAACGTCGTCCTTGTCGAACTGGGTAACCAGGCCGCCGCCTTCTTCATCGCAATAGATCGGCGAAAAGTCAGTGAGTTTGGTCGGCGCGATCACTACGCCACCGGCGTGTTTACCGACGTTACGCACGATACCTTCGAGCTTGCGCGCCATGTCCCAGATCTCGGCGGCTTCCTCATCGATCTTGATGAAGTCACGCAGGATTTCTTCCTGCTCGTAGGCCTTTTCCAGGGTCATGCCGACTTCGAACGGGATCATCTTCGACAGCCGGTCGGCCAGGCCGTAGGACTTGCCCTGCACCCGGGCCACGTCGCGGATTACAGCCTTGGCCGCCATGGAACCGAAAGTGATGATCTGGCTTACCGCGTTGCGGCCGTATTTCTCGGCCACGTATTCGATCACGCGGTCGCGACCGTCCATGCAGAAGTCGACGTCGAAGTCGGGCATGGAAACCCGTTCCGGGTTCAGGAACCGTTCGAACAGCAAGTCATATTCAAGAGGGTCGAGGTCGGTAATCTTCTGCACATACGCCACCAGCGAGCCGGCACCCGACCCACGGCCAGGGCCTACGGGCACGCCGTTGCTTTTAGCCCACTGGATGAAGTCCATTACGATCAGGAAGTAACCGGGGAACCCCATCTGGATGATGATATCCAGCTCGAAATTCAGCCGGTCAACATACACCTGGCGCTTGGCTTCGTAATCTTCAGTGGTGTCCTTGGGCAACAGCACGGAAAGCCGTTCTTCCAGGCCATCGAACGACACCTTGCGGAAATATTCATCGATGGTCATGCCATCGGGAATCGGGAAGTTGGGCAGGAAGTGCGTACCCAGCTTCACTTCAATGTTGCAGCGTTTGGCGATCTCGACAGAGTTTTCCAGGGCCTCGGGCAAGTCGCTGAACAACTCGGCCATCTCTTCGGCGCTTTTGAGGTATTGCTCTTCGCTGTAATTTTTCGAGCGACGCGGGTCATCCAGGGCCCGGCCTTCACCGATGCACACACGGGTTTCGTGGGCTTCGAAATCTTCTTTCTTGATAAAGCGCACGTCGTTGGTGGCGACCAGTGGCGCGCCCAGCTTTTCGGCCAGGGCAACGGCGGCGTGCAGATGTTCTTCATCATTGGGGCGATTGGTGCGCTGCACTTCAAGGTAGAAACGGTCGGGGAAGACCTGCATCCACTCCTTCGCCAGCACTTCGGCTTCCTGGGGATTACCCCCCAGCAGTGCGAGACCAATCTCCCCCTCTTTAGCGGCCGACAGCATGATCAGGCCTTCGCTGGCCTCGGCAACCCATTCACGCTCGATAATGATCGAACCGTTGCGTTGACCATCGATGAAGCCACGGGAGATCAGTTCAGTGAGGTTGCGATAACCCACGCCGTTCATCGCCAAAAGGCTGATGCGGCTCAGCGCGTTATCCGGATCTTTGTTGGACAGCCACAGGTCGGCGCCGCAGATAGGCTTGATGCCGGCCCCCATCGCGTTCTTGTAGAACTTGACCAGGGAACACATGTTGTTCTGATCGGTAACCGCCACCGCGGGCATGTTCATGCCCACCAGGGTTTTGACCAGAGGCTTGATCCGTACCAGGCCGTCGACCAGGGAGTACTCAGTGTGCAGGCGTAGGTGAACGAATGAAGCCGGCATAGTGATCCTGTCTTATACGTGGAAACAACAAGGCCCGGATTGTACCGGGCCTTGGCAAAAACATCAGCCTCGCGACTACACCTCGCTGAGACTCTCCCGCGCTTCGTAAGCCAGGCGCACCGGGGCAAACGAGCGGCGGTGGATAGGCGTGGGGCCGAGGCGGGCCAGGGCTTCCAGATGAACGGGCGTCGGATAGCCTTTGTGACCACCGATGCCGTAGCCGGGATAGATCAACTCGAACGCGGCCATTTCCCGGTCACGACTGACCTTGGCCAGGATCGATGCCGCTGCGATGGCCGGAACCTTGCTGTCACCTTTGACCACCGCCTCGGCCGGCATCGCCAATTTAGGGCAGCGGTTACCGTCGATCATCGCCAGTTTGGGTGTGATGTGCAGGCCTTCAACAGCACGCTGCATGGCAAGCATGGTGGCGTGGAGAATGTTCAGCTCGTCGATTTCTTCGACTTCGGCCCGGGCGATATGCCAGCTCAGGGCTTTTTCACAAATCTCGTCGTAGAGCTTTTCGCGACGAGCTTCGGTGAGCTTCTTCGAATCGTTGAGGCCAAGGATCGGACGGTTCGGGTCAAGAATCACAGCTGCGGTGACCACCGCACCGCAGAGGGGACCGCGCCCTACTTCATCAACACCGGCCACCAGTTCATGGGCTTGTGCAACCAGGCTGAAATCCAGGCCCATCTGCGTACTCATAACGTTTCCTGTTTGTGGCCGATCAAACTCAACACGGCGTCTGCTGCCT
Organism: Pseudomonas sp. W22_MBD1_FP4; assembly: GCF_052113765.1. Taxonomy (NCBI): domain Bacteria; kingdom Pseudomonadati; phylum Pseudomonadota; class Gammaproteobacteria; order Pseudomonadales; family Pseudomonadaceae; genus Pseudomonas; species Pseudomonas sp. W22_MBD1_FP4. The sequence continues at coordinate 141,281 of NZ_JBGQOI010000009.1, read as the reverse complement.
GGTTCGACGCATCACGGCGCAGGGTGCGATGAATCTCATCAAACCCTCGGGTCTGCTCTTCGCCGCCATCGATCAGGGGCAGCAGTGTCTGCGCCAAGGCCTCCGGTGTCGCATCGTCCTGCAGCAACTCCGGCACCAACAAGCGCTGGGCCAGCAAATTGGGCAAAGAGATATAGGGGCTTTTGACCATGCGTTTGAGAATCCAGAACGTCAGCGGTGCCAGGCGATACGCCACAACCATCGGACGCTTGTACAACAAGGCTTCCAGGGTTGCCGTGCCTGAAGCAATCAGCACCGCATCGCAGGCCGCCAATGCCAGGTGCGATTGACCATCAAGCAATGTCAACGGCAGGTTACGACCTTCCAGCAGCGTTTCGATCTGTGCGCGACGCTGTGGGCTTGCACAGGGCAGTACGAAACGCACACCTGGCTTCAAGGCTTGCAGGCGCTCGGCGGCATCGAAGAACACGCTGGCCAGCCGACCGACTTCTCCCCCCCTGCTGCCCGGCATCAACGCGACGAGCGGGCCATCGGGCAAGCCCAACTGCCCACGGGCCGCCACGCGATCGGCCTGCAAAGGGATGTCGTCGGCGAGCGTATGCCCAACGAACCGTACCGGCACGCCCTTTTCTTCGTAGAACCTGGCCTCGAACGGCAACAGGGTGAGCATCAGGTCACAGCCTTCACGGATCTTCAGCACACGCTTTTGTCGCCACGCCCACACGGAGGGGCTAACGTAGTGCACGGTTTTGATCCCGGCCTGACGCAGCTTGAGTTCGATATTGAGGGTGAAGTCCGGTGCATCGATTCCGATAAAGACGTCGGGTTTTTCTTCGATCAGGGTCTGAATCAGCAGCTTGCGGCGCGCCAACAGCTCACGCAGGCGACCCAGCACTTCCACCAACCCCATAACCGACAGGCGCTCCATGGGGAAATAGGAAGTGAGGCCTTCAGCCTGCATCAATGGGCCACCAACACCGATGAATTCAACCGCCGGATGCTGGGCCTTGAGGGCCCGCATAAGACCTGCGCCCAGGATATCGCCGGAAGCTTCTCCGGCCACCAGCGCAATTCGCAGATTAGCCATGATCAGCGAGTGATGCCGCGAGTCGACGCCTGGATCGAATCACGGAACACCGCGACTTCCGGGAACAACGCTGCCGGCTCGGTCAGTTGGGTCAACGCCTGATCTACTGTCAGCCCCTGGCGATAAACCACCTTATAGGCACGACGCAGTGCGTGAATGGCCTCTTCACTGAAACCACGACGGCGCATGCCTTCGAAGTTCATGCTGCGAGCTTCAGCGGGGTTGCCGAACACCGTGACGAACGCCGGGACGTCCTTGCCGATGGCGGTGCCCATGCCGGAGAAGCTGTGGGCCCCAATGTGGCAGTACTGATGGACGAGCGTGAAGCCTGAGAGGATTGCCCAATCGTCGACGTGCACGTGGCCAGCCAACGCCGTGTTGTTGACCAGGATGCAGTGGTTGCCGATCACGCTGTCATGCCCGATATGGGCATAGGCCATAACCAGATTGTGATCACCCAGTGTGGTCTCGGCACGATCCTGCACGGTGCCACGGTGAATGGTCACGCCTTCACGGATGATGTTGTGATCACCGATTACCAAGCGTGTTTCTTCACCCTTGTACTTCATGTCCGGGGTGTCTTCGCCTACCGAGGAAAACTGGTAGATGCGGTTGTGTTTGCCAATGCGGGTCGGACCTTTGAGGATCACGTGCGGCCCGATGACAGTCCCCTCGCCGATTTCCACACCTGCGCCGATGATCGACCAGGGGCCGACCTCAACGTCGGCGGCCAGTACGGCCGACGGATCGATGATTGCGCGAGGGTCAATCAAACTCATAGTTTGCGTTCCGCGCAGATGATCTCGGCAGAGCACACTGGCTTGCCGTCTACCGAGGCCTGGCATTCGAACTTCCAGATCTGGCGCTTGCAGCTGATGAATTTGGCTTCCAGGATCAACTGGTCACCCGGAGTAACCGGGTTGCGAAAGCGCAGCTTGTCGGAGCCCACGAAATAGTAAAGCGTGCCGTCGGCAGGCTTAAGGTCAAGCATTTTGAAACCAAGGATACCGGCAGCCTGGGCCATCGCTTCGATGATCAACACGCCCGGCATGATGGGATGCGCGGGAAAGTGACCGTTGAAGAACGGTTCGTTGATGCTGACATTCTTGTAGGCACGAATGCGCTTTTCCTCAACATTGAGGTCCACTACGCGGTCCACCAGCAGGAACGGGTAACGGTGAGGCAGGTATTCGCGAATCTCGTTGATGTCCATCATTTCGGGGGGAAGCCTGTAATAAAGATTGGGGGCGGGCGACTAAACGCACGCCCCGCTAGCAAATCAAGGAGGCAGTCTAGCGGCTGTGCACACTTGATATGGAAATGGTATCAGCCTTCAGATGAAGCATTACCGCCAGGGGTCACGTCCCCAACACGCTTTTCCAGCTGTTTGAGACGTCGAGCCATGTCGTCGAGCTGCCTCAAACGTGCCGCACTCTTGCGCCATTCAGCCGCAGGCTGCATGGCGGTACCGGATGAATAGGCCCCAGGCTCGGTAATCGAGTGAGTGACCATGGTCATTCCGGTGATAAAAACGTTGTCGCAAATATCAATATGCCCCACCAGACCGACACCACCGGCGAGCATGCAATGCTTGCCGATTTTGGTGCTGCCGGAAATCCCCACGCATGCAGCCATGGCGGTGTGATCGCCAATCTGTACGTTGTGAGCAATCTGGATCTGGTTGTCGAGCTTCACACCGTTGCCGATCACGGTATCGGCCAAGGCCCCGCGATCGACAGCTGTATTAACACCAATTTCCACGTCGTCGCCGATCAAAACGCCGCCGACCTGGGCAATCTTGTTCCAGATACCTTTGGAGTTGGCAAAGCCGAAGCCTTCCCCTCCGATCACCGCACCTGACTGGATAACCACCCGCTCACCGATACGCACATCGTGGTAAAGGGTAACGCGAGGTGCCAGCCAACCATCGGCACCGATTTCACAACGCGCACCAATAAAGCAATGCGCACCAACAGTTACACCGGCCCCAATGCGCGCACCACTCTCGATCACCGCAAAAGCGCCAATGCTCGCCGCAGGATCAACGCGGGCATCATCGGCGATCACCGCCGACGGGTGAATGCCGCTGGATGCCTTGGGTTTTGGATCAAATAGGTGCGAAACCTGCGCATAGGCCAGATACGGGTCAGCTACCACCAGCGCATCCCCGGCAAACCCTTCGGCGTCAGCTGCCTTGAGCAATACGGCTGCGGCTTGGCTATCGACGAGGTATTTACGGTATTGAGGGTTTGCGAGGAAGCTCAACTGAGATGGGCCAGCCTCCTGCAAGGTGGCTAGCCCAGTAATTTCCTTCTCCTGGGAGCCACGCAAGGTGGCCCCCAGGAACTCGGCCAACTCGCCGAGCTTGATAGTCGCGGTCATGGCTTACTTCAGCTGGTTCATGCGCTCGATCACCTGGCGGGTGATGTCGTATTGAGGTTTGACGTCAATCACTGCGCCACGCTCGAACACCAAGTCAAAGGCACCTTTCTTGATGACCTCTTCCACAGCGCTGTCGAGTTTCGGCTTGAGCTGCTTGAGCATTTCACGGTCGGCAACAGCCTTGGCTTCGTTCAGCTCCTTGGATTGGAACTGATAGTCACGGGCCTTTTGCTTGAACTCAAGCTCCAGACGCTCGCGCTCGCCTTGCTGCATTTTGTCCCCACCCGCTACCAGACGATCCTGGATGCCCTTGGCGCTGCTTTCCAGCGTCTTAAGCTTGGTCAGTTGCGGACCGAATTTCTTCTCGGCATCCACGGCGTATTTTTTGGCCGCATCGGATTCCAGCAATGCCATCTGATAGTTCAGAACGGCGATTTTCATTTCGGCGAAGGCCGGGGTGGTCACCAGCACGGTGGCCAGCAGAACCAATTGAGTCAACTTACGCACGATGTACTCCTACAGAATCCGTTGTCGTTATCTTGGGTCAGACGCTTAGAACGTCTGGCCGAGGGAGAATTGGAAAATCTGGGTTTCAGCGTTATCCGGTTTCTTGATCGGCATGGCCAGAGCAAAGCTCAACGGACCAAGCGCAGTCACCCAAGTAACACCTACACCCACGGAGCTCGCCAGGTTGGTCAGGCTCACGTCGTTGCACTGAGTGTTGGATTTAACACCGCTCGGGTTTCTAATCTGCTCGCACTTAGAGTCGAACACGTTACCCACGTCCCAGAACACGGACGTACGCAGCGAACGCTGATCCTTGACGAATGGCAGCGGGAACAAAATCTCCGCGCCGCCCTGGATCAACACGTTACCACCGAACGGCAGTGGGTCGTTGTCGGAGTCAGCCACAGTGCCTTGGTTACCGGTTACGCCAGCACCTCGGCTCGGAGTACCACGAGGACCCAAGGTGCTGTCTTTGAAGCCACGTACGGAGTTGAAGCCACCCGCATAGTAGTTCTCATAGAACGGCAAACCATTGGTCGAACCATAACCGTCGCCATACCCCAGCTCAGTGTGCAGGCGCATGGTGTAGTTGTCGCTCAGCGGCTGGAACAACTGACCACGGTAGTCGAGCTTGAAGAACGACAGGTCGCTGCCTGGCGTAGTGGTTTCCAGAGTCAGGCTCTGGGAATGGCCACGGGTTGCCAGTACGCCTTTGTTCAGGGTCGACTCGGACCAGCCAGCAGACGCCTTGAAGTTCAGGAACTTGTCACCTTCACGACGAGTGAAGTCGAAGATTTCGTCCACGGTGTAGACACCGGTCTTGATCTCATCCTGCTGCGCAGTCAGGCCGAAGGTCAAACGCGAGGTTTCGCTGATCGGATAACCGACGTTGACACCCGCGCCAAGGCTGTCGATTGCATAGCTTGCAACGTCAACATCGAGGTCTTTGTAGTCGGTGGTGCGGTAGAAGGCGTTGTAGCCCAAGCTCACACCGTCAGCAGTCCAGTAGGGGTCGGTATAACCAAAGTTATATCGGCTCTGGTATTCGCTTCGAGTCAGGCCGATAGACACACGGTTACCGGTACCGAGGAAGTTGTTCTGGGTGATGGAACCACCGAGGATCAGACCTGCGCTTTGTGCAAAGCCGACGCTGGCAGTGATAGAACCCGATGCTTGCTCTTCTACTGCGTAGTTAACGTCAACCTGGTCATCCACGCCCGGTACAGCCGGGGTTTCAACGTTGACTTCCTTGAAGAAACCCAGGCGCTCAAGACGGGTCTTGGATTGGTCGATCAAGTACGTCGACGCCCAGCCACCTTCCATCTGACGCATTTCACGGCGCAGCACTTCATCCGCAGACTTGGTGTTGCCACGGAAATTGATACGGTTCACGTAGGCACGCTTACCTGGGTCGACCACAAAGGTAATGTCCACTGTGTGATCATCATCGTGCGGGGTCGGTACGCCGTTGACGTTGGCGAAGGTATAGCCTTCGTTACCCAGACGACGGGTGATCAGTTCGGACGTGGTGGTCATCAGCTTACGCGAGAACACCTGGTCTTTCTGCACCAGCAGCAGCGACTTGACCTGGTCTTCAGGCACTTTCAAGTCGCCGCTCAGCTTGACGTCACGAACCTTGTACTTCTCGCCTTCGTTGACGTTAACGGTGATATAGACGTGCTTCTTGTCCGGGGTGATGGACACCTGGGTCGACGCGATATCCATATTGATATAGCCACGGTCCAGGTAGTACGAACGCAGACGCTCCAGGTCACCGGAGAGTTTTTCACGGGCGTACTTGTCGTCGTTCTTGAAGAACGACAGCCAGTTGGTGGTCTTGAGCTCGAAGAGGTCGATCAGGTCGTCATCAGCAAACTTGGTGTTACCCACCACGTTGATGTGCTGAATGGCCGCCACGGTGCCTTCGTTGATGTTGACCTTGAGGCCGACACGGTTACGAGGCTGCGGGACCACTTCCGTCTCCACGGTCGCCGAGTAGCGGCCCTGAGCAACGTACTGACGCTGCAGTTCGTTACGCACACCTTCAAGAGTGGCGCGCTGGAAGATCTCGCCCTCGGCCAGGCCGGACTGCTTGAGGCCCTTCATCAGGTCTTCAGTAGAGATCGCCTTGTTACCTTCGATCTCGATACTGGCGACAGAAGGTCGCTCGACGACGGTGATGACCAAGACGTTACCTTCGCGCCCCAGTTGGATGTCTTGAAAGAAACCGGTTTTGAACAGCGCACGAGTGGATTCCACCAGGCGACGATCATCAGCCTGTTCACCGACGTTCAACGGTAATGCACCAAAGACGCTACCCGCGGAAACCCGCTGGAGGCCGTTGACGCGAATATCGGAGATGGTGAAGGACTCGGCGTGAACTTCGGCGATCATCAATACGGTGAGAACCGCAGTTAGCAGCAGACGTTTCATGAAGTCCTTTCTTATTCCAACTGGCAATAAACAAACTGCCGCAAAATGCGGCAGATTCGCAATTCAGCGAAGCGTTACAGTCGACCCAGATCGTTGACCAAGGCTAATAACATCACCCCGACAACCAAACTGATACCGATCTGTATCCCCCAACCCTGCACTCGATCTGACAAGGGGCGACCACGCACCCACTCGACCAGATAAAACAACAGATGCCCCCCATCCAGTACAGGAATGGGCAGCAAATTCAGAACACCCAGGCTAATACTCAGATAAGCCAGGAAATTCAGGAAATCCGCGACACCCGACTGGGCAGAAGCGCCCGCCACTTTAGCAATGGTTATCGGTCCACTCAAGTTTTTTACCGAGAGCTCGCCGAACAACATTTTCTTGAGGGATTCCAGGGTCAGTGCGCTCATGGTCCAGGTGCGTTTTGCACCCTCGCCAATCGCCGCCAACGGCCCGAAGCTGACCTCACGCACCATTGATGGCGGCCACTCCGGACTCTTAACGCCAGCACCCAAGTACCCCCCGGCTGCCTTGGCTTCGCCACGCACCGCCAGAGTAACGGGAACGTCGATTTGAGCACCGTCGCGCTCAATTTTCAGCACAATTTTGGTATCAGGGCGTACACGAACGAGATCGACCACTTGCTGCCATTCACCCAGCGCCTGGCCATCGAGGGCCAACAGACGATCGCCGGTTTTCAGACCTGCAGCCTGGGCTGGCCCCTTCGGATCCAGCTCGGCAAGGACCGGCGGCAGTGCCGGACGCCACGGACGAATACCCAAGGACTTGATCGGATCAGGCTCATCAGCGCCTTTGAGCCAATGATCCAAGGCCAACGACCGCGGGATTTCGGCGCTGGAGTCCTGCTCACGCACCACAACATTAACAGTGCCGCTTTCACCCAAGCGACGCACCAACTGCAAATTGACCGCCCCCCAACCCGTGGTCGGTTCGCCATCAATAGACACAATTTCCTGGCCAGCGACCAGGCCAGCCTTGGCAGCGATACTGTCCGCCTCAACGGCGCCGATAACTGGACGCACCTGCTGGCTGCCCAGCATGGCCAACACCCAGAAGAACAGCATCGCCAGCAGGAAGTTGGCGATCGGACCAGCGGCAACGATAGCGATACGCTGACGAACGGTCTTGCGATTAAAGGATTGGTCCAACTGATCAGCCGGCACTTCGCCTTCGCGCTCATCGAGCATCTTGACGTAGCCACCCAACGGGATGGCCGCAATCACAAACTCGGTGCCACGACGGTCGTGCCAGCGAACCAGCGGCATGCCGAAACCGACGGAAAAACGCAGTACCTTGACGCCGCAACGACGCGCCACCCAGAAGTGGCCGAACTCGTGGAAGGTGACCAGCACACCCAGAGCAACCAGGGTGCCGACAATCATGTAAAGCGCACTCATCTAATTTCTCCGCAATCCAATCCAGTACCCGAAGGCTCAAGCGCGCCCACAGACTAACGCGTGTTGCGGCTCAACCATTGCTCGGCCAAGGTCCGCGCCTTGGTATCTGCCTCAAATACCGCCCCGAGGTCATTTACAGCCACCACAGGCTCAAGACTCAAAACGTCCTCGATAATACTCGCGATCTGCGGAAAGCGGATGCGCCGTTCGAGAAACGCCGCCACGGCCACCTCATTGGCTGCATTGAGCATCGCTGGCGCACTGTTACCCGCCTCCGCCGCCTGCCGCGCCAAGCGCAGACAAGGAAAGCGCTGTTCGTCCGGCGCTTCAAAATCCAGGCGAGCAACTGCAAACAGGTCGAGTGGCGCCACGCCGGAATCAATCCGCTCCGGCCACGCCAGGGCATTAGCGATCGGCGTACGCATATCGGGATTGCCCAATTGGGCCAAGACTGAACCATCCACGTAGTCGACCAAGGAATGAATCACGCTTTGCGGGTGAATAACCACCTCGACCTGATCCGGCCGCGCATCGAACAACCAGCAGGCCTCGATCAATTCCAGGCCCTTGTTCATCATGCTTGCCGAATCCACGGAGATTTTGCGGCCCATGGACCAGTTCGGATGGGCGCATGCTTGATCCGGAGACACATGCTCCAGCTCTACCAACGGAGTTTGCCGGAAAGGCCCACCGGAAGCGGTCAGCAGAATCCGACGAACGCCTACCTGACTCAAGCCACGAGCGTAGTCTCCGGGCATGCACTGAAAGATTGCGTTGTGCTCACTGTCCAACGGCAACAGCACCGCACCGCTTTTACGCACCGCCTGCATAAAGAGCGCGCCAGACATCACCAGCGCTTCTTTATTGGCCAGCAGGATTTTTTTGCCCGCGTCGACGGCAGCCAAGGTTGGGCGCAAGCCGGCGGCACCGACAATAGCGGCGACTACAGTGTCCACCTCGGCATCGGCCGAGACCTGACACAACCCCGACTCGCCTACCAGCACCTGCGTGGCAAGTCCGGCAGCCCGCAGGTCATCCTGCAGGCCCTGCGCTGCCGCTGCTTCAGGCACCACAGCAAAGCGAGGCGCATGACGCACACACAGCGCCAGCAGCTCGCTCAGACGGGTGAATCCCGTCAGGGCAAACACTTGATAGCGATCAGGGTGACGAGCGATCACATCGAGGGTGCTCAACCCTACCGAGCCGGTTGCGCCCAACACGGTTACTTGCTGCAGACGGCTCACGAAGCAGTCATCCACAACAGCACGGCAAAGATCGGAATAGCAGCGGTAAGGCTATCAATACGGTCCAGCACCCCACCGTGCCCTGGCAGCAGATTACTGCTGTCCTTGACCCCGGCCTGGCGCTTAAACATGCTTTCAGTGAGGTCGCCCACGACCGAGATGAACACGACGATAGCCGTACCCAGAAGAGCCAGGAAGATGTCCGTTACTGACCAATCCCGCACCACACCGACCACCAAAGTGATCAGCAGGGTCAATGCCAGGCCGCCGTAAACCCCTTCCCAACTCTTGCCCGGACTGACTGCCGGTGCCAGCTTGCGCTTACCGAATGCACGTCCCGAGAAGTAGGCGCCGATATCTGCGCCCCACACCAGCACCATCACCGCCATGATCAGCCAATTGCCCATCGGCGAGTTCTTGATCTCCACCAACCCTTGCCAGGCTGGCAACAGAATCAATAAGCCAATCACCAACTTGCTGGCTACACTGGACCAATGACCACTGCTGCGCGGAAACGTCAACACCAGATAGGTCGCAAGCGCCCACCACAGCACCGCAGCACCCAGCACCCAAGGCACGATGATGCTCGACAGGGTGTGCATCAGAAACAGTAACACCGCTACGACAGCGGCATACACCAAGCGCGGCAATTGCGCGTTGAAACCTGCCAATCGTGCCCATTCCCAGGCGCCCAAGGTTACGACCAGCCCGATAAATAGGGCAAAACCGGACCCATCGAGCAGGAAAAACCCACATAAAGCGATCGGCAACAGGATGAGCGCTGTGATGATTCGTTGTTTAAGCATTTAAACCCGGGCTCCAGCTTCGACCTGCTCACTCGTTTTACCGAAGCGACGCTGGCGGGAAGCGAAATCGGCCAGCGCAGTACGCATGGCATCGTGTTTGAAGTCCGGCCAGAACAGGTCGGAGAAGTACAGCTCGGTGTAGGCCAACTGCCACAGCAGGAAATTGCTGATGCGATGTTCACCGCCGGTACGGATGCACAAGTCAGGCAATGGCAGGTCACCGGTCACCAGGCAGGTTTGCAACAGTTCAGGCGTGATGTCGTCCGGTCGAAGATGACCGGCTTGCACTTCGCGAGCCAGCCGCTGTGCAGCCTGGGCGATATCCCACTGGCCGCCGTAGTTGGCTGCGATCTGTAGCACAAAACGGTTTGCGCCAGCCGTGATGGCCTCCGCCTCGCGCATGGCCGCCTGCAGCTCCGGGTGGAATCGCGAGCGATCACCGATGATGCGCAGACTGATATTGTTGTCATTAAGGCGCTTCGCCTCACGACGCAACGCCTTGAAGAACAGATCCATCAAGGCGCTGACTTCTTCGGCGGGCCGCTGCCAGTTCTCACTGGAGAAGGCGAACAAGGTCAACACCTCGACCTTGGCCTCGGCACACACCTCAATCACAGCCCGCACCGCATCGACACCCGCTTTATGCCCGGCGACACCCGGCATAAAGCGTTTCTTCGCCCAGCGATTATTTCCATCCATGATGATCGCGACATGGCGCGGCACCAAAGAGGGTACAGTCTGCTTGGTCTTTTCCATGAAGGCGTCCTGACCCTTATACGGCCATCAGGTCCTTTTCTTTTTCTTCCGTGGCCTTGGTGATCTGGGCCTCGGCATCTTTGGTCAGCTTGTCGATATCAGCGACGGCGCGACGCTCTTCGTCTTCGCTGATCTCCTTGTCCTTAACCAGTTTCTTCAGGTCACCCAGGGCATCACGACGGATGTTGCGCACAGCAACGCGTGCATCTTCAGCCGCGCTACGTGCCTGCTTGGTGAAGCCCTTGCGGGTTTCTTCGGTCAAGGCAGGCATGGAGATCAGCAGCAGTTCGCCCAGGTTGGTCGGATTGAGGTTCAAGCCGGCGCTCTGAATCGCCTTGTCGACCGCAGCGAGCATGTTGCGCTCGAAAGCCACGACTTGCAGGGTGCGCGAATCTTTAACGGTAACGTTTGCCACGCCGCTCAGCGGAGTGTCAGCGCCGTAGTAAGGCACCATCACGCTGCCCAGAATACTCGGGTGCGCCTTGCCAGTACGAATCTGGCCGAATGCATGGCTCAAAGATTCCAGGGATTTCTGCATACGCGCTTGGGCGTCTTTCTTGATTTCATTGATCATTGTTGGCCTTCCTCGATCAGAGTCCCTTCCGCGCCGCCGTGTACGATATTCAGCAGGGCGCCGGGCTTGTTCATATTAAATACGCGCAGCGGCATCTTGTGGTCGCGGCACAGGCAAATAGCCGTCAGGTCCATGACACCCAGCTTGCGATCCAGCACTTCATCGTAGGTCAGATGATCGAACTTCTCGGCATGCGGGTCTTTGAATGGGTCTGCGGTGTACACACCGTCTACCTTGGTTGCCTTCAAAACCACGTCAGCGTCGATTTCGATGGCACGCAGGCACGCCGCCGAATCAGTGGTAAAGAATGGGTTACCGGTACCAGCGGCGAAGATCACCACTTCTTTTGAGTTCAAATGGCGCATGGCTTTGCGACGATCATAGTGATCGGTCACACCCACCATGGAAATAGCCGACATCACGATAGCCGAGATATTGGCACGCTCCAGGGCATCACGCATCGCCAGGGCGTTCATCACAGTGGCCAGCATGCCCATGTGGTCGCCAGTGACCCGATCCATACCGGCCGCACTCAGCGCCGCGCCACGGAACAGGTTACCGCCGCCGATCACCAAGCCGACTTGCACGCCGATGCCAACCAGTTGGCCGACTTCCAGCGCCATGCGGTCGAGCACCTTGGGATCAATCCCGAACTCTTCCGAGCCCATCAGGGCCTCGCCGCTGAGCTTGAGTAGAATGCGTTTATAGCGAGCCTGATAACCACTGCCCTGCTGAGCCATTGCGAATCTCTCCTGCGGCGTATTTTTTAAAAATTCTTGGCGAGCCGTTTACGGCTTGCGTTCACTCTAGCTGGACGCTCTCACAGCGCCATCGGAACACGGCTTTGTAAGCCAGTTCCGAGGGTAAGCCAAATTAATTCGGCCTGCCCATTTGAAAAGAGGCTGCGCGCGTGAGCGGGCAGCCTCTTTCGGGCGACAGTTGAAAACTGTCTTATTGCTTGGCGGCAGCCAGCTGGGCAGCAACTTCTTCAGCGAAGTTGTCGACCGGCTTCTCGATACCGTCGCCTACTTTGAAGTAAGTGAAGGAAACGATTTCAGCACCGGCTTTCTTAGCCAGTTCGCCAACCTTGATTTCAGGGTTCTTAACGAACGCCTGCTCAACCAGGCTTGCTTCGGCCAGGAACTTGCTAATACGGCCTTTGACCATATTTTCAACAATGTTTTCTGGCTTGCCTTTGATTTTTTCTTCGTTCAGCTGCAGGAACACAGCCTTTTCGCGCTCGATCGCTTCGGCAGAAACTTCCGAAGGCAGCAGGAACTCTGGGTTGCTGGCCGCTACGTGCATAGCGATGTCTTTAGCCAGCTCAACGTTGCCGCCCTTCAGGACAACTGCAACACCGATCTTGTTGCCGTGCAGGTAACCACCAACAACGTCACCTTCAACGCGTACCAGGCGACGGATGTTGACGTTTTCGCCAACTTTGCCGACCAGTACCAGGCGTGCAGCTTCTTGTGCCTCGATCAGCGGAGCGACGTCAGTCAGTTTGTCGTCGAACGCTTTATCAACGCTGGCAGCAACAAATGCCTTGAAGTCGTCTTGCAGAGCCAGGAAGTCGGTCTGCGAGTTCACTTCCAGCAGAACAGCAGATTTGCCGTCTTCTTTCAGAGCGATAGCGCCTTCAGCAGCCACGTTGCCTGCTTTCTTGGCAGCCTTGATTGCGCCGGAAGCACGCATGTCATCAATTGCTTTTTCGATGTCGCCGTCAGCCTTTTCCAGGGCTTTCTTGCAATCCATCATGCCTTCGCCGGTACGCTCACGCAGTTCTTTAACCAACGCTGCAGTAATTGCTGCCATTTTCAAATTCCTCTTGGATAGGTTTTCAACCATTCCACCCGATCGAACGGGGGATCAATTCTTCCCGAACCACCCTTGTAGGCCGCTGCACGTTACAGATGATGTAGCTGCGCTGCGCACAAATGGTTTTCGAGGGGGCAAAAAGGGGGCCAAGCCCCCTTTTTGCTTACTGAGTCAACGCCAGGGCGTCAATTACTCAGCTGCGGCTACCGGAGCTTCTTCAACGAACTGCTCGGTACCACCAGCAACGTGGTTGCGACCACGGATTACAGCGTCAGCCATCGAACCCATGTACAGCTGGATAGCGCGGATTGCGTCATCGTTGCCTGGGATGATGTAGTCAACGCCTTCCGGGCTGCTGTTGGTATCGACTACGCCGATAACAGGGATGCCCAGCTTGTTGGCTTCGGTGATCGCGATGCGCTCGTGATCAACGTCGATAACGAACAGTGCGTCAGGCAGACCGCCCATGTCCTTGATACCACCCAGGGAACGATCGAGCTTTTCCAGGTCACGGGAGCGCATCAGCGCTTCTTTCTTGGTCAGCTTGGCGAAAGTACCGTCTTCGGCTTGCACTTCAAGGTCACGCAGACGCTTGATGGAAGCACGGATGGTTTTGAAGTTGGTCAGCATGCCGCCCAACCAGCGGTGATCGACGTACGGCGAACCGCAACGTGCTGCTTCTTCAGCAACGATCTTGCCAGCGGAACGCTTGGTGCCGACGAACAGAATCTTGTTTTTGCCCTGGGCCAGACGCTCTACGAAAGTCAGAGCTTCGTTGAACATTGGCAGGGTTTTTTCAAGGTTGATAATGTGGATCTTGTTACGCGCGCCGAAAATGTATTTACCCATTTTCGGGTTCCAGTAACGGGTCTGGTGACCGAAGTGCACACCGGCCTTCAGCATATCGCGCATATTGACTTGGGACATGATAGTTCCTTAATAAGTCGGGTTTGGCCTCCACGTATCCCAATGACCAACCAGCGGCATCAAGGCCTCCGGCACCCAGGTCATCGTGTCGACACGTGTGTGGATTTAAGCTCTTCGGGGCATCCCCGGAAAGCGGCGCATTTTATACCACACGAAGGGCGAAAACGAAACCCGCAATCACATTTGGCGTGCGCGGCTTATGCGCAACCCTTTGAATAGAGCGGATATAGCCCCACCTTATAGAGAGAAGCGATCGTCAGGGGCTCATGATTTGCCGCCCGCGTCTGTTAGAATCGCGTTTTTTGGGGCTTTTGCGAATTCTGTAACCTTTTGTCGCGCGCCCGTAAACCGTATTGATTTCAGCGCTTCGCGCTAGAGAGAGCCTGTATGACCGTTAGTTTGAAAACCGCCGAAGACATTGCCGGCATGCGCATTGCCGGCAAACTGGCTGCCGACGTGCTGGAAATGATTGCCGAGCACGTCAAGCCGGGCGTCACCACGGACACCCTCAACCAGATCTGCCATGACTATATCGTCAATGTGCAGGGTGCCATTCCTGCGCCGTTGAATTACAAAGGCTTCCCCAAGTCAATCTGCACGTCGATCAACCATGTGGTCTGCCACGGTATTCCGTGCGACAAACCCCTGAAGGACGGCGACACCCTGAACATCGACGTCACCGTGATCAAGGATCGCTACTTCGGCGATACCAGCCGCATGTTCCACGTCGGCACCGTGCCGGTCTGGGCCGAACGCCTGTCCCAAGTCACCCAGGAATGCATGTACAAGGCGATCGAAATCGTCAAACCCGGCTGCCGCCTGGGCGATATCGGTGAAGTGATCCAGAAGCACGCTGAAAAGAACGGCTTCTCGGTGGTACGTGATTTCTGCGGCCACGGCATCGGCACCGTGTTCCATGAAGAGCCACAGATCCTGCACTACGGCCGCGCCGGCACCGGCATGGAGCTCAAGGCAGGCATGACCTTTACCATCGAGCCGATGATCAACCAGGGCAAAGCCGACACCAAGGTGCTGGGCGACGGCTGGACCGCCATTACCAAGGACCGCAAGCTTTCGGCGCAGTGGGAACACACCCTACTGGTCACCGAAACCGGCTACGAGATCTTCACCCTGCGCGCTGACGATACGATCCCACGCGTTTCGGCCTGAAGGTTGCCCAGGTTTTCCCACAGCGTGTTGTGACTGACTGATAGATAGAAAGGAAAGCCGATCGATGCCCCAGGTGGATCCCGAACTCTTCGACCGTGGCCAGTTCCAGGCCGAACTGGCCCTGAAGGCAAGCCCCATCGCCGCCTTCAAGAAGGCGATCCGCCAGGCCCGCGAAGTGCTCGACGAGCGCTTTCGTAGCGGCCGCGACATCCGCCGGCTGATCGAGGACCGTGCCTGGTTCGTCGACAACATCCTTCAAAAGGCCTGGGAACAGTTCAACTGGAGCGAAGACGCCGACATCGCCCTGGTGGCCGTTGGCGGCTATGGCCGTGGCGAACTCCACCCCTACTCCGATATTGACCTGCTGATCCTGCTGGACAGCGCCGATCATGAGATCTTTCGCGATTCCATCGAGCGTTTTCTGACACTGCTGTGGGACATTGGCCTGGAAGTCGGCCAGAGCGTGCGCTCGGTGGACGAGTGCGCCCAAGAGGCCCGTGCCGACCTCACCGTCATTACCAACCTGATGGAAAGCCGCACCATCGCCGGCCCAGAGCGCTTGCGCCAGCGGATGCTGGAAGTCACCAGCACCGCGCATATGTGGCCGAGCAAGGACTTCTTCCTGGCCAAACGCGCCGAGCAGAAAGCCCGGCACCACAAGTACAACGACACCGAATACAACCTGGAGCCCAACGTCAAAGGCTCGCCCGGCGGGTTGCGCGACATCCAGACGATTTTGTGGGTCGCCCGGCGCCAGTACGGCACCCTTAACCTGCGCGCCCTGGCCGGCGAAGGTTTTTTGGTAGAGAGCGAAAACGCCCTGCTAGCCTCGTCCCAGGAATTCATTTGGAAAGTGCGCTACGCCCTGCACATGCTCGCCGGGCGCTCCGAAGATCGCCTGCTGTTCGATCATCAGCGCTCCATCGCCACGCTGCTGGGCTTTGAGGGCGAGGACGCGAAGACCAGCATCGAAAGCTTCATGCAGCAGTACTACCGGGTGGTGATGAGCATCGCCCAGCTCAGCGACCTGATCATCCAGCACTTCGAAGAAGTGATCCTGGCCCCCGAGGATGAGGCGCCGCCGCAGCCGATCAATGCGCGCTTCCAACTGCACGACGGCTATATTGAGGCGCGCAACGACAACGTGTTCCGCCGCACCCCATTCGCCATGCTGGAAATCTTCGTATTGATGGCCCAGCAGCCGGAAATCAAAGGCGTGCGCGCGGATACTATCCGCCTGCTGCGGGAAAACCGTCACTTGATCGACGATGATTTTCGCAACGACATCCGCAACACCAGCCTGTTTATCGAGCTGTTCAAGTGCAAGATCGGTATCCACCGCAACCTGCGCCGCATGAACCGCTACGGCATCCTGGGGCGCTACCTGCCGGAGTTCGGCTTTATCGTCGGGCAGATGCAGCACGACCTGTTCCACATTTATACAGTGGATGCGCACACCCTTAATCTGATCAAGCACCTGCGTAAGTTGCAGTACACCCAGGTGTCAGAGAAATTCCCGCTGGCCAGTAAGCTTATGGCCAAGCTGCCCAAGCCGGAGCTGATCTACCTGGCCGGCCTGTACCACGACATCGGCAAGGGCCGGCATGGCGACCACTCGGAAGTCGGCGCGGTCGACGCCGCAGCCTTCTGTCAGCGCCACCAGTTGCCGCAATGGGATAGCCGCCTGATCGTCTGGCTGGTACAGAACCACCTCGTGATGTCGACCACCGCACAGCGCAAGGACTTGTCCGACCCGCAGGTGATCCACGATTTCGCGCAAGCTATCGGCGATGAAACCCGCCTCGACTACCTCTACGTGTTGACCGTTTCCGACATCAACGCCACCAACCCGACACTGTGGAACTCGTGGCGCGCCAGTCTGTTGCGCCAACTGTACACAGAGACCAAGCGCGCCCTGCGCCGTGGTCTGGAGAACCCAGTGGACCGCGAAGAGCAGATCCGCCGCACCCAAAGCGCGGCCTTGGATATTCTGGTGCGCGGCGGCAACGATCCGGATGACGTCGAGCAACTGTGGTCGCAACTGGGTGACGATTACTTCTTGCGCCACACCGCCGGCGATGTGGCCTGGCACACTGACGCAATCCTGCAGCAGCCCGCCGATGGCGGCCCGCTGGTGCTGATCAAGGAAACCACCCAGCGCGAATTCGAAGGCGGCACGCAGATCTTCATCTACGCGCCCGACCAGCACGACTTCTTTGCCGTGACGGTAGCGGCCATGGACCAGCTCAATCTGAACATCCACGATGCCCGGGTGATCACTTCCAGCAGCCAGTTCACCCTCGACACCTACATCGTGCTCGATACCGAAGGCGAGTCCATCGGCGACAACCCGACGCGGGTGAAAAAGATCCGCGAAGGCCTCACCGAAGCCCTGCGTAACCCGGACGACTATCCAACGATCATCCAGCGCCGGGTGCCGCGCCAACTGAAGCACTTTGCCTTTGCGCCCCAGGTGACCATCTCCAACGATGCGCAGCGCCCAGTGACGGTGCTGGAACTCAGCGCACCGGATCGCCCAGGCCTGCTGGCGCGGATCGGCGGGATTTTCCTGGAGTTCGACCTGTCATTACAAAATGCCAAGATTGCGACCCTGGGCGAGCGCGTGGAAGACGTGTTCTTTATTACCGACGCCGACAACCAGCCGCTGTCCGACCCGGAACTGTGCCGCCGTTTGCAGGAGGCTATCGTCCAGCAGTTGAGCGTGACCCAAGAGCCCGGTGTCGAGCTGACGCGCCTGACGTTTTGAACGGGGCTTATGTGGGAGAGGGCTTACCCCCGAAAGCAGCGGATCAGAAACCTATTAGCTGACTGACACACCTTAATCGGGAGCAAGCCCCCTCCCACAGTTGGACCTGCAGCGCCCGACAGACCGCATTACCAATGAATTGAACGAGAGTCTCATGAACAACGCCCTGAACCAGTTGCAGCCCTACCCGTTCGAGAAATTGCGCGCCCTGCTGGGCAGCGTCACACCCAACCCGGACAAGCGCCCGATTGCCCTGTCCATCGGTGAACCCAAGCACAAATCGCCCACGTTCGTGGCCGAGGCACTGAGCAGCAACCTTGATCAGATGGCGGTGTACCCCACCACTCTGGGCATCCCGGCACTGCGCGAGGCCATTGGCGCCTGGTGTGAACGTCGCTTCAACGTGCCCAAGGGATGGCTTGACCCAGCGCGCAATATCCTGCCGGTCAACGGCACCCGCGAAGCACTGTTCGCCTTCACTCAGACCGTAGTCAACCGTGGCGACGATGCACTGGTGGTCAGCCCGAACCCCTTCTACCAGATCTACGAAGGCGCCGCGTTCCTTGCCGGTGCCAAGCCGCACTACCTGCCATGCCTGGATGAGAACGGCTTCAACCCGGACTTCGACGCCGTGACACCAGACATCTGGAAACGCTGCCAGATCCTGTTCCTGTGCTCCCCCGGCAACCCGACCGGCGCACTGATCCCGGTTGAGACCCTGAAAAAACTGATCGCCCTGGCCGACGAACATGACTTCGTCATCGCCGCCGACGAGTGCTACAGCGAGCTGTACTTTGACGAACAAACCCCGCCGCCGGGCTTGTTGAGCGCCTGTGTTGAACTGGGTCGCCAGGATTTCAAGCGCTGCGTGGTATTCCACAGCTTGTCCAAACGCTCCAACTTGCCGGGCCTGCGCTCTGGTTTCGTGGCCGGTGATGCCGAGATCCTCAAGGCCTTCCTGCTGTACCGCACCTACCACGGCTGCGCGATGCCGGTGCAAACCCAACTGGCGAGCATTGCCGCCTGGCAGGACGAAGCGCACGTACTGGCCAACCGTGACCTGTATCGCGAGAAATTCGAAGCCGTGCTGACCATCCTCAAGCCGGTGCTGGATGTACAAAGTCCCGACGGTGGCTTCTACCTGTGGCCAAATGTGAATGGCGACGATGCCGCGTTCTGCCGCGACCTGTTCGTTGAAGAACACGTCACCGTGGTCCCAGGTTCGTACCTGTCGCGGGAAGTGGATGGCGTCAACCCTGGGGCTGGCCGCGTACGCCTGGCGCTGGTCGCACCGCTGGCCGAGTGCGTGGAAGCGGCTGAACGGATTCGGGATTTCATTCAGCGTCGTCGGTAAGCAATCGGGTCATTTCACCTGGCCCAGATTCGCCTCACTCATATCCAGCTCCCCCAACACCTCCCTCAAGACGTCATCACCAATCTGGTGATGACGGCTCAAGCTGTACAACTCCAAACGTTGCGCGCGCAGGGCCTTGAGCCGCAGTTTTCGCTCAAGCAGGTCCATGTGCCTCGCCAGCGCCTGGGCCTCGGCGGAGTCGTTGAACACCTCCAACTGATGACGATATTCCGACATCAGCCGCGCCTTGAGCTCCGTAGCCAGCGCCGCCTGTGCGGCGTCGGAGGTTTCCGACTCTACGGGCTCCTCCGCCTCCAGTGCGTGAATCGCTGCCACGGCGGTCTTTTTCCACGCCTCCCGCACTTCCTTATGACGCTTCTCATCGGGGCTCTTTTCGATACCGCGCAGCAACAGTGGCAAGGCAATGCAGGCGGCGACCAGTGAAAGCAGGATCACCCCGGCCGCGATAAAGATCAGCAAATCACGCTCAGGAAAATCTTTGCCTGGCGCCAACAGCAAAGGCACCGACATCACACCCGCCAGGGTCACCGCACCGCGCACACCGCCGACCGTCAAGAGCCAACAGGATCGGGCGGTTGGCACCAACGTCAGATCACTTTTCCCTCGCAGGCGCCGCAATAACCCCGACAGCCTCCAGATGCTCTGCACCCAGATAAAACGCAGCACCACCAGCACCAGGAAAATTGCAATC
Organism: Pseudomonas sp. W22_MBD1_FP4; assembly: GCF_052113765.1. Lineage (NCBI taxonomy): Bacteria > Pseudomonadati > Pseudomonadota > Gammaproteobacteria > Pseudomonadales > Pseudomonadaceae > Pseudomonas > Pseudomonas sp. W22_MBD1_FP4. Next base: position 121,317 of record NZ_JBGQOI010000009.1, on the reverse strand, counting down.
ACATCCAGGCAGCGGTAAAACAGGGTCGGCCATAGCGTGGCTTCATGGCTCACCACGGCTTTGATGATGTCCGGCAGTTGCAATCCCAGCAGCAGGAAAATCAAGCCATTGAAGGCAAACTCCAGCAACGACCAGACGCTGCGGTTAAGCAGCCTTGTGCTGGTCTGGCGTGGCAGCAGGTCCAGCCAGCTTTGCATCATGCCCGCCGCCACTGCCGACAAAATCCCTGAGGCGCCCAACCGTTCAGCCAATACATAAGCGGCAAACGGCAACAGCAACATAAACACCACATGAGTCGCCGGATCGTCCCAGCCCCGCGCAATCATCCATGCGCGCAGGCGGCCGACCAGCCAACTCAACGCCACACCGATCGCCAGGCCACCGACGGCCACCAACACGAAGGTCAAGCTCGCATCGGCCAGGGAGAACACGCCGGTCAGTGCCGCTGCCAAGGCAAACTTGAAGGTCACAAGGCCCGACGCATCATTCATCAAGGCTTCGCCCTGGAGCATATGCATCAATGGCGTGGGCAAACGATTCTGGGAAATGGCCGACACTGCCACCGCATCCGTCGGCGACAATACGGCCGCCAGGGCGAAGGCCACCGGTAACGGGATCGTAGGCAAAATCCAGTGAATGAAGTATCCGGCGCCGACTACCGTGAACAGCACAAGGCCCACGGCCAGCGTCAGAATCGGGCCCCGCAGACGCCACAATTCGCGTTTGGGCATGCGCCAACCGTCGGAAAACAACAAAGGTGGCAAGAACAGGAACAGGAACAGTTCAGGGTCCAGCGCCACATGCAGGCCCAGCGTTGGCCAGGCCAACAAGGCTCCGGCGGCGATCTGCACCAGCGGTAACGGCAGAGGAATGACACGTCCGACCAGACGCGAAACGCTGACCAGCATCAGCAGGATAAGAACGGTGTAGGCGGTTTGCATAACGCGGGTTTCCCGGACGATCGACTTGCAACGACACACATCAGGCAACAACTGGCAGTTGAAGTGCCATATTACCCAGCTATGTTACGCGGCTATGCCACGCACTGGCTTTTGCACATAAGTCGCACAAAGCCGTGGGGCCTGCTGACGAGCGGCACCCAAACCCGCTGGTCGTGGCATAATCCCGGACCTTTCGTTTTGAGCATCCTAAAAGGGGGCAATTCCTTGACCGCTTCAAGCAAAACGTTGCACCTTTTCGGCATCAAAGCCTGCGACACCATGAAAAAAGCGCGCACCTGGCTCGATGAGCATGCTGTGAGCTATGAGTTCCACGACTACAAAACGGTCGGTATCGACCGCGAACACTTGACCCAATGGTGCAACGAGCACGGTTGGCAGGTGGTTTTGAACCGTGCGGGCACCACCTTTCGCAAACTCGAAGACGAACGCAAAGCCGATCTCGATCAGTCGAAAGCCATTGAATTGATGCTCGCGCAACCTTCGATGATCAAGCGCCCGGTGCTTGATCTCGGTGACAGAACCCTGATTGGCTTCAAGCCAGAAAGTTATTCGGCGGCCCTCAAGTAGGCCAGCCCTTCCATTTTTGTAGAGGTAATAGCATGTCCCATTCCCTGTTCAGCCTGGGCTTCGGCGTCGGCACTCAGAACCGCCAAGGTGCTTGGCTGGAAGTTTTTTACGCACAACCGCTGCTCAACCCATCGGCTGAAATCGTCGCGGCCATCGCGCCGATCCTCGGTTACTCCGAGGGTAACCAGGCGATCACCTTCACCGTGACCCAGGCCCTGCAACTGGCCGACGCGCTCAAAGGCGTCGACGCCACACAAGCCGCCCTGCTGAGCCGCCTGGCAGAAAGCCACACGCCTCTGGTCGCCACCCTGCTGGCCGAAGACGCCGCGCTGACCTCCACGCCTGAGGCCTACCTCAAGCTGCACCTGCTGTCCCACCGCCTGGTCAAGCCTCACGGCCTGAGCCTGGCTGGCGTGTTCCCGCAACTGCCGAACGTGGCCTGGACCAGCCAGGGCGCGATCGACATCAGCGAACTGGCCGAGCGCCAGCTGGAAGCACGCCTGCGTGGCGAGTTGCTGGAAGTGTTCTCGGTAGACAAGTTCCCGAAAATGACCGACTACGTCGTCCCGGCCGGCGTGCGTATTGCTGACGCGGCACGTATCCGCCTGGGCGCCTACGTAGGCGAAGGCACAACGGTGATGCACGAAGGTTTCGTCAACTTCAACGCTGGCACTGAAGGCCCGGGCATGATCGAAGGTCGTGTATCGGCTGGCGTATTCGTTGGCAAGGGCTCGGACCTGGGCGGCGGCTGCTCCACCATGGGCACCCTGTCGGGCGGCGGCAACATCGTGATCAAGGTCGGCGAAGGCTGCCTGATCGGCGCCAATGCCGGTATCGGTATCCCGCTGGGCGACCGCAACACCGTGGAATCGGGTCTGTACGTCACCGCCGGGACCAAGGTTGCGCTGCTGGATGAGCAGAACCAACTGGTCAAAGTGGTCAAGGCGCGCGAGCTGGCCGGCCAACCGGACCTGCTGTTCCGCCGTAACTCCGAGACCGGTGCAGTGGAGTGCAAAACCCACAAATCGGCCATCGAACTGAACGAAGCGCTGCACGCTCACAACTAAGCAGCCACTCGATGCCACTAGCGGGCCCCGACCCTGGGGCTCGCTTATACGAGTTTTGAACACCATGCTAGTGCCCTCCCCCTGGCGCGCCGACTTTCCGGCCATCGCCGCCCTGCAACGGCAAGGCCAGACCTATCTGGACAACGCCGCCACTACACAAAAACCCCAAGCTCTGTTGGATGCCATCAGCCATTACTACGCCAATGGCGCAGCCAATGTGCACCGGGCCCAGCATTTGCCGGGGGCCCATGCGACACAGGCCTTCGAGGACAGTCGCAGCAAGGTGGCGCAGTGGTTGAATGCAGGTGACACCGGGCACATCGTGTTTACCCACGGCGCGACCTCTGCGCTGAACCTCCTGGCCTACGGCCTTGAGCACTTATTCAATGCGGGCGATGAGCTTGTCATCAGCGCCCTGGAACACCACGCCAACCTGCTGCCCTGGCAGCAACTGGCCAAACGTCGCGCGCTCACACTGGTGGTATTGCCACTCGGTGATGACGGCGTGATCGACCTGCAAGCCGCCGCCGAGTTGATCGGTCCGCGCACGCGCCTGCTGGCGGTGAGCCAACTGTCCAACGTGCTTGGTGCCTGGCAACCGCTGCAAGCCTTACTGGATTTGGCCAAGCCACACGGTGCCCTAACCGTGGTCGACGGCGCCCAGGGCATCGTCCACGGTCGTCACGACGTGCAAGCGCTGGGATGCGACTTCTACGCTTTCTCCAGCCACAAGCTCTACGGCCCGGACGGTGTCGGCGTGCTCTTTGGCCGCAACGAGGCTCTGCATCACCTGCGCCACTGGCAGTTTGGTGGTGAGATGGTGCAGCAGGCGGATTACCACAGCGCCAGCTTCCGTCCAGCACCGCTGGGGTTCGAGGCAGGTACTCCGCCGATAGCCAGCGTGATTGGCTTGGGGGCAAGCCTGGATTATCTGAGCTCGCTGGATCAGCAAACAGTAACCGCCCACGAGGCGGCCCTACATGACTACCTGTTGCGCGGCCTGAAGGCGCGCAATGGCGTGCGTGTGCTGGGTTCGCCGCAGGTGGCGCTGGTCAGCTTTGTGGTCGAGGGCGTGCATAACGCCGACCTTGCGCACCTGCTGACCGAGCAGGGCATTGCTGTACGCGCAGGCCATCATTGCGCGATGCCGCTGCTCAAGGCGATGCAGCTGTCGGGGGCGATCCGCGTTTCCCTTGCGCTGTATAACGACTCCGACGACCTCGAGCGCTTTTTTGAAGCGCTGGACCAGGCGCTGGATATGTTGCGATGAGCTTGCCGATGGATGCGGTGGCTGCGCTGGAAGCCTTCCAAGCCGTAGGAAGTTGGGAGCAACGTGCTCGCTTGCTGATGCAGTGGGGTGAGCGTCTGCCGCCTTTAGCGGATGATGAAAAGGTCGACGCCAACCTGGTACAGGGCTGCGAAAGCCTTGTGTGGTTGGTGGGGCACTTAGACCAAGGTCATTGGCAATTTGCCGCGAGCAGCGATGCGCGGATGATCCGTGGTTTGGTGGCATTGCTGCTGGCGCGGGTCAATGGGTTGTCGGCGGACGAGTTGCAGGCAGTCGACTTGCCTGACTGGTTCAATCAACTCGGGCTTTCCCGCCAACTGTCGCCGTCGCGCAGCAATGGCTTGAATGCAGTCCTGCAGCGTATGCGAACGCTAAGCCATACACAGGACTAAATGTGGGAGGGGGCTTGCCCCCGATAGCGCTGGATCAGTCAGCTTATTCAGTGGCTGACACTCTGCAACCGGGGGCAAGTCCCCTCCCACCTTTGAACTGTGTAAAGTTCTGAGATTCAGGCGGGTTTGACACGCTCGGAAGGCCTACGCACCCCAGCCACAATCTTGTCCACCGCCTTGGTCGCCGCCACCATGCCAAAGGTCGCCGTCACCATCATCACCGCGCCAAACCCGCCCGCGCAGTCCAGCTTCACCCCATCCCCCACAAAACTTTTTTGCAGACAAATGCTGCCGTCCGGCTTGGGATAACGCAGTTGCTCGGTGGAAAACACGCACGGCACGCTGTAATGACGGGTCACGGTGCGAGAGAAGCCGTAGTCACGACGCAAGGTGGAGCGCACCTTTGAGGCCAAGGGATCGTTGAAGGTGCGGTTAAGGTCGCACACCTGGATCAGCGTCGGATCAATCTGCCCACCGGCGCCGCCGGTGGTGATGATTTGGATCTTGCGGCGTTTGCACCACGCAATCAGCGCGGCCTTGGCGTTGACGGCGTCGATACAGTCGATCACGCAATCGATGTTCGGCGTTATGTATTCGGCCATGGTGTCGCGGGTCACGAAATCCGCCACCGCGTGCACAGTGCAATCCGGGTTGATACCGCGCAGGCGCTCGGCCATCACCTCGACCTTGGGCTTGCCCACAGTGCTGTCCAGGGCGTGCAACTGCCGGTTGCTGTTGCTGACGCAGACATCGTCCAGGTCAAACAGCGAAATCTCGCCGACCCCACAACGGGCCATGGCTTCCGCCGCCCAAGAGCCCACACCGCCGACGCCGACGATAGCCACATGGGCCGCCTTCAAGCGTTCCAGGCCTTCAATGCCATACAAGCGGGCGACGCCTGCAAACCGCGGATCTTCTGTACTCATGACCATTACCCCAAAAACCGGCGCGCATTATGGACTACCGAGCGACAAGTACGAAGCAACAAGCTACAAGTAAAGAACTTAGATGGCCTTTCGCTGACTAACGTCCGGCTTTTCTCTGTCTGCTGTACGCTCGGGGAAAGGCCGGTGTAGGATGCGCGCCGTTCGGTGCAGGCCGACACCTCTTTTCGTTCCACACCCTTTGGAACCCGACATAACCATGGCATCGCGTAAATTTGGACTCAACCTGGTGATCGTGCTGGCAATTGCAGCGCTATTCACCGGCTTCTGGGCGCTGGTCAACCGCCCGGTCACTGCTCCCAACTGGCCTGAGCAAATCTCCGGTTTTTCCTACTCGCCGTTCCAGCAAGGCCAGTTCCCGCAGAAAGACCAGTACCCCACTGACGAACAGATGCGTCAGGACCTTGCGATCATGAGCAAGCTGACGGACAACATCCGCACCTACTCGGTCGACGGCACACTGGGGGATATCCCCAAGCTGGCGGAAGAGTTCGGCTTGCGCGTCACCCTGGGGATCTGGATCAGCCCAGACCTGAAGCGCAACGAACGCGAGATCCAGCGCGCCATTGAGATCGCCAACAGCTCGCGCAGTGTCGTGCGCGTGGTGGTCGGCAACGAAGCCTTGTTCCGCGAAGAAATCACCCCCGAGGAACTGATCGTGCTGCTGGACCGGGTGCGCGCCGCGGTGAAGGTACCGGTGACCACCTCCGAGCAATGGCACATCTGGGAAAAGAACCCGCAACTGGCCAAGCACGTCGACCTGATCGCCGCGCACATTTTGCCGTTCTGGGAATACATTCCGATGGACAAGGCCGGCCAATACGTACTCGATCGCGCCAGGGACCTGAAGAAATTGTTCCCGAAAAAGCCACTGCTGCTATCGGAAGTTGGCTGGCCGAGCAACGGCCGCATGCGCGGTGGCAACGAAACGTCCCCGGCAGACCAGGCGGTGTACTTGCGCACCCTGGTTAACAAGCTCAATCGCCAGGGCTACAACTACTTTGTGATTGAGGCCTTCGACCAGCCGTGGAAAGTCAGCGATGAAGGCTCGGCCGGCGCCTACTGGGGCGTTTACAACGCCGCGCGCCAGCAAAAATTCAACTTTGAAGGTCCTATTGTCGCCATCCCGCAATGGCGCGTACTGGCCATCGGCTCGGTGGTGCTTGCCCTGCTGTCCCTGACCCTGCTGATGATCGACGGCTCGGCCCTGCGCCAGCGTGGCCGGACGTTCCTGACCTTTATCGCATTCCTTTGCGGCTCGGTACTGGTGTGGATCGGCTACGACTACAGCCAGCAATACAGCACTTGGTTCAGTGTCACCGTGGGTATCCTCCTGGCGCTCGGCGCCCTCGGCGTATTTATTGTGTTGCTGACCGAGGCCCACGAACTGGCGGAAGCAGTCTGGACTCACAAGCGTCGCCGTGAATTCCTGCCGGTTGAAGGGGATTCGGACTACCGCCCGAAAGTGTCGATCCACGTGCCGTGCTACAACGAGCCGCCGGAGATGGTCAAACAGACCCTCGACGCCCTGGCCGCGCTGGATTACCCGGACTACGAAGTCCTGATTATCGACAACAACACCAAAGACCCGGCTGTTTGGGAACCGGTGCGCGACTACTGCGAAACCCTCGGCCCGCGCTTCAAGTTCTTCCACGTCGCGCCCCTGGCCGGTTTCAAGGGCGGCGCGCTGAACTACTTAATCCCGCACACCGCCAAGGATGCTGAAGTGATCGCGGTGATCGACTCGGACTACTGCGTGTCGCCGAACTGGCTCAAGCACATGGTGCCGCACTTCGCTGACCCGAAAATCGCTGTGGTGCAGTCGCCGCAGGACTACCGCGACCAGAACGAAAGTACCTTCAAGAAGCTCTGCTACGCAGAATACAAAGGCTTCTTCCACATCGGCATGGTTACCCGTAACGACCGCGACGCGATCATCCAGCACGGCACCATGACCATGACCCGTCGCTCGGTGCTCGAAGAGCTCGGCTGGGCCGACTGGTGCATCTGCGAAGACGCTGAACTGGGCTTGCGGGTGTTCGAGAAAGGCCTGTCGGCAGCGTATTACCACGACAGCTACGGCAAGGGCCTGATGCCCGATACCTTTATCGACTTCAAGAAACAGCGTTTCCGCTGGGCCTATGGCGCGATCCAGATCATCAAGCGTCATACCGCCAGCCTGCTGCGCGGCAAGGACACGGAGCTGACCCGTGGCCAGCGCTACCACTTCCTCGCGGGCTGGTTGCCGTGGGTGGCGGACGGTATGAACATCTTCTTCACCGTCGGCGCGTTGTTGTGGTCGGCGGCGATGATCATCGTGCCGACGCGGGTCGATCCGCCGCTGCTGATTTTCGCGATCCCGCCGTTGGCGTTGTTCGTGTTCAAGGTGGGCAAGATCATCTTCCTGTACCGCCGTGCCGTGGGCGTGAACCTCAAGGATGCGTTCTGCGCCGCGCTGGCTGGCCTGGCGCTGTCCCACACCATCGCCAAGGCGGTGCTGTATGGCTTCTTCACCACCAGTATTCCGTTCTTTCGTACGCCGAAAAACGCGGATAACCACGGCTTCTGGGTCGCGATTTCCGAAGCCCGCGAAGAAATGTTCATCATGCTGCTGCTGTGGGGCGCTGCGCTGGGGATCTACCTGGTGCAGGGCCTGCCAAGCAATGACATACGTTTCTGGGTGGTGATGCTGCTGGTGCAATCGCTGCCGTATGTGGCGGCGTTGATTATGGCGTTCCTGTCGTCGCTGCCAAAACCGGCAGCCGCGTCTGAGCCAGCGCCGGCCGCGTAAAAACTTGCGCAATGCACTAAACGGCGGCCTCTGGTCGCCGTTTTGCTATAAGATAACGGCCGTTTTGTCCGCCCGCCCTGCTCTTCCAAACATGCTTTCCGGAGTTTTCCCATGACGGCCCATGCCGACCTTTCGCCGACCCTTCAACTTGCCATCGACCTGATCCGTCGCCCCTCGGTCACACCGATCGACGCCGATTGCCAGAAGCTGATGATGCAGCGCCTGGGCGACGCTGGTTTTGCGCTGGAGCCGATGCGCATCGAAGACGTGGACAACTTTTGGGCTACCCACGGTAAGCACGAAGGTCCGGTGCTGTGCTTCGCCGGTCACACTGACGTAGTGCCGACCGGCCCGGTACAGGCCTGGCAGAACGACCCGTTTGACGCGCTGATCGACGAAAACGGCATGCTCTGCGGGCGTGGCGCAGCCGACATGAAAGGCAGCCTCGCCGCGATGCTGGTGGCTTCGGAACGCTTTGTCGCCGACTACCCGGACCATAAGGGCTCGGTTGCCTTCCTGATCACCAGCGATGAAGAAGGCCCGGCGCACCACGGCACAAAAGCCGTGATCGAACGCCTGGCCGCGCGCAAAGAGCGCCTGGACTGGTGCATCGTCGGCGAACCGTCGAGCACCACCCTGGTAGGTGATGTGGTCAAGAACGGCCGTCGCGGCTCCCTCGGCGCTACGCTGACCGTACGCGGCGTGCAGGGCCATGTGGCCTACCCGCACCTGGCGAAGAACCCGATCCACCTGGCCGCACCGGCCTTGGCGGAATTGGCCGCCGAGCATTGGGACAACGGCAACACCTTTTTCCCGCCGACCAGCTTCCAGATCTCCAACCTCAATTCCGGCACTGGCGCCACCAACGTGATCCCCGGTGACCTGACGGCGGTGTTCAACTTCCGTTTCTCCACCGAATCCACCGTAGAAGGCCTGCAGCAACGCGTTGCAGCCATCCTCGACAAACATGGCCTGGACTGGCATGTGGAATGGGCGCTGTCGGGCCTGCCGTTCCTCACCGAACCAGGCGCTTTGCTCGACGCCGTGTCTGCCAGCATCAAGGCAATCACCGGTCGCGAGACCCTGGCGTCCACCAGTGGCGGTACGTCGGATGGCCGCTTCATCGCCACCCTCGGCACCCAAGTGGTCGAGCTGGGCCCGGTCAACGCGACGATCCATCAGGTCAACGAGCGCATCCTCGCCAGCGACCTCGATGTACTGACCGAAATCTATTACCAGACCCTGATCAAGTTGCTCGCCTGATGCTTGCCTGCCCCATTTGCAGCGCACCGCTCAACGCGGTGGACAATGGCGTGGCGTGCCCGGCCGGGCACCGGTTCGACCGGGCTCGCCAGGGTTACCTGAACCTGTTGCCGGTGCAGCACAAGAACAGCCGCGATCCGGGCGACAACCTGGCCATGGTCGAAGCACGCCGTGACTTCCTCAACGCCGGGCATTACGCCCCGGTGGCCAAGCGCCTCGCCGAACTGGCGGCTGAACGCGCACCGCAGCGCTGGGTCGACATCGGCTGTGGTGAGGGTTACTACACCGCGCAGATCGCCGATGCCTTGCCCCACGCCGACGGCTATGCCCTGGATATTTCCAAGGAAGCGGTCAAGCGTGCGTGCAAGCGCAACCCGAAGCTGACCTGGTTGATCGCCAGCATGGCACGCGTGCCGTTGGCCGATGCCAGCTGCCAGTTCCTCGCCAGCGTGTTCAGCCCATTGGACTGGCAGGAAGCCAAACGCCTGCTCAGCCCCGGCGGCGGCCTGATGAAAGTCGGTCCTACGAGTGGCCACCTGATGGAGCTGCGCGAGCGTCTGTACGATGAAGTGCGCGAGTACACCGACGACAAACACCTGGCTCTGGTGCCAGACGGCATGAGCCTGGCGCACAGTGAAACCCTGGAGTTCACCCTGAGCCTGGCCGACCCCAAAGACCGCGCTAACCTGCTGGCCATGACACCCCACGGCTGGCGCGCCAGCGCCGAGCGCCGTGCCGAAGTGATCGAGGCTGCCGAGCCGTTGCTGGTCACCGTGTCGATGCGTTACGACTATTTCGTGCTTCAATAACCGACTTTAAGTATCCGCGAATGGATTTTCGAATCCCGCAACGAGGAATATCCATGCGCCAACCCGATATCGAGATTTACCTGAAGGACGCCGACGTCGACTACAAGGCCATCGCCGCCTGGCTGGGCGCCGCCCTGGGCCCGTGCACCGACTGGGTCCAGCGTGGCCAGACCTACAAGTGCAAGGCCGGTGACGTGCCGGTCACCTGGCTGCCCAAGGCTGTAGGCAAATGGAACAGCCTGTACCTGGAAAGTGACCAAACCCCGTGGGACGACGACATCGCCTGCGCCCGCGCCGCGTTTGCTGCACTGAACGTTGAAGTGCGCTGCGCGCCGGGGACGTGGGTCGAGGAAGAAGGTGAGGAAAGTGCCGACACCTGGATTCGCATCAGCGCAGACGGTGAAGAGCAGATCACCTGGAAAACTGCCTGAGCCTGAGCGGTAAACCACAATCAACATGTGGGAGGGGGCTTGCCCCCGATAGCGGTGTCTCAGCCAATGTGTTCAGTGACTGACACTCTGCAATCGGGGGCAAGCCCCCTCCCACATGGGCTCTGCGGTGTAACAAAAACCCGTATTACAAACCGACCACATCCTCCGCTTGCAAGCCCTTCTCGCCGGTCACCACGGCGTATTCCACCTGCTGGCCCTCGGCCAGGGAACGGTGGCCATCACCGCGAATAGCGCGGTAGTGCACGAACACATCCTTGCCATCTTCACGCTGAATAAAGCCATAGCCCTTTGCATCGTTGAACCACTTCACATTGCCGGTTTCGCGCGTTGCCATCTGTCTTACTCCCACGTACGTTTTTTTATTGTTGAGTCAGTCGCGTTGAACTGCCGAGTATAAGACAGGCTCAAAAACGATCAACTCAAGTTTACATCGCTGCTTTTTTGCCGATTTTCGGCGAATACGGCACACTACGCGCCCGAGCGCCTGCTCGGTTTTTTCCACTTGAAGCAGCTCGCCTATGACCCGCTCCCCGTTCCGCCGTCTGGTGTTTGGCACCTTGCGCCGACTGTTGTACCTCTGGGTTCGCTCGGAAACGATCAACCAGTCGTCCCTTACCCTCAACCTGGACCGCAGCCGGCCGGTGTTCTACGTCCTGCAATCGCCCTCCCTCACCGAATTGGCGGTGGTCGATGCCGAGTGCACCAAGGCCGGCCTGCCACGCCCGGTGCTGCCAGTATCGGTTGGCCCGTTGATGGAGCCGGCGGCGTTCTTCTACCTCACGCCTGAACCGGACTGGCTCGGCCGTCAGGACAAGCGCGGCGCGCCGCCCACCCTGACTCGCCTGGTCAACACCCTGAGCGAACACGCCGAAGAGAATGCACAAATCATTCCGGTCAGTGTGTTCTGGGGCCAAACCCCGGCGAGCGAGTCCAGCCCGTGGAAACTGCTGTTTGCCGACAGTTGGGCCGTCACCGGCCGTCTACGCCGTCTGTTGAGCATCCTGATTCTTGGTCGCAAGACCCGGGTGCAATTCTCCGCGCCCATCAACCTGCGTGAATTGATCGAGCACAATAAAGGGCACGAACGCACCGTGCGCATGGCCCAGCGCATCCTGCGTGTGCACTTTCGTAACCTGAAGACAGCCGTAATCGGCCCCGACCTGTCTCACCGCCGCAACCTGGTCAAAGGCCTGGTGAATATGCCGCTGGTGCGTCAGGCCATCCTGGATGAAGCCGAACGGGAAAAAATCAGCCCCGAAAAAGCCAAGGCCCAGGCCCTGCGCTATGGCAACGAAATCGCCTCGGACTACACCTACACCGCGATCCGCTTCCTCGAAGTGGTGCTGAGTTGGTTCTGGAACAAAATCTACGACGGCATCAAGGTCAATAACATCGAGGGCGTGCAAAAGGTTGCCCAAGGCTACGAGGTGATTTACGTGCCTTGCCACCGCAGCCATATCGACTACCTGCTGCTGTCCTACCTGCTGTTCAAGAATGGCCTGACCCCGCCGCATATCGCCGCGGGTATCAACCTGAACATGCCGGTGATCGGCAGTTTGCTGCGCCGTGGCGGGGCGTTTTTCATGCGCCGCACCTTCAAAGGCAACCCGCTGTACACCTCGGTGTTCAACGAATACCTGCACACCCTGTTCACCAAGGGTTTCCCGGTTGAGTACTTCGTCGAAGGCGGACGCTCGCGTACCGGGCGCATGCTGCAACCGAAGACCGGGATGCTAGCCATTACGCTGCGCAGTTTCCTGCGCTCCTCGCGTATGCCGATTGTGTTTGTGCCGGTGTATATCGGCTATGAACGCGTGCTGGAAGGCCGGACCTACCTCGGAGAACTACGCGGCGCGAGCAAGAAGAAGGAGTCGATCTTCGACATTTTCAAAGTGGTCGGCGCGCTCAAGCAGCGTTTTGGCCAGGTCGCGGTCAACTTCGGCGAGCCGATCAAGCTGGCGGAATTCCTCGACAGCGAACAACCCGACTGGCGCACACAGGAACTGTCCCCGAACTACAAGCCGGCGTGGCTCAACGAAACCACCAACCGCCTCAGCGAGCGGGTGGCCCGCCACTTGAACGAAGCGGCGGCGGTGAACCCGGTGAACCTAGTGGCCCTGGCGCTGCTGTCCACCACACGCCTGGCGTTGGACGAACAGGCCATGGCCCGCCAATTGGACCTGTACCTCGCGCTGCTGCGCCGCGTGCCTTACTCACCCCACACCACTCTGCCCGAGGGGGATGGCCTGGCGCTGATCAAGCACGTCAAGGACATGGACCTGCTGTCAGAACAGAGCGACGCCCTCGGCAAGATTGTCTACCTGGACGAGCAGCACGCCGTCCTGATGACCTACTACCGCAACAACGTGCTGCACATCTTTGCCCTGCCGGCGCTGCTGGCGAGTTTTTTCCAGAGCAGTTCGCGGATGAGCCGCGAACAAATTCTGCGCTACACCCACGCGCTGTACCCATACCTGCAATCGGAGCTGTTTATCCGCTGGTCGCTGGAGGAGTTGGACACTGTCGTCGACCAGTGGCTGGAAGCCTTTGTCGAACAAGGTCTGCTGCGCTTCGAAAACAACGTGTACTTGCGCCCGGCGCCAAGCTCGCGGCAATTCGTACTGCTGACGCTGCTGTCCAAGAGCATCGCCCAGACCCTGCAACGCTTCTACATGGCAATCTCGCTGCTGCTCAACAGCGGCCAGAACACCATCAGCGCCGAAGAGCTGGAGGACCTGTGCACGATCATGGCCCAGCGCCTGTCGATCCTGCACGGCCTCAATGCCCCGGAGTTCTTCGACAAGAGCCTTTTCCGACACTTCATCCAGACACTGCTGGAACAAGATGTGCTGCGTCGCGATGAGGCCGGCAAACTGAGTTATCACGATCTGCTCGGCGAACTGGCAGAAGGCGCGGCCAAACGGGTGTTGCCGGCTGAGATTCGCCTGTCGATTCGCCAGGTGGCCCTGCATCGTGTTGATGGCGCAGCCGAACAACCGGATGAGCCTGAAGAAACCCGCTAGATTGAATAAGGCGCCAGCGGGAAGCTGGCGTCGCTGACAAGGAGCCGCACCATGAAAAAGATCATCCTCCTGAGCCTGACCGCCCTGCTGGGAGCTTGCCAATCCATGACCCCTGCCCCCAAGGCCAGCCTCGATGGCGAAGTGTTTTACCTGCAACGCATCGCCCTGCCGCCAACAGCAACCTTGAGTGTCAGCCTGCAGGACGTGTCCCTGATGGACGCCCCGGCCGTGATCCTTGCGGAACAGAAAGGCCCGATCAAAGGCCAGGTACCGCTGCCGTTTCACCTGAATTACGACCCGGCACAGATTAAACCGGGCCACAGTTATTCGGTGAGTGCTCGCATCGAACAGGATGGCAAGCTACTGTTTATCACTACCGAACGTCACGCCGTGCAGCTCAACGGCCAGGATCCGCAGCCGCTGCGCCTGCGGGTTGATGCGGTCGCACACTGATATTTTCCAGATCATAAGGAAGCGCAAATGCTCCGTAATTCCCTTCGCCTCACTGCTCTGTGTGCCGGCCTGCTGCTCGGCGCCAACGCCATGGCCCTGGACCTGAGTAGCCTGTCCCAAGGCGACGCCAGCGGCGGCCTTAAGGATGCCCTGACCCAAGGCGCACAGATCGCAGTGAAACAACTGGGCAAACCCGGCGGTTTCAGCGACAACCCTGAAGTGAAGATCGGCCTGCCGGGCAAACTGGGCAAAGTTGCCGAGAAGTTGAAAATGTTCGGCATGGGCGACCAGGTTACGCAACTGGAAACCAGCATGAACAAAGCCGCTGAAACCGCTGTGACCCAGGCCCAGCCGATCCTGGTCAACGCCGTGAAAAACATGAGCGTGACCGACGCTAAAGGCATTCTCAGCGGCGGCCAGGATTCGGCCACCCAATACCTGAACAAAAGCTCGCGCGATGCAATCCGCGCCAAGTTCCTGCCGATCGTCAAGGCCGCTACGGATAAGGTCGGCGTGGCCCAGCAGTACAACGCCCTGGCGGGCAAAGCGGCAGCCTTTGGTGCGGTGGATGCCAAGAGCGCCAACGTCGAAAACTACGTGACCGAACAGGCGCTGGATGGTTTGTTCAAGATGATTGCGCAGCAGGAAGAGACGATTCGCAAGAACCCGGCCGCTGCAGCGACGAGTTTGGCGAAGAAGGTGTTTGGAGCACTATAAGCAGCGCGAGGATCGCTCTCTGCAACGGGGAGCGATTCTAGTGAAAAACTGAATCGGCCAGTCGCCCCATCATCAAGGTTGCGAAGCAGCCAATGGCAATCGACGTGATTCGATTGATCTTCAAGGGCGTGAGCCAACTCTTCTGCATCCCTTCGAAGCGACTCCCCAACAACACCCAAGCGGCGCCTACCGGCACAACCACCAACGCCAATAACCCCATGAACTCGGCATAACCTTGCGCGGCGGTGAACGTATTGGACGGAGCGATAAAGGAAACGATCAGCAAGCCCTTGGGATTCATGACCGTCAACAAAAAGAAGTACAACCCGGTGAAGCGATCTTTGCCAGGGCTGATCTCGCTGTTCTTGCGCTGCCACAATTTGCACGACACATACAGCAGGTAGCACGCCGCCGCCAGTTGCGTCGCCTTCAACGCCCACGGTGAAAACGCCGCGAGATAGAGAAGCGCCACACCCCATGCCGACACTTGCAGCAAATACGCCAGGCACTCGATTAGCACGAGCTTGCAGGATGCCCGAAACCCGAACAACACACCTGCGCGAAACAGCAGGGTGTTGGTAGGGCCAGGGGCAAGCAGTAGCAATATCAGGGCTGAAACAGTGGCCAACATGGTTACGCGACGTCCTTCCTCACTTTGAACCACGCAGCATACAGTGCCGGCAGGAACAATAGCGTCAACGCCGTCGCCACAATCAGCCCGCCCATGATCGCCACCGCCATCGGTCCGAAGAACACACTGCGAGACAGCGGGATCATCGCCAATACCGCCGCGAGTGCCGTCAGCACAATCGGGCGGAAGCGTCGGACGGTGGCTTCGATAATCGCCTGCCACGGCGCCAGGCCAGCCTTGATGTCTTGCTCGATCTGGTCCACCAAGATCACCGAGTTGCGCATGATCATGCCCGACAAGGCGATGGTCCCTAACATGGCTACGAAGCCAAAGGGCTGACGAAACACCAGCAGGAACAGCGTGACGCCGATCAAACCCAGCGGCGCCGTGAGAAACACCATTGCCGTGCGTGAGAAGCTGCGCAGTTGCAGCATCAGCAAGGTCAGCACCACCACAATAAACAGCGGCACGCCGGCCTTCACCGAGTTCTGCCCGCGGGCGGAGTCCTCGACGGTACCGCCGACGTCCAGCAGGTAGCCATCCGGCAGTTCGGCCCGCACGCCTTCGAGGGTCGGCAGGATCTGCTGCACCAGCGTCGCCGGTTGTTCCTTGCCATAGATGTCGGCGCGCACGGTGACCGTCGGCAGGCGATTACGGTGCCAGATGATGCCTTCCTCGAATCCGTATTCGAGGGTGGCGATCTGCGACAGGGCCACGCTTTTGCCGTTGTCGGTCGGCACCGCCAGGCTAGGCAGCAGCGACAGTTCGGTGCGTTCGTGGACCGTGCCGCGCAGGAGGATCTCGATCAATTCGTTGTCCTCCCGGTATTGGCTGACGCTTGAGCCGGTGAGTGAACTCTGCAGGAATTTCGACAGGTTGGCAGTGCTCACACCAAGGGCGCGGGCGCGGTCCTGGTCGATGTTCAGGTAGACAATTTTGCTCGGCTCTTCCCAGTCCAAGTGAACGTTGACCACGTGGGTATTTTCGCGAACCTTGGCGGCAACTTTCCGTGCAAGGGCGCGAACTTCCTCGATGTGTTCGCCGGTCACGCGAAACTGCACCGGATAACCCACGGGTGGGCCGTTTTCCAGGCGGGTGACGCGCGAACGCAGGTCGGGAAATTGTTCGTTGAGGGTTGCGATCAGCCAGGTGCGCAGGCTTTCGCGCTCTTCGATGGTTTTGGCCAGCACCACAAATTGCGCAAAGCTCGCGGCGGGCAGTTGCTGATCCAACGGCAAGTAGAAACGCGGCGAACCGGTGCCGACGTAAGCCACGTAGTTCTCGATGCCGGCATGGTCCTTGAGCAAGGCTTCCAGGCGCTTGACCTGATCGGCAGTGTTGCTCAGGGACGCGCCTTCGGCCAGTTTCAGGTCGACCATCAGTTCCTGGCGCCCCGAGGCCGGAAAGAACTGCTGTGGCACAAAGCGAAATAGCGCCACTGAGCCGATAAACAGCAGCAGTGTCAGTACGATCACGGTTTTACGTCGAGTGACACACCACTCCACCAAACGCCTTACGCGCTGGTAGAACGGCGTTCCGTAGGGATCCGGGCCCTCAGCGCCATGTTTGGCTGCGTGAATTTTCGCCAGGTCCGGCAGGAGCTTTTCCCCCAGGTATGGCACGAACACCACCGCGGCGACCCACGAGGCCAGCAACGCGATGGTCACCACCTGGAAAATCGAACGGGTGTATTCGCCGGTGCTCGATTGCGCAGTGGCAATCGGCAGGAAACCTGCCGCCGTAATCAGCGTGCCGGTGAGCATCGGGAAGGCGGTGCTGGTCCAGGCGAAACTGGCGGCCTTGAGCCGGTCGTAGCCCTGCTCCATTTTGATTGCCATCATTTCCACGGCGATGATCGCGTCATCCACCAGCAAACCGAGGGCGAGTACCAGTGCGCCGAGGGAAATCTTGTGCAGGCCAATGCCGAGGTAATACATGGTGGCGAAGGTCATCGCCAGCACCAACGGAATCGCCAGGGCCACCACCATGCCGGTGCGTACGCCGAGAGAGAAGAAGCTCACCAGCAATACGATCGCCAATGCCTCGGCCAATACCTGCACGAATTCCCCGACACTGGTTTTCACCGCTGCCGGTTGATCCGACACCTTGCGCAACTCCATGCCTGCCGGAAGGTTCTTCTGCAAACGTGCGAATTCGCCTTCTAGCGCCTTGCCCAATATCAGGATATCGCCGCCGTCGCGCATGGCCACGGCCAGGCCGATTGCATCGGCGCCCATGTAACGCATGCGCGGTGCCGGCGGATCGTTGAAGCCACGGTGAATGTCAGCTACATCGCCGATACGAAAGGTCCGGTCGCCCACTCGAATCGGAAAGTCGCGGATCTCCTCCACTGTCTTGAAGTTGCCCGACACACGCAGTTGCACGCGCTCGCTCGGGGTTTCAAAGAAGCCGGCCGTGGACACCGCGTTCTGTTCCTGCAACGCCTGCTGCACCGCTGCCAATGGCAGGCCGAGGGTGGCGAGCTTGAGGTTGGAAAGCTCGATCCAGATTTTCTCATCCTGTAGGCCGAGTAATTCCACCTTGCCCACATCCGCTACCCGTTGCAGCTGAATCTGGATGCGGTCAGCGTAATCCTTGAGCACGGCATAGTCGAAACCGTTGCCGGTCAGCGCATAGATATTGCCGAAGGTGGTGCCGAATTCATCATTGAAAAACGGACCCTGGATATCCGGCGGCAAGGTCTGACGGATGTCGCTGATCTTCTTGCGCACCTGGTACCACAGCTCAGGAATCTGCGCCGAGTGCATGGAGTCGCGGGCAATGAAGGTAACCGTGGACTCGCCAGGGCGCGAGAACGAGACAATGCGCTCGTACTCGCCGGTTTCCATCAGTTTCTTCTCGATGCGCTCGGTGACTTGACGCGAGACTTCCTGGGCCGTAGCACCGGGCCAGTTGGTCTTGATCACCATGGCTTTGAAGGTGAATGGCGGGTCTTCACTTTGTCCCAGCTTGGTGTAGGACAAGGTGCCAACCACGGCCAGCAGGATCATCAGGAACAGTACGATCTGGCGATTACGCAACGCCCATTCGGAAAGATTGAAACCCATCGGGGACTACTCCTTGGCCGCCAGATTCACGACACGGTTGGAGCGATCCACCGGGCGCACTTGCTGGCCCTCGTGGAGCACATGCACGCCCGCGGCGACCACCCAATCGGTGGGTTTCAAGCCTTCCAGCACCGGAACGGTTTTTTCGCCGAAGGCGCCAATGCGCACCGGTACGCGCTTGAGGGTATTGTCCGTTTCCACACGCCAGACGTAAGACGCGCCATTCTCCGCGCTGAGGGCAGACAGCGGCACCGACAGCGGAACGACACCCTCGGTCTGTATGAATACGCGAGCGCTTTGGCCCAATTCCGCCGGGACTTTACCGCCGGTAAACGCCACTCGGGCGGCAAAGGTGCGCGATTTTGGATCGGCTGCGGGAGACAGTTCACGGATGCGTCCGGTAAAACGCTGGTCCGGCTGGCTCCACAACTCCACGGCTACCGGCTGACCGATCTTGAAGCGACCAAAGCCTTGTTCGGGCAGGCTAATGAGCACTTCGCGCTCGCCATCGGTGGCCAGGGTGAACACGGTTTGGCCAGCCGACACCACTTGGCCGACCTCCACGGCGCGCTTAGCGACGACTCCATCCTGCGGGGCACGGAGCACGGCGTAACCGGCTTGGTTGCTGGCCACGTCGAATTCGGCCTTGATCTGCTTGAGGCGCGCTTCGCCGGATCGGTAGAGGTTTTCGGAATTGTCGTACTGAGAACGGCTGACCATCTGACGGTCCATCAGGGTCTTATAGCGATCGCGTTCGGCGCGGACCAGGCTCAGGTTAGCTTGGGCAGCGGCGACTTGGGCGCGGGTAGCCTCCAATTGCAGGCGCACGTCCTGGGGGTCGAGTTCCGCCAACGGTTGGTTGGCCTTGACGCGCTCACCCTCTTCAACCAGGCGTTTGCTGACTTTGCCACCGATGCGAAAGGCCAGGTCCGGCTCATAGCGAGCCCGCACTTCTCCGGGGTAGCTGTCCATCGACTGTGCCGACGGTTGCGGTTGCACCACCATGGCAGGGCGGACGGTGATCTCGGCCGGTTCTTCATGGCCGCAGGCGGCCAACATTAAGACCAGGCTGACAGGCAACGCAAAGGGCAGGAAAGTGCTGCGCATGCTGAAGGACCTTTCGCAAATGAAGCTAGGAATAATTATACTGGCCAGTATGTTATTAATACCAAACTCACCAGTCCAGTATTAAAGGTGAAAATGTCCGACAATCGCGTTAACACCAATAGCCCCGGGCGTCCCAAGGACATGGCAAAACGCCAGGCAATTCTTCAGGCAGCGAAAACTCTGTTTTTGGGGAATGGTTATGCCAGCACCAGCATGGATGCCGTAGCCCTTGAGGCAGGCGTGTCGAAACTGACCGTCTACAGCCACTTCACCGACAAAGAGACCTTGTTCACCGCCGCCGTGGTGGCGACGTGCGAAGAGCAGCTACCGGTGATGTACTTCGAGCTGCCTGAGGGCATGCCAGTCGAGACGGTGTTGCTGAATATCGCGCGCGGTTTTCATCGGCTGATCAACAGCGAGGAGTCGGTGAACCTGCATCGTTTGATGATGACCACCGGCAATCAGGACGTGAAACTCTCACAGATCTTTTTCGAAGCCGGGCCCATGCGTATGCTCCAGGGTATGGAGCGCCTGCTCAGTAAGATCGACCAGAGCGGCGCCCTGAGCATCGACAAACCTTTCACGGCGGCCGAGCACTTCTTCTGCCTGCTCAAGGGCACGGCAAATTTCTGCCTGCTGTATGGCTGCGGCGGGCATCTGAGTGAACACGCCGCCGAAGCCCATGTGCAGGAGGTAGTAGGGTTGTTTATGCGGGCGTACAGGCCTTGAACATCAGGCTTTGAGCGCTTTTTTGGGATAGATGTCATACCGGCTGGACTTGCCGTCCAGCGCATGGCTCGGCTTTGGTCCCTCGATGCACGGCGCCTTGCGGGGGCGCTTGACCACCACGCGATGGCTGGCCAGGGCCAGGGCGGCGGCCAACAAGGCTGGCGCATCCGGATCATCACCCACCAGCGGCCGAAAAAGGCGCATTTCCTTCTTCACCAAGGCGGTTTTCTCACGGTGAGGGAACATTGGGTCGAGGTAGATCACCTGGGGCGGCTCGCCTTCCCAGTTCAGCATCACGTCGATAGAGTTGCCCTTGAGCAGCTTCATGCGCGCCACGATTGGCGCCACTTCAAAGTCATCTGCACCACGCGCCAGGCCGTCTTCGAGCAAAGCGCCGATCAACGGCTGGCGCTCGATCAGGCTCATCTCACAGCCCAGGCTGGCCAGCACAAACGCGTCCTTGCCCAGGCCTGCCGTGGCGTCCAGCACCCGAGGGCGCACGCCTTGGGCGATGCCTACGGCTTTAGCGATCATCTGCCCGCTGCCGCCACCATAGAGTCGACGATGAGCTGCACCTCCCTCAACAAAGTCCACCCTCACCGGGCCCGGCGCGTCAGGACCTAGCTGTTGCAGCTGTAGGCCATGCTCGCCAACTTGCAGGGAAAAGTCCGCGTCCGCGAGCTGTAAAGGCAAGCCAAGCAGAGATGCCCACTGCTCGGCGCAGTCCTTAAAACCTTCGCCCAAAGCCTCGACCTGGATGCGGCTGGCCGCTGGTTGTTCGCTCATGAATCACTACGCTCAAAAATATTAAGGATCGGCAAACAGCGGCCGATAAAAATAACAGTCAGGTATTTTGCCAGAGCTGAGCGTCGACCGAGAAAAATGTCAGACATTCTCCCCCTAACCATCGGTGTACTGCCGACCCATAACCACTACGGCCTGCGCAATACTCAAGCGCTGGCCGGGGTGAGTCATGTGTGGCAAGACTTCTTCGCCCGAGCGCTGGCCGAGCAGCTCGGCGATACGTCGGGCGCGCTGGCCGCCCAGGCGCCGGCGCCGGTGGACCCTGCGGTAGAACCCCACGAAGGCGCCGACCTGCTGTCGCAGATCCTCACGCAGCGTGAGTGCGACGTGAAAGACACTGAAATCGCTCCGCCTGAGCCACTTTTCCTGCCGATCGCCGAATTCGAAACCGAGTTGCTGCCACCGGCTGCGGCTCCGTTCCCGGACGAAGAAATCGTCGCCCAGCAGCGCCAACAGAACTTCGAAAGCGGTTGGGTACGCCCCATCGTCCTCACCGCAGGCCAACCGCTGCCTGAGCCTAGCCCGGCGCCGCAACCTCGCCCTCTGCACCTGCCGATCGCGGAGTTCGAACTGGACTTGCTGCCGCCGCCCGCCACGCCGTACCCGATCGAAGAGCTGGTGGCCCAACAAAAGGCCTTGGACTTCGACTACCACTGGGCACGCCCACTGATCGCCAACAACCTGCGCCTGGCGGCCTGAGCCTTAGCGACACACCCACCAACGCCCCATGTCCAGATGGAAATGGTTGCGGTGCGCGGCGTTGTAATCCGGGCTCAACACCACGTTGAAATCATCACAGGCACCATCGCGCACCTGACGTAAAAACCGTGCGCTGGCGCCCTCCCCCGGCCAATCCTTGAGCACGCTGATACTGCGCCCATCCGCCAGCCGAAACCCGGCGATATCCAGAGCATTGGCCGAAGCATGCTGGCTGAGCCGCCCCTCGGCCCGACCATAGATATTGCGGCAGGCAAAGCTGCCCAGGTGATCGACCCGCGTGACCGCCTGGCCGAACACCGCCTGCGCGGCCGGTTGCAGGCTGTGGCGCTCAAACAGTGCGAACGCCACCGCCAACGGGCAACTGGCGAGAAAGCTGCTGCTTAATGCCACTTCTGCGCCCTGCACGCGCAAGGTATTGCGCAAAGGGCAGGCGGCGTCTGCGGGCGTGTCCGCCTGATGACTGACACGCAGACCGGACGTTTTCAGCACCTCGTCGCACAACGCCGGATCCTCCTGCAGGCGACCCAGTTTGTAGCGGGTCAACAGGTTCGGACTGGCACGCACGTCGAGCGGCGCCCACGGGTTCCACTCAGCGGGCAGCGGCACCCAGCCTCGCCATACGCCCACGGCAACAGCACCGCCGAGCAGCAGCAACACGCCCAATATTTTGAAAAAACGCACCGCTTAGCCCTTGAAGAACTGATTGGCCGTGCTGAAGGGCATCGAGCGTTCAGTAAAGCTGAACGTGCCCAGTTCATAGACTTCCTGGGCCGCCCGGTAGAATTCACCATAAGCCGCCAGCGCCATGGCCGATCCCACGCTGATGCGCTTCACTCCCATCGCGCTCAATTGCGCCACGCTGAGTTTCAGCCCACCGGACATCAACACATTCACAGGCTTTGGCGCCACGGCCTTGACCACCGCCAACACCTCATCGGCGCTGCGCAAGGCCGGCGCATACAGCACGTCGGCACCCGCTTCGGCGTAGGCCTGCAGACGGCGAATGGTGTCAGGTAAATCCAGGCGACCATGCAGGAGGTTTTCCGCACGGGCCGTCAGGGTGAAGGGGAATGGCAGACTGCGAGCGGCGGCGACGGCGGCTTCCACACGTTCCACTGAGAGGTCAAAGGGGTAGATCGGGTCGGCGCTGATACCTGTGGCATCTTCGATGGAGCCGCCGACAATGCCGCTGGCAGCAGCGCGCAGGATGGTTTGGGCACAGCCTTCGGGGGTATCACTGAAGCCGTTTTCCAGGTCGGCTGCCACCGGCAGTGCGGTGGCCTTGGCGATCATGGCGGCATTGAGCAAGGTGTCTTCCAGGGACAACGCCCCTTCCTCATCCGGGCGCCCCAGGCTGAACGCGTAACCCGCACTGGTCGTGGCGAGAGCTTCAAAGCCGAGGCTGGCGAGCATTACTGCGGAGCCTGCGTCCCAAGGATTGGGCATCACGAAGGCGCGGTCGCGCTCATGCAAGGCCTTGAAGGTTTCGGCGCGTCGGGTTTGGGCATCCATGACTGAATCCTGGCGAAAAAAGGAGCCTTAGAGTAACCCCAGTTGTTCGACTTCGGGTTGCCGATCCAATGTCGGCAACGTGGGCAGGCCAGGCAGACGCGCCATCAGCTGGGCGTGGAAGCGCAGTGCCAGTTGCGCGGCGAGCCGGTTATCCGAGGTGTGCAGGAACACATAGGGCGTGCGGCCCTCTTCGATCCAGCCGGCAATTTTCTCCACCCATGGGATCAGGAACGGGTCGTTAGCCTCAAGCTCGGGATGGCCAATAAATCGCACTTGGGGAAACTGGGTCAGCGCGGCCGGGCGTGTGGGCACCTTGGGCTTTTTTGATTGGGCATGCAGCACCGCTGCCGATGTGGACGTGCAACTGAACAATGCGCGCGGGTCGAGGCAGATACGTTCGACGCCACGGTCGCGCAGCAGACGGTTGAGCATGCGCTCGGCATCGCCCTTGGCGAAGAACTCCGGGTGGCGCACTTCCACTGCCAGCGGGCGCTCCAGTCCATCAATAAAACCGGCCAGCTCCGCCAGGCGCTGCGGCGAGAAACTCGCCGACAGTTGCAGCCACAACGGCGAAACCCGCTCACCGAGCGGGCTCATCAAACTGACAAAGCTTTCTGCCGCTGGCAATTGCTCACGCAAGTCGCCGCCATGGCTGATATCACCTGGAAACTTGGCTGTGAAACGAAAATCGTCGGGCATGATGTCGGCCCAGCGCTGCACGGTCGCGGCCGAAGGGCGGGCGTAGAACGTGGTATTGCCTTCAACCGCATTAAAGACTTGGGAATAGAGGGCAAGGTAGTCGCTGGAGCGTGCATCGGCGGGATACAGGTACTCGCGCCAGGCGTTTTCGCTCCAGGACGGGCAACCGAGGTAGTAAGGCAGGCGCATCAGATGTGGATGTCGAGGCCCAACACTTCCATATCCCATTCGACAAAGCCGGCGGTGGTCAGGTAGCTGGCCAGGGCAGTGGCAACGCTTTTGCTCATCGAGCGCGGGAAAACCATGTCTTGTTGACGGGCGGGAAGACCGCTGATTCGTGCTTGGGCGTTGGACTGTGCATCGGGCTGGACTTCGATGAAGTCCGGTGAGTCTTCGACGGACTCGTCTACCGTGACGTTCGCCTTACGTGGCTTACGTTTGATTGGGTAGGACTGTGAGGAAAAGCCGTCTATACGCATCGATGCGAACTCGGTATCGGTGATGGCATTTTAGTGGCGCAATCCGTAGCGCGCAAATGCTCTGGTGATAACTAGAACACATAATTTGAAAAAGGTTTAAAACCCGTGGCAAATTCTGACGATTGGCGACTTTTGCCTCACATTGCCATCATTTTTGGCGTCAAATAATCCCGCGTTCGGCTTTGGTTTGAGCCACTTTATCGCGTAGATAAACCGGCGCAGCCTGATCCGCAGGAATCGCCTCGCCACGCTCAAACGCGAAGCGCGCCAGGGTCAGCAGATCTTCCGCGTGAGGCAACATGGCGGCGTCCTGGCCAACCCGTTGAACGCCGATACGCTCGCCGTAGCCCCAGCCAGTGCCAGCACCAAACCAGTCGCCGCTAGCATCGTCCGGCAATACTGACGATTCCGGTGACTGCACAGCTTCCACGCCCACCAGACGCATCTCGCCAGCGGTTTCGCGGTAGCAACCCCAATAGACCTCATCCATCCGCGCATCAATGGCAGCTGCGACTTGCGAAGCGCCATGCTCACGCAATGCGCGTTGGGCCAGCACCGCAAGGTTGGAGACCGGTAATACCGGGCGCTCCAGGGCAAATGCCAGGCCCTGGACTACGCCAATGGCGATCCGCACACCGGTAAACGCCCCCGGACCACGGCCAAAAGCGATGGCATCGACAGCAGCCAGGGTGGTGCCCGCCTCTTCCAGCAGTTGCTTGATCATCGGCAACAGCTTCTGCGCGTGCAGACGCGGGATCACCTCGTAGTGGCTCGTAACGATGCCATCGTGCAGCAAGGCAACGGAGCAAGCTTCAGTCGCGGTGTCCAGGGCCAGCAGGGTGCTCATCGGTGTGGGTGTCCAAGTCGAAAAAAGTGCGCCAGTATAAACAACAACGGCCCGCAAGCGGGCCGTTGTTGAGCGAGCCGATCGAAGGATCAGCTCAGTGCTTGCAGCACCTTGGCAGTGATGGCTTCTACCGAGCCAACGCCAGGGATGTGGCTGTACTTCGGCTTGCCCTGGGCAGCGGACAGCTTCTGGTAGAAATCTACCAATGGCTTGGTCTGCGAGTGGTAGACCGACAGGCGATGACGCACGGTTTCTTCAGTGTCGTCTTTACGCTGCACCAGGTCTTCACCGGTGACATCGTCCTTGCCTTCAACCTTCGGCGGGTTGTAGACGACGTGGTACACGCGGCCCGAGCCCTCGTGAACGCGACGACCGGCAATACGCTGGACGATTTCTTCGTCTTCAACGGCGATTTCGACCACAGCATCCAGCTCAACGCCGGCCTTCACCAGGGCTTCAGCCTGGGGAATGGTGCGTGGGAAGCCGTCGAACAGGAAACCGTTCTTGCAGTCTTCCTGGCTGATGCGTTCCTTGACCAGGTTGATGATCAGGTCATCGGAGACCAGGCCGCCGCTGTCCATCACGCTCTTGGCGATCAGGCCCAGCTCGGTGCCAGCCTTGACGGCCGCACGCAGCATGTCGCCGGTGGAGATTTGTGGAATGCCGAATTTTTCAGTGATGAACTTTGCCTGAGTACCTTTACCGGCCCCGGGAGCTCCCAGCAGAATGACGCGCATCGATGTGCTCCTCAATTTTTTATATAGAGATGACGCTCGGATTCACCGCGTGGGGGCAAATCTCGTAGAAGTATGGCTCGTAAAAATAGGATTCCGGCCGCCCAAACGGCCAAAGGCTGATCAAGATACACAGCAGGCCTTAACCACACAAGCCGCCAAAAGTCGCAGGAACCGCGCCCGGCATGCGCCATAGGTAGGGTGTGCCTGAGTGCAACCCGACGCTCTAAACGCCGACCGCCCTTTTCCGGACGGTCGTCGTGGTTTATCTGCAAGCCCTTGAGA
Organism: Pseudomonas sp. W22_MBD1_FP4; assembly: GCF_052113765.1. Taxonomy (NCBI): domain Bacteria; kingdom Pseudomonadati; phylum Pseudomonadota; class Gammaproteobacteria; order Pseudomonadales; family Pseudomonadaceae; genus Pseudomonas; species Pseudomonas sp. W22_MBD1_FP4. The sequence continues at coordinate 94,974 of NZ_JBGQOI010000009.1, read as the reverse complement.
ACACGCAAAAAACCTCAGCCGGTGTTGCGCAACCCGGCGGCAATACCGGCCACGGACACCAGCAGCGCCTGTTCCAGAGGGCTGTCCTGCGCCGCTTCCTGCTGGCGCGAACGTGCCAGCAACTCAGCCTGCAACAGGTGCAAGGGATCAAGGTAGGTGTTGCGCAGGCGAATGAACTCCAGGGTGTCAGGGCTGTGGGCCAGCAGTTGCGACTGGCCAGTCAGGCCAAGCACCACGTCACACGCCTGCGACAATAGGTCGCGTAAGTGCACCCCCAATGGCAACAGATCCGGCTGCACCAGGCGCTCATCATATAGACGCGCGATATCGGCATCCGCCTTGGCCAGGACCATTTCCAGCATATCGATACGAGTACGGAAGAACGGCCACTGCTCACGCATCTGCCCCAGCAGTTCACCTTCGCCGCGTTCTAACGCCTTGCTCAACGCCGCTTCCCAGCCCAGCCAGGCAGGCAGCATCAGCCGAGTCTGTGTCCAGCCGAAGATCCACGGGATGGCGCGCAAACTTTCTATACCACCAGCACGGCGCTTGGCTGGACGACTGCCCAACGGCAAACGGCCGAGCTCCTGCTCGGGGGTGGACTGGCGAAAATATTCAACGAACTGCGGATTTTCCCGCACCACCGCACGGTAGGCGCTGACACCATCGGCGGCCAATTCGTCCATCAAGTGGCGCCAGGCTGGCTCGGGTGGGGGCGGTGGCAGCAGCGTCGCTTCCAAAACGGCGGCCAGGTAAAGATTGAGGTTCTGCTCGGCGATATCCGGCAGGCCGAACTTGAAGCGGATCATCTCGCCCTGCTCAGTGGTACGGAAACGCCCTGCCACCGAGCCCGGAGGCTGCGACAGGATCGCGGCGTGTGCCGGGCCGCCGCCACGGCCGACGGTGCCACCGCGACCATGGAACAACAGCAGTTCCACCTGTTGCTCGCGGCAGATATCCACCAACCGTTCCTGGGCGCGGTATTGCGCCCACGCAGCAGCGGTGGTGCCGGCGTCCTTGGCTGAGTCGGAGTAGCCGATCATCACTTCCTGCGGGCCCTGCAAGCGCGCACGGTAGCCCGGCAGCAGCAACAGTTGTTCGATCACGGGACCGGCGTTATCCAGGTCGGCCAGGGTTTCGAACAGCGGCACCACGCGCATCGGCCGTTGTACGCCCGACTCTTTAAGCAGCAATTGCACGGCGAGCACATCCGACGCGGCGCCGGCCATGGAGATGACATAAGAACCCAACGAGGCAGCCGGCGCGGCAGCCACTTCCTTACAGGTGTTGAGTACTTCGGCTGTGTCCGCCGACGGTTTGAAATAGCCCGGCAGCAGCGGTCGCCGGTTGGCCAATTCCTTCATCAGGAAGCTGATGCGTGCGTCTTCGTCCCACTCGTCGTAACGACCGAGGCCCAGGTAATCGGTGATTTCGGTCATAGCCGCCGAATGGCGACTGGAATCCTGGCGCACATCCAGCCGCACCAGGAACAGGCCGAAGGTCACAGCACGGCGCAGGCAATCAAGCAACGGACCGTCGGCGATCACACCCATACCGCACTCATGCAGCGACTGGTAGCACAGCTCCAGCGGTTCCAGCAGGTCGCGGTTGTTCTGCAACACCTCGGCCGGTGCCGGCGTGCTGCTGCTCAATGCAGTGTGCGCCCATTGGCGTGTGGCTCGCAGACGTTCGCGCAGTTGCTTGAGCACGGCGCGGTAGGGCTCCACGCTGTCGCCAACCTTGGCCTGCAACGCCGGGCTGGCCTTTTGCATCGACAGTTCGGACGCCAAGTGGTCGATATCGCGCAGGTATAAGTCAGCGGCCATCCACCGTGCGAGCAGCAACACTTCACGGGTGACCGGCGCGGTCACATTCGGGTTGCCGTCGCGGTCGCCGCCCATCCACGACGCAAAACGAATCGGCGCGGCTTCCAAAGGCAGATGCAGGCCAGTGGCGGCATGCAGGGCCTGGTCAGCCTTGCGCAAATAATTGGGGATGGCGTGCCACAGCGAATGCTCAATCACCGCAAAGCCCCATTTGGCTTCGTCCACCGGAGTGGGTCGGGTGCGGCGGATTTCTTCGGTGTGCCAGGCTTCGGCGATCAACCGTTGCAGGCGTTGGCGGATCTGTTCGCGCTCAGCCGTGGTGAGGTCGCGGTGATCTTGCAGCGCCAGTTGCGCGGCGATGGCATCGTATTTCTGGATCAGGGTGCGGCGCGCCACTTCGGTGGGGTGGGCGGTGAGAACCAACTCGATCTCCAGGCGCCCCAACTGGCGGGCCAGGGATTCATTGCTATGGCCTTCGCTTTGCAAACGCGCCAGCAATTCAGGCAACACACGGGATTCGAACGGTGCCGGCTGCGACTCGTCACGCCGGTGAATCAACTGGTACTGCTCGGCGATATTGGCGAGGTTCAAGAACTGGTTGAACGCCCGGGCCACGGGCAGCAGTTCGTCCTCCTGCAACTGGTTGAGGCTGGTGCTCAGCTCATCACCGGCACCCCGGCGGTCAGCCTTGGCGCCTTTGCGGATCTGCTCGATCTTGTCGAGAAAATCATCGCCATACTGCTCTCGAATGGTGTTGCCCAGCAGTTCACCCAGCAGGTGAACATCCTCACGCAAGCGTGCATCGATATCACTCATCAGCCAATCTCCAGCCAGAAATCCGGGACGCGCAGGCCTGCCAGAGTGCCGTCAGCATCGTTTTATGACAAGACTTTAAACCTTGCGGCTTGCAGCTAGTCTCAACTGTGAGCCGCCGCATTATCCACGCGAGCGACTGGTCACTCATCACCGCCTGCCATCGCTGGCTTTATTGAGGTTGCCATGAAAATTCGAGAACTGGCCCAGCATTGGGAAGAGAACGCTAAGGGTCGTTTGACCAAGACCGAGTACGCCATCCATCTTGATGTAGAGGCCGCCGCACGGTTGGCGGCCATCGCCGAGATGTACCCCAAGCGCAGTACCGAAGAACTGCTCGGTGAGCTGATCGGCGCGGCCCTTGAAGAGCTGGAAGCCAGCTTCCCCTACATCAAAGGGCAACACGTCATCGCCACCGATGAAGAGGGCGATCCGCTTTATGAAGACGTCGGCCCTACGCCGCGTTTTCTCACGTTGTCGCGGCGCTATCTGCATGATTTGTCGACCAGCGTCGACGAATCCAAGCACTAACCCCCGTCTATCTACCCCTTGTATTCCGGGCCTCCAAGAGGCCCGGCGTACTTCTGTGCGCAGCAAAAGTTCCATTTTTTTACGCTGACCGTTCAGTCAGTTATTTTTTTAGGCAAATCGCCATCTTCTCTGAACTATTCAAAAAAGCCTCCGGTCACAGCCAGTAAGCCATCACTTGGAACAGCCGTTTGAATAGGTGCCCCGCGCTTAACCGCCAGGCCCACAACCGCTGACCACCTGCGATGGATTTTGAAGTTTTTCAGGAGTTATCCAATGGAGTTGAAGACGATGAAGACCAGCACTGCCAAATCCTCGTTTAACCACCTGCGCGGGCTTAAATTGGCCGCGCTGGCAATCGGCACCAGCTTCGTTCTGGCGGGCTGCGCCGGCAACCCTCCGACTGAGCAATACGCAGTAACCCAGTCCGCGGTGAACAGCGCTGTCAGCGCCGGCGGCACCGAGTACGCGGCCGTAGAAATGAAGTCGGCCCAGGACAAGCTCAAGCAAGCCGAAATCGCCATGCATGACAAGAACTACGACGAAGCCCGTCGCCTGTCCGAGCAAGCCGAGTGGGACGCTCGCGTTGCAGAGCGCAAAGCCCAGGCCGCCAAAGCCGACCAGGCTGTGAAGGACTCCCAGAAAGCTGTTCAGGAGCTGCGTCAGGAAGGCATGCGCCCGGCTGCTATCCAGCAGAAATAAGCCGCTGCCCCTCATTGCATTGCACCCGATATCGAATTGAAAGGACGACATGACTATGCGTAAACAATTGATGATCCCTGCCCTGCTGGCGATGAGCGTTGCACTGGCGGCTTGCTCCACCCCGCCAAACGCGAACCTGGAAAATGCACGGACCAACTTCTCGGCCCTGCAGGCCAACCCGAACGCCACCAAAATAGCGGCTCTGGAAACCAAGGACGCTCAGGACTGGCTGGACAAGGCTGACAAAGCCTATCGCGACAAGGAAGACCAGAAGAAAGTCGACCAACTGGCCTACCTGACCAATCAGCGCGTTGAAGTGGCTAAAGACACCATCGCGCTGCGCGAGTCCGAGGCCAAGCTGAAAAATGCTGGTGACGAACGCGCCCGCGCCCTGCTCGACGCTCGTGACGCTCAGATCAAGCAACTGCAAGACAGCCTGAACGCTAAGCAAACCGATCGCGGCACCCTGGTGACCTTTGGTGACGTGCTGTTTGCTACCAACAAGGCCGATCTGAAATCCAGCGGCCTGGTAAACATCAACAAGCTGGCGCAGTTCCTCCAGGAAAACCCGGATCGCCAAGTGATCATTGAGGGTTACACCGACAGCACCGGCGCTGACGCCTACAACCAGAGCCTCTCGGAGCGCCGTGCCGCTTCGGTTCAGGTTGCGCTGATCAAGATGGGCGTTGACCCACGCCGCATCGTGACCACCGGCTACGGCAAGGAATACCCGGTTGCCGATAATGGCAGCGTGTCGGGCCGTGCCATGAACCGTCGTGTTGAAGTGACCATCTCTAACGATAACCAACCAGTGAAGCCACGCTCTTCCGTCGCTAACTGATTGATTAACGCTGGATAAGAAAACCCACCTTACGGTGGGTTTTTTTTGGGCTCATCGAACTGGACCGTTCGATGCGTATCCTCAGCGGGCAGCTCTATCTTCGCGCCATAAGTATTGTGTGACAGCTTGTCCATCATTTGCTGGAGTTCATGGTCCTGAGCATCCAGCCGTTGCAACGACTCATGCCCCCTCGCCATGTCCAGCATGTTGCGTATTGCAGCAATAGTGATCGCCACGTTTTCGGCCCCGATCTGTGTAAGTCATACCGCATTCAGTGGTTGCTGGCGCGATACGGTTCCAGATATTTCAGTTCCGTACGGGGGCTGCAGCTGCACGATCTACGGGGGCGAGTCGTAAATCGGGAGGCTTTAAGAGGGCTTACTGCTGCAGTTGTGGCGTTTCCTGCCCCATACAACGTACTGCCTGTTTCTTGTTGTTTACCAGCACGCCACTGAGGCCTTTCTGCTCGGTGTCGAACATCACCAGCACGCCATCGACGCACTGCGCCACCTGGGCCGCCGGGGTCAAAGAAATTTTGTAGTCCTCGCCAGGCACGGTTTTGAGCATGGTGAAGTCACTGAGCAACAACGCATCTTCCGGCTTGGCGAAGTGCAGGTAGCCGTAGTACCACAGGCAGCCGACGGTGCCGATGATGGTGCCGATGCCGGTGAGAATCAGCGGGATCATGTTGCGTTCTTCGCTCATTGCGGGCTCTCTGATCAGTCAACTTTAGGAATGGGGTAGTTCGGAATTTCGCCCAGGCGGCGTAGGCCGTTGAAGTGCTGCGGGTCATCCAGGTAGCGCAGCATCACGGTTTGCCAGGTCTTGTCGGCAAAGGTCTGCACATGACCGCCTCGGGTCAATTGCAACACTCTGGGCGGTGGCGCCGCCTGGTACAGACGGATGCCATTGGAAAGCGGCACGATCGGGTCATCCAGGCTGTGGAACAGCAGTTTCGGCACGCCGGTCAGCCGAGGCATGGCGTTGATCGCACTGTCGGCGTCGGGGACCAGCCAGGACAAGGGCACTTGAAACGGCCATGTTAGCCAGGAGGTGCTGAGGGCGAATTGTCCTACGTCACGATAACTGGCTGGCACACCATCCAGTACCAACGCCTTAAGCCTGGCCTGACGCTCCGGATGCTCTGCCAGGTAATGCACGGCCAGCGCACCGCCAAGGCTCTGGCCGAGAACAATCAGCGGATGGCCCTGGGTTTCGGGGGCTTTGTCGATCCAACTGAACGCTGCATCCACATCCTGATAGATCGCCGGCAAGGACGGTTTGCCTTCGGACAACCCGTATCCGCGATAGTCCACCAGCAGCACCTGATAGCCCTGCTCCGGCAACCACCAACTGCCACCCAGGTGCCAGGCCAGATTGCCGCCGTTGCCGTGCAAGTGCAGCACCGTGCCTTTGACGGGCACGCCAGCCTTGGCCGGCAGCCACCACGCGTGCAGCTTCACGCCGTCGGCGGTGGTGAGGGTGACGTCGCGGTATTGCAAGTGCGCTTTTTCGGGCGTGAACGGCAGGCCGGGTTCGGGGTAGAACAGCAGGGAGCTGCAACCGTTCAATGTGAGTAGCAGGCATAGAATGCCGAGGATTCTCATCCGTTGAAGCCTCGTGATTAAGATGAAGTTGACCGTCTGTTGAAGATTCAATGTGGGAGGTGGTTTGCGCCCTCCCACATTTAGACCCGGTTTCTTCAGAGGATATTGGAGTAATCCGCCTCGATCCGATCCAGGCTCAAGTGGTTGAGGAAGTTGGAGAAGCACATCCACGCCGCCAATGCGTTCATGTCGCGGAACTGTTCAGGCAGGTACTTGGGCGGCACCACCAGGCCTTCGTCCACCAGTTGGCGCAGGGTACGCATGTCTTCCAGAGTGGTCTTGCCGCAGAACAGCAACGGCACCTGTTCCAGCTTGCCTTTGCGCACGGCCAACTGGATGTAGTTGTAGACCATGATGAAGCCCTTGAGGTAGGACAAATCCTTGGTAAACGGCAGTCCATTGGGCACCGAGCCACGGAATACGCGACTGGCGTTGCCATAGCTTTCAGCGATCTCAAAACCTTGCTCGCGGAAGAATTCGAACACCTGCAGGAAATCGGCGCCCTCCTCCACCATGTGGATAGCGCGCGTACGGTTGGTGAGTTTGCGCAGGCGACTCGGGTAGGAGGCGAAGGTGATGATCTCCATCAGAATCGCCAAGCCCTCCTGGGTCACCGTGGAAGACGGCGGGCCTTTGGACAGGAAAGTGCAGATCGGCTGGTTCTGGCCGTTGAGGGTAGTGCCAACGTGCACCAGGCCTTCATGGACTTCCAGGGCGCGCACGTCGCGATTGTTGAACATCGCATCGGCGCGGATCTTGATGTAGTCGGCCCCCGCCGCTGCATCCGCAACGATGCCGTCGGACTCGAACACGCGAATGGTTTCTTCCGCCTCGCCGAACACCTTGTTCAGGCGGGTTTGCAGCAGGGCGACGGCGTCCTTGGCGGTGAGGGTCTTGGCTTCGTCCTTGAGGTCGCCACGGCCGTCGATGTTATTCAGGTAGTCGGAGAGCATCAGGCCCAGGTCGGCCAGGGTTGGGTCGCCGGCGTGGAACGCATCGGAGGCGGCGCCGTACAGCTCTTGGGAAATCAGGCCGAAGTCCTCGGTGCCGCGCGCTTCGAGCATCCGCACCACCATGCGGTACTCGCGGCACATGCGACGCATGATCTGCCCCACCGGGCTGAACTGGCCGAGGCGACGGGTGATGTCACGCTCGATATTCTGGAATTCCAGCTTCACCGCACTGGAATCAAACGACAGCGGCCGGTTCAGGTAATAGTCGCGGTCTACGGCAGGCATTGCCTTGCCCTTGGCCTTGAGGAATCCCTGGCGAATAGTGTCGTCCCATTTGACGGCGTCGAGGACGCGAATCGGTGTCTGTGCCAGCACAATGCGATCGGACAAGGTGCGTATCGTCTGCTGGTAATCGTCCACCGGGTGCTTCCTTCTTTAAACGTTATTTGCCCGCACGCTGATAGCGCGCGGCTTCAACGAACACATCGGCATTGGCCGGGTCATCCAGGTAGGCGAATACCCGGTCCAAGGGGCTGTCCACCAACACCCCGTCGCCTTCGACGGTTTCTACGGTGCCTCCATCCAATGCCTGTTGGCCGATGGCTTGGCGGATCTGCTCCAGATCAAGGTTGTAGACCACCAATTCGTGCTTTTCGTCGAATTCGAAGCCGGCCAGGATAAAATTCCCACCGAACTTTGTAGGCAACGGCGCCGACAGGTACCACCGATTGCCATGGCGCGACACAGTAAACAGGTACTCATCGCGCTGGCCCGGCGCCGCTTTAGGGTAGCTCACGGCTTTGTAGCGGTGCTCACCGGCGCGAGTGATGTGTAAGCTGAGCGGCTCACCCCAGGCATTCTTGCTGGACCAGTGGCCCAGCAACTCATTCGGCGCCGCTTCACGGCTTGCCAGCGGCTCCTTGAAGGTCACCAAACAACCGCTGAGCAGCAGGAACGACAAGGCGATTAGCGCGATACGCCAGGTTTTCATCAGACACCCTCCGGTGTCAGACCGAGGCCAACACCAAATGCATGTAACGCTTGAGGATCTCAAGCATCTCTTCACCGGTCAGAGGCTCTGCGCCGCCCAACAGGCCCTGATATTCCATCCGACTGATAATCGCCGTCAACACCTTGGCGTCCTGCTGCGGCTCGCGGGAGCCCAACACCTGGAAAAACTGCCCGGTGCCCTGCAATAAAATCTGCTGATGGGAACGCACCAGTTCGGCCAGGCGCGGGTTCAATAGCGCTTCCTGACGAAACGCCTGTTCGGCCATGAGGTGTTCGCGACGGTTGGTCAGTTGGCGCAGCACATAGTCGGCGGTCAGGCGCGCGATGTCATCGGCCAATTGCGAACGTGACTCCGGGCTGCCATCGCCGTAGGCAACCATCTCGCGCAACAGGCCTTCGTTACGTACCCACAGCTTGCCCATGAAGGCAGCGCTGCGTTCGACGTACTGCGCGAAGGTGTCGGTCAGCAGGTCATCGATGTCTTTGAAGTAGTAGGTGGTCGCCGACAACGGCACGCCCGCTTCCGCCGCCACCGCCCGATGGCGCACGGCTCGTACGCCCTCACGCACCACAATACGCATGGCCGCATCGAGAATGTCTTGCCGCCGTTGCTCGCTGCCCCGACGACTGGCCTTACGGCCCTGGTACTGGACGCTTTCAGCCACGGCAGCGGCAATGCCGGCGGCGCCTTCTTGTGCGATTACGCGGTTCACGACACACATCCTTGAATAGATCAAAACCTGGCGCTGTTTGCTTGACGCTTAAAAACGCCCCATAAAAAAGCCGCCTTATAAAAGGCGGCTTCGGATTTCGCTAGGGTTACGCTTGCGGCCGCATGTGCGGGAACAAGATCACATCGCGGATCGACGGCGAGTTGGTCAACAACATCACCAGTCGGTCGATGCCGATACCTTCACCGGCGGTTGGCGGCATGCCGTATTCCAGGGCGCGTACGAAGTCAGCGTCGTAGTGCATGGCTTCGTCGTCACCGGCGTCCTTATCGGCCACCTGAGCCATGAAGCGCTCGGCCTGGTCTTCCGCGTCATTCAACTCGGAGTAGGCGTTGGCGATTTCGCGGCCACCAATGAACAGCTCGAAACGGTCAGTGACGTTCGGGTTGTCGTCGTTGCGACGGGCCAGCGGCGACACTTCGAACGGGTACTGGGTAATGAAGTGCGGCTGTTCCAGCTTGTGCTCGACCAGCTCTTCGAAAATCATCACCTGCAATTTGCCCAGGCCTTCGAAGCCCAGCACCTTGGCGCCGGCTTTCTTGGCGATGGCGCGGGCTTTGTCGATGTCGTTGAGGTCGTCAGCGGTCAGCTCGGGGTTGTACTTGAGGATCGAGTCGAACACCGACAGGCGCACGAACGGCTCGCCGAAGTGGAACACCTTGTCGCCGTACGGCACGTCGGTGCTGCCCAGGACCAGCTGTGCCAGTTCGCGGAACAGTTCTTCGGTCAGGTCCATGTTGTCTTCGTAGTCGGCGTAGGCCTGGTAGAACTCCAACATGGTGAATTCTGGGTTGTGACGGGTCGAGACACCTTCGTTACGGAAGTTGCGGTTGATCTCGAAGACCTTTTCAAAACCACCCACAACCAGACGCTTCAGGTACAGCTCCGGCGCGATACGCAGGAACATTTCCAGGTCCAGGGCGTTGTGGTGGGTTTCGAATGGCTTGGCTGCGGCACCGCCGGGGATGGTTTGCAGCATCGGGGTTTCGACTTCAAGGAAGTCACGCGCCATCAGGAAGCTGCGGATGTGGGCGATGACTTGCGAACGCACGCGGAAGGTCTGGCGCACGTCTTCGTTGACGATCAGGTCAACGTAGCGCTGGCGGTAGCGCTGCTCGGTGTCGGTCAGGCCGTGGTGCTTGTCCGGCAGCGGGCGCAGGGACTTAGTCAGCAGGCGCACGCTGGTCATCTCGACGTACAGGTCGCCCTTGCCGGAACGGGCCAGGGTGCCTTCGGCGGCAATGATGTCGCCCATGTCCCAGGTTTTCACCGAGGCCAGGGTTTCTTCAGGCAAGGTCTTGCGGTTGACGTAGACCTGGATGCGACCGGTCATGTCCTGGATCACCATGAACGAGCCACGGTTGAGCATGATGCGACCTGCCACCTTGACCGGGATCGCAGCCTCTGCCAGCTCTTCCTTGGTCTTGTCCGCGTACTGTTTCTGCAAGGCATCGCAGTAGTTTTCGCGGCGGAAGTCATTGGGGAAGGCATTGCCCTTCGCGCGCTCGGCAGCAAGCTTTTCCTTGCGCAGGGCGATCAGGGAGTTTTCTTCCTGTTGCAGGGCTTGCGGGTCGAGTTGTTGGTCGCTCATGTCTTTAAAATTTCCATCAGGTTCGTTGTCCCCGGCCTGCGGCCGGGGATCGCCGGCAAGCCGGCTCCTACAATCTTTATTACAAGCCGGACTTCAGGCTGGCTTCCAGGTATTCGTCGATATCGCCGTCGAGCACCTTGTCGCAGTCGCTGCGTTCGATGTTAGTGCGCAGATCCTTGATCCGCGACGCATCGAGCACATACGAACGGATCTGGTGACCCCAGCCGATATCCGACTTGGTGTCTTCCAGCGCCTGGGAAGCGGCGTTGCGCTTCTGCATTTCCTGCTCGTACAACTTGGCCCGCAGCATTTTCATGGCGGTGTCCTTGTTGGCGTGCTGGGAACGTTCGTTCTGGCAGCTGACCACGGTGTTGGTCGGTACGTGAGTAATACGTACGGCCGAGTCGGTGGTGTTTACGTGCTGACCACCGGCACCGGAGGAACGGTAGGTGTCGATACGCAGGTCGGCCGGGTTGATCTCGATTTCCACCTTGTCGTCGATCTCTGGCGAGACGAACACCGCGGAGAAAGAAGTGTGGCGACGGTTGCCGGAGTCGAACGGGCTCTTGCGCACCAGGCGGTGCACGCCGATTTCGGTACGCAGCCAGCCAAAGGCGTATTCACCCTTGATGTGCACGGTCGCGCCCTTGATGCCAGCCACTTCACCGGCCGACAGCTCCATGATGGTGGCGTCGAAGCCGCGTTTGTCGGCCCAGCGCAGGTACATGCGCAGCAGGATGTTGGCCCAGTCCTGGGCTTCGGTGCCGCCGGAACCGGCCTGGATGTCCAGGTAGGCGTTGTTCGGGTCCATTTCATGGCTGAACATGCGGCGGAATTCGAGCTTGGCGAGGTTTTCCTCTAGACGGGCCAGCTCGGCGATGACATCGCCCACTGCGCCTTCGTCGTTTTCTTCGACGGCCATGTCCAGCAGGTCACGGCAATCGGCCAGACCGGTGTTCAGTTCGTCGAGGGTGTCGACGATCTGCGCCAGCGCAGCGCGCTCGCGGCCCAACTCTTGGGCGTATTCAGGTTTGTTCCAGACACTCGGATCTTCAAGCTCACGATTGACTTCGGTCAGACGCTCATGCTTTTGATCGTAGTCAAAGATACCCCCGAATAGTTTCGGAGCGCTCGGACAGGTCCTTGATGGTGTTCAGGATCGGGTTGATTTCCATGGCGGGCAGCACTCGTTGGCGAACTTTTGAAAGCCGGCGAGTATAACGGCAAACGGGGGGGAGCGGCAGCCCGCCTGGCGAAAAGGCAGACTACGCTGGGTTAAATGTGAGAGGGGGCCTGCTCCCGATGGCGGTGCATCAGGTGACTGACCCTCCGCTATCGGGGGCAAGCCCCCTCCCACATGTTGATCGGTTGCGGCCTCGAGTCACTCGATGCCGACCTGATTACGCCCATTGTGTTTGGCCGTATACAAGCCCTTGTCCGCCGCCAATATCAGCTGCCGACAATCCGTACCCTGCTGCGGCGTGGTTGTCGACAGGCCGATGCTGATCGTCAGGCTGGAGCCTTCTGCCGGGGCGATATGCGGGATTTTCAACGCCGCGACGGCCATGCGCAGCTTTTCGGCCACCAGTCGCGCGCCTCCCGGTGAGGTGTTCGGCAGCACCAACGCAAACTCTTCACCACCGTAGCGCGCCGGCAGGTCCGAAGGGCGACTGCTGGCATCGCGGATGGTGGCGGCAACTTTGCGCAGGGCTTCGTCGCCTTCGACGTGACCGAAGCTGTCGTTATAGGTCTTGAAGAAGTCCACGTCGATCATCAGCAGCGACAGTTGGGTCTGGTCGCGCATGGCGCGGCGCCACTCCAGTTCCAGGTATTCGTCGAAGTGACGGCGGTTGGACAGCCCGGTAAGGCCATCGGAGTTCATCAGGCGTTGCAGCACCAGGTTGGTGTCCAGCAACTGTTGCTGGCTGACCCGCAGCGCGCGGTAAGCCGCATCGCGCTGCAGCAGCGTCATGTAGGAACGCGAGTGATAGCGGATGCGTGCCACCAGTTCGATGTTGTCCGGCAGCTTGACCAGGTAGTCGTTGGCCCCCGCCGAGAACGCCGCGCTCTTGATCAGCGGGTCTTCCTTGGTGGATAGCACGATGATCGGGATGTTCTGCGTGGCCGGATGATTGCGGTAATCGCGCACCAGAGTCAGGCCATCGAGGCCGGGCATCACCAAGTCCTGCAGGATCACCGTCGGCTTGATGCGGATAGCCTGAGCAATCGCCTGGTGCGGATCGGCGCAGAAGTGGAAATCGATGTTTTCTTCATGGGCCAGGCCGCGTCGGACCGCTTCGCCGATCATGGCCTGGTCGTCGACCAGCAACACCATGGCGGCATTTTCGTCGGTCTTGATGTCGTCGATCTGTAAATCATTCATCTGCAGTCACCTGAATTACTACCTGCAAGCCAGCATCGCGCAAGGTCATGTTCATTGTGCAAAGACCTCCAGTAATCGGGGCGCAATTCTGTCCAGAGGGCGAATTTCAACAGCGGCATCAATCGCCGCCGCCGCTTTGGGCATGCCATACACCGCCGAGCTCTGCTGATCCTGGGCGATGGTCAAATAACCTTGTTCACGCAATAACTTAAGGCCCTGGGCCCCGTCACGACCCATGCCGGTCAGCAGTACGCCGACGGCGTCACCATTCCAGTGGCTGGCCACGCTTTCGAAGAACACGTCGATCGAAGGCCGGTAAATCTCGTTCACCGGCTCTGCGGTATAGGCTAGCGTGCCGTTCTTCAATAGACGAATGTGGTGATTGGTACCGGCCAGCAAGACCACACCGCTTTGCGGCGGTTCGCCTTCGCGGGCCAGGCGCACCGGCAGCCCGGAAGCACTGCTGAGCCATTCGGCCATGCCGGCGGCAAAGACCTGGTCCACATGCTGCACCAGCACAATGGCGGCGGGAAAGTCACGGGGTAAACCCTTGAGCAGGATTTCCAGGGCAGCCGGGCCACCCGCCGAAGAGCCGATAGCCACCAAACTCTGGCGTTTGCCGGAGGTGCGCGCTGACGTGGTTTCGGTGCGCACGCGGCTGCCGCGCTGGCCGATCAGCCAGCCGATGTTGAGGATTTTGCGCAGCAGCGGTGCCGCCGCATCCTTTGGATTGCCTACGCCGAGTGCAGGCGTGTCCACCACATCCAGGGCGCCGTGGCCCATGGCTTCGAACACCCGGCTCATATTGGCCTGGCGGTCGACGGTCACCAACAGGATCGCGCACGGGGTCTCGGCCATGATCTGCCGCGTGGCCTCCACGCCGTCCATCACCGGCATGATCAGATCCATCAGGATCAGGTCAGGCGTCAACTCAGCGCAGCGCTGCACTGCCTCCAGACCATTGCCGGCCACCCACACCACCTCGTGCGAGGGCTCGAAATTCAAGGCGCGGCGCAAGGCCTCCACGGCCAGGGGCATGTCGTTGACGATCGCAACCCTCATGACCGCGCGCCCCCAATCAGCTCCACGACGGCGTCCAGCAACGCGTCGTCGTGGAAGCTGGCCTTGGCCAAGTAATAATCGGCGCCGGCATCCAACCCACGGCGACGGTCCTCTTCACGGTCTTTGTACGACACCACCATCACCGGCAACGATTGCAGGCGAGTATCACGGCGCAAGAGTGTGACCAATTCAATACCGTCCATGCGAGGCATATCAATGTCAGTGATCAGCAGGTCGAAGTCTTCGGAACGCAAGGCGTTCCAGCCGTCCATACCGTCGACCGCAACGGCCACTTCGTACCCGCGATTAAGCAGCAATTTACGTTGCAACTCACGCACGGTGAGCGAGTCATCCACCACCAGTACGCGTTTGCGCGGCGCCTCGGTGACCTGCTGGCTGCGCCGGGCAATGCGTTCCAGGCGCCCGGTGTTGAGCAGCTTGTCCACCGAACGCAGCATGTCTTCAACATCGACGATCAACACCACCGAGCCGTCATCCAGCAAGGCGCCGGCGGAAATATCCTGGACCTTGCCCAGGCGGTCATCCAGCGGCAACACCACTAGGGTACGCTCGCCGATGAAACGTTCCACGGCGATACCGTACACCGCATCGCGCTCGCGGATCACCACCACCTTCAAGGTCTCGTCATTGGTCTGCCCCGGCGGGCGCTGTAACAGCTGGCTGGCGGCGACCAGGCCAACATGCCGGCCCTCGTGCCAGAAATGCTGGCGGCCTTCGAGTTGCACAATGTCGTCGGGGGCCAGGTCACACATACGTTCTATATGCGCCAGCGGGAACGCATAGGCTTCTTCGCCAACTTCCACCACCAGGCTGCGCACCACCGAAAGGGTCAGCGGCACCTCCAGGTGAAAACGACTGCCCTGCCCCGCCGTCTGCTCCAGCACCACCGCGCCGCGCAACTGGCGGACCATATGCTGCACCGCATCCAGTCCGACGCCGCGCCCGGACACCTCGGTAACCTTGTCGCGCAGGCTGAAACCCGGCAGGAACAGGAACGTCAGCAGTTCCTCTTCGCTCAGGTTCAACACAGTCTCCAGGGTCGACAGATGACGGTCGACAATGGTCCCGCGCAGGCGCTCCAGGTCAACGCCGTTGCCGTCGTCGCTCAGTTCCAGCACCAGTAGACCGGCCTGATGGGAGGCACGCAGGCGGATCAAGCCTTCGGCGGGTTTGCCGGCCAGCAGGCGCTGGTCGGGCATTTCGATGCCGTGGTCGACGGCATTGCGCAATAGATGGGTGAGTGGCGCTTCGAGCTTTTCCAGCACATCACGGTCGACCTGGGTCTTTTCGCCCTCGATCTCCAGGCGCACCTGCTTGCCGAGGCTGCGGCCGAGGTCGCGCACCATACGCACCTGCCCGGCCAGCACATCGGCAAACGGACGCATGCGACAGGCCAGCGCAGTGTCGTAGAGCACCTGAGCGCGCTGCCCGGCCTGCCAGCCGAACTCATCCAGCTCGGCAGTTTTTTCCGCCAGTAAGGCCTGCGCTTCGCTCAGCAGGCGACGGGTATCAGCAAGGGCTTCCTGGGCTTCGAGGTTCAGATCCAGAGTCTTGAGATGACCGTCCAGTGTGTCCAGGGCGCGCACGCTATTGCTTTGAATACGTTTGAGGCGCTGCATGCTGGCCAGATAGGGCTTGAGCCGCTGGGTTTCCACCAGGGATTTGCTCGACAGATCCAGCAGACTGTTCAAGCGCTCGGCGGTCACGCGCAACACGCGCTCGCCGCCTTCGGTCATGCGCTTGCCCTGACGCGGCGGATCGCTGGCAACAGGGGGAGCGGGCTCGGGCTCCGGCGGCAATTCTTCGATGACCGGCGCGGGTGCAGGCTGGGACACGACAGGCGGTGGCGCAGCTTTAGCGGTGGGCTGCGACGGATCCAACAGGCGCTCCATCAACGCCACATAAGCGTCGATGTCCGCTGGCCCCACGGTGTTTCCCGGGGTGGCGATGCGCATCAGCAGGTCGGTGCCTTGCAGCAAGGCGTCAATGTGTTCAGGTTGCAGGTACAGGCGACTTTCCTGGGCGCTGACCAGGCAATCCTCCATGACGTGGGACACGCTGACACCCGCATCCACCCCCACGATCCGCGCCGCGCCCTTGAGCGAATGGGCCGCGCGCATGCAGGCTTCAAGCTGGTCGGCCTGGGTCGGGTTACGCTCCAGGGCCAGCAGGCCCGCGCTCAGTACCTGGGTCTGTGCATCGGCTTCCAGGCTGAACAGTTCCAGCAGCGAGGCGTCGCGCATCTGGTCGGGGGTCATGTGAGGCTCCGGGTCACGGCGGACAACAATTGCGCCTCATCCAGCCAACGCAGGCTGCGGCCCTTCCATTGCAACACGCCCTGAGTGAAGCGTGCGCTGGCCTGGGAGCCAGGCGCCGACGCAGCGTTCAAGGTGCGCTCATCGATGGCATGGATGCCGTCCACTTCGTCCACCGGTACCACCACTGGGCCATCCTGCGCGGCGATGATCAACATACGCGGCATGATCCGCCCGCCACTGGCGCCGTGACCGGTGTTGTCCAGGCCGAGCAGCTCCACCAGAGACAGGCACGCCACCAGCGCCCCCCGCACGTTCGCCACGCCGAGCAAGGCGCGGGAACGCTGGTGCGGCAGCGAGTGAATCGGTTGCAACGGAGCCACCTCCACCAGGCAGCGGGTGGCGATGCCCAACCACTCTTCACCGAGACGGAACATCAGCAACGAGCGGGTGACGATTTCTTCGTCGACTTCAACTGCAGCGGCCGGACGATGGTCGTCCTGCTGCAGGGCGTAGCGATCCAGCAGGCGCGTGGCGGCCGCTGAGTACACCGCACAGTTGCGGCAGTGGATATGGTCCACCAGCAGCGGGCAGGACTTGTCGCCATGGATACCGATCCGGTTCCAGCAGTCGTCGATGGCCTGGGTGTCGGCCATAGTCAGGTCCAGGCCGGCGGTGTCGAGCGCGTCGGGGCTACTCATCGTTTGGACTCACTGTCTGCTCGCTCGCTACGGGCGGCCCGCGCTTGCAAACGGCGCGCCCCCGCGCTGTCGCCCTGGGATTCGAGCAACGCGGCCAGGTGAATCAAGGCCTGCGGGTGCTGAGGTTCCAGGTACAAGGCTTTCCGATAAAACCCCTGAGCCTCCAGGGCGCTGCCGGCCACATCGCTGAGCAGCCCCAGCCAGTAGAACACCTGGGCGGCTGGCGGGTGGCTGTTCAAATACTGTTCGCAGGCGACACGGGCCTCGGCACTCTTGCCTTCGTTGGCCAAGGTGGCAATGCGGCTGAGCAAGGTACCCGCGTCGGAAGGCGGCGGTGGCTTGATCGGCACCACCTGGGCGCTCGCGGTACTGAACGGCCTTGGCTTGACGGGGATGGGCGCCGCGCTGCGCTGAGGGCTCGGTATCGGCACGAATACCGGCGCCGGCAGGTTAGGTTCGGCGTGCCGACTAAAGGCGAAAGACTGCGGCACCCCGATCGAACGCATGCCATGCCGGCCCAGCAGGCTGCCCTCGGCCGGGCCGATAAACAGTACGCCGTCTACGTGGGTCAGGCCCTTGAGCACATCGAACACTTGCTTCTGCGTCGGCTGGTCGAAATAGATCAAAAGGTTGCGGCAAAACACGAAATCGTAGCTCGCCTCGTTCGCCAGCAGCGTCGGGTCCAGTAAGTTGCCGACTTGCAGACGCACTTGTTCGCGCACGCGGTCGGCGATGTGGAACCCGTCGCTGTGTTCAGTGAAGTGGCGATCGCGAAAGGCAATATCGCTACCGCGGAACGAGTTCTTGCCATACACCCCGCGCCGCGCACGCTCCACCGACAGCGGGCTGACGTCCAGGCCCAGCACCTTGAACTGATGCGGCGCCAGGCCGGCATCGAGCAGGGCCATGGCAATCGAATAGGGTTCTTCGCCGGTGGAGCACGGCAGGCTGAGGATGCGCAGCGCGCGCATCTGCTTGATCTCGGCCAGGCGTGCAATCGCCAACCGGGCCAGGGTCGCAAAGGATTCGGGGTAACGGAAAAACCACGTCTCGGGAACGATCACCGCTTCGATCAGTGCTTGTTGCTCGTCGTGGGAGCTTTGCAGGCGCTGCCAGTATTCGCCTGGCGTCTGCGCCTGCACGGCCTGGCTGCGCTGGCGCACGGCGCGCTCGATAATCGCCTCGCCGACCGACGCCACGTCCAGGCCGATACGTTCCTTGAGGAAGGCAAAGAAGCGCGGGTCGTTGCTCATACGCTCAGCTCGGCAGAAAACAACAGGGCGCGCACGTCATCGGTGAGCACGTCGTTCACGCCGATCCATTGCATCAGGCCCAACGCATCCTCACGCACCGGCCCCAAATAGCGCGCCTGGGGGTTCTCCAGGCCATAAGGCTGAAATTCCGCGGGGTCGCAACGCAGGGTATCGGTGGCCTGCTCAAGGATCAGCCCCAACCGGCGAGACTCGACCCAGGGTTGCGGCTGGTAATTGACCAACACCAACCGCGTGCTGGTACGCGCCTGGGCCGCCGTACCGAAGGTCAGCGCACTCAGGTCGATGACCGGCACCAACGCTCCGCGATGAGCAAAGATACCCGCCACCCAAGAGGGCGCATGGGCGATGGGTTTGAGCGGCAGGCGCGGCAGCACCTCGGCCACTTCGGTGGCCTTAAGGGCATAACGTTCACTGCCGATGTGAAACACCAGGAACAACGCCTTTTTCGCTGCCGGGACGGCGCCGCGTTTAGCCGCGAGGTCGCTCATCAGACTTTGAAACGCGACACGCCGCTGCGCAGACCCACCGCAACCTGGCTCAGTTCATCAATGGCAAAGCTGGCTTGGCGCAGGGATTCGACGGTCTGACTGCTGGCATCACCCAGCTGCACCAGCGCGTGGTTGATCTGCTCGGCGCCGGTGGCCTGGGCCTGCATGCCCTCGTTGACCATCAACACCCGCGGCGCCAGGGCCTGTACCTGATGGATGATCTGAGACAGTTGCTCGCCCACTTGCTGCACTTCGAACATGCCGCGGCGCACTTCTTCGGAGAACTTGTCCATGCCCATCACGCCAGCAGACACCGCCGACTGAATCTCACGCACCATCTGCTCGATGTCGTAAGTGGCCACGGCGGTCTGATCGGCCAGACGACGCACTTCGGTGGCGACCACGGCAAACCCGCGGCCGTATTCACCGGCTTTTTCCGCTTCGATGGCGGCGTTCAGGGACAACAGGTTGGTCTGGTCGGCGACTTTGACGATGGTCACCACCACCTGGTTGATGTTGCCGGCCTTCTCATTGAGGATCGCCAGTTTGGCGTTCACCAGGTCGGCGGCCCCCATCACCGAATGCATGGTCTCTTCCATACGCGCCAGGCCCTGCTGGCCAGAACCGGCGGCCACCGAAGCCTGGTCGGCAGCGGTGGAGACTTCGGTCATGGTACGCACCAGATCCTTGGAAGTGGCGGCGATTTCCCGCGAAGTGGCGCCGATCTCGGTGGTGGTCGCGGCAGTTTCGGTGGCAGTGGCCTGCTGCTGCTTGGAGGTCGCCGCAATCTCCGTCACTGAGGTGGTGACCTGAACCGAAGAGCGTTGCGCCTGGGAAACCAGAGCGGTGAGCTCGGTCATCATGTCGTTGAAGCCGGTTTCTACCGCGTTGAATTCGTCCTTGCGCTCCAGGTTCAGGCGTTTGCTCAGGTCGCCAGTGCGCATGGTGTCGAGGATTTCGACGATGCGCTGCATCGGCGCCATGATCGCGCGCATCAGCAGGAGGCCGCACAGGCCGGCGGCGAGGATGGCGATGATCAGCGACACGCCCATGCTGATCTTGGCCGACAGAACGGCGTCGTCAATCGCCGCGGTGGCGCGATCAGAGACGTTTTTGTTCTCCGTAATAATGTCATTGAGCTTCATGCGACCTTCGATCCAGATCGGCGTCAGTTGCTCCTCAAGCAACTCGCGTGCAGCGGGCAGGTCGTTGTTCTGGACGCGGTCCAGCAACTGCTCAAGGACCTTGTTGTAATTGATGTGTGCGGCTTTGAAGTTATCGAACTCCATGCGATCAGCCTGGCTGCGCACGGTTTTTTCGTAATTGGCCATCTGTTGCTCAATACGCGCTTCGAAGGCCTTGTAGTCGGCCTTGTCGGTATTGGTGAAGGTTTTATCCTCACGCAGACCAATGATGTCGATGGTCTGAAGGTAACTGTCGACCCACGCGCTGCGGATCATAGAACTGAGATAAACCCCCGGTACCGCATCGTCCCGGACGGCTTCCTGACTGGTTTCGATCTTCAGCAACCGTGAGTAGGAGACCACAACCATTAACAGCATGATGGCGATAATGACCGCAAAACTTGCCAGGATGCGTTGGCGCAAGGTCCAGTTCTTCACAGTAATTCCTCGAAGGGCCATTCAAATGGAGGGGAGTATAGCTGAGCAGAAGGCCTCATTAATCAATGGGTTTTGATGCAGCGCTCATGGAATGCAAAAACACCCTGGGGCATTCAGCCAGCCAGGGTGCTTTATCTATACAGAGATGCTCAGAGGGTAGCTTGACGCACCTGCTTTTCCAGCTCCAGCTTCAAGCCAGGCTCCAGTTTCAGTTGGCGGGCCAATTCGTCCAGATAGGCCTTTTCCATGAAGTTTTCTTCGTCGACCAGCATCACACTGGCGATATACATTTCGGCAGCCATTTCCGGGGTGCTTGCCGCGCGGGCGACATCGGCCGGGTCCAGAGGTTTGTTCAGCTCGGCGTGCAGCCAGCTTTGCAGCTCGCGGTCGTTATCCAGCTTGGTGAACTCACCCTCGATCAGCTCTCGCTCGCGCTCATCCACATGGCCGTCGGCCTTGGCTGCTGCAACCAGCGCCTTGAGAATGCCTTGGCTGTGCTGCTCGACTTGGGCCGGTGGCAGGCGGTCGATGGTCTGCGGCTCGCCCTTGGGCGCATTGGCTTGATTGGCCTGCCAGTTGCCGTAGGCCTTGTAGGCAATGACGCCCAATGCGGCCAGCCCGCCGTAGGTCAGGGCTTTGCCGCCGAATTTGCGCGCCTTCTTGTTGCCCATCAACAAGCCCATGGCACCGGCTGCCAGGGCGCCGCCACCGGCACCGCCAAGCAGGCTGCCCAACCCTCCGCCGCCAAGCAGTCCGCCCAAGGCGCCTTTGTCGTCCTGCTTGCGTTGGCCGCCAGCCTTGTTTTGCAGCATGTCCTGGCCGGACTTGAGCAACTGATCGAGCAATCCACGGGTATTCATTCGTAGCCTCCAGACACTTGGGTTCATAGGACCAATAGGCCCTCAGCGTAAAACTAAGTGCCAAAAAGCCCCGATCTAGAGTGCTTCCAGATGTAACGCCACTGCCGTTCGCTAAAACCGATATACACTCGGACAAATCTATAAAAACACCCCACTGGTAATTCCAGCATGATGACCTTGCGTCAAATCCGGCACTTTATCGCCGTGGCCGAGACCGGCTCGATCTCCGCCGCCGCGCAGACCGCGTTTATTTCCCAGTCGACCCTGACCCTGGCGATCCAGCAATTGGAGCAGGAAATCGGGGTAAACCTGTTCAACCGCCACGCCAAGGGCATGACCCTCACCCACCAGGGCCACCAGTTCCTGCGCCAGGCGCACCTGATCCTCGCCACCGTCGACAACGCCAAGCGCAGCCTGCAACAAAGCACCGACCAAGTGGCCGGGCAATTGATCATCGGCGTGACCAGCCTGGTGGCCGGCTACTACCTCGCCGACCTGCTCACCCGCTTCCAGCGCGCCTACCCCAATGTGGAAATCCGCGTGATGGAGGACGAACGGCCCTATATCGAGCATTTGCTGGTGAGCGGCGAAATCGACGTCGGCGTGCTGATCCTCTCCAACCTCGAAGACCGCCACGCCCTTCAGACAGAAGTCCTGACCCACTCGCCCCATCGCCTGTGGCTGCCGGCGCAGCACCCGCTGCTGGAGCACGACAGCATCAACCTGGCCGATGTCGCGCGCGAGCCGTTGATCCAGCTGAATGTCGATGAAATGGGCCAAAACGCCCAGCGCCTTTGGACCAGCGCAGGCTTGCAACCCCGCGTCACGCTGCGTACAGCATCGACGGAGGCAGTGCGCAGCCTGGTGGCAGCAGGACTGGGCGTGTCGATTCAGCCAGACATGACCTACCGCCCATGGTCCCTGGAGGGCGACATCATCGAGGCACGGCCGATCGCCGACCTCAGCCAGACCCTCGATGTGGGCCTGGCGTGGCGCCGAGGCACCGCGCGTCCCGCGCTGGTAGACCCGTTCCTCACCGTGGCCCGGGAACAGCCGCACCCACGCAAGCCATCTATTTAATCGAATGCTGCATTCAGTATTTAGTATTTGTTGACCTCGCGCCTGACCTCTACTCTCAGTTCATCCATAAGAGAAGGTCCGGCGCCTTGTAAGAGAACGCCCATGACCACACAAGAAAAGAGATCGCGAAAAATGTCCGGCGCGCCCACCCCGCTGCTTACTGCGTTGCTGATCGACGGCGAACTGGTCCAGGGCCAGGGATT
Organism: Pseudomonas sp. W22_MBD1_FP4; assembly: GCF_052113765.1. Lineage (NCBI taxonomy): Bacteria > Pseudomonadati > Pseudomonadota > Gammaproteobacteria > Pseudomonadales > Pseudomonadaceae > Pseudomonas > Pseudomonas sp. W22_MBD1_FP4. Next base: position 72,422 of record NZ_JBGQOI010000009.1, on the reverse strand, counting down.
CGCCGAGCCGATCATCAACCCGGCCACCGGTGAAGTGCTTACCCAAATTGCTGAAGCCAGCACCGAGCAGGTCGAATCAGCCATCCTCGCGGCCCACCGCGCATTTGCCAGCTGGTCGCGGACCACGCCGCAACAGCGTTCAAACATTCTTCTGGGCATCGCTGATGCCATCGAAAAACAAGCCGATTACCTGGCCCGCCTGGAATCCCTGAACTGCGGCAAGCCGTTGCACCTGGCACGTCAGGATGACTTGAGCGCCACCGTCGACGTGTTCCGCTTCTTCGCCGGGGCCGTGCGCTGCCAGACAGGGCAACTGAGCGGCGAATACCTGCCGGGCTACACCAGCATGGTGCGGCGCGATCCAATTGGCGTCGTCGCCTCCATCGCACCGTGGAACTACCCGTTGATGATGGCCGCCTGGAAGATCGCCCCGGCGCTGGCTGCCGGTAATACCTTGGTGTTCAAGCCGTCGGAACATACGCCGCTGTCGATCCTCGCACTGGCCCCTGTGCTGAAGGACTTGTTACCACGCGGGGTCATCAACATTCTCTGTGGCGGCGGTGAAGGGGTGGGCAGTCATCTGGTCAGCCACCCGAAAGTGCGCATGGTTTCCCTGACCGGCGATATCGTCACCGGGCAGAAAATCCTGCAAGCCGCGTCCAAGACGCTCAAACGCACGCACCTGGAACTGGGCGGCAAAGCGCCGGTAATCGTGTGTAACGATGCCGACCTGCAGGCCGTGGTCGAGGGTGTGCGCGCCTACGGTTACTACAACGCCGGCCAGGACTGCACCGCCGCATGCCGCATCTACGCCCAGGCGGGGATTCACGACAAATTGGTCGCCGACCTCGGTGCGGCGGTCAGCAGCCTGCGCTTTGCCGGCAAGCGTGATGCCGACAACGAACTCGGCCCGCTGATCAGTACGCGCCAGCGCGACCGCGTGGCCAGTTTTGTCGAGCGTGCCCTCGGCCAGCCGCATATCGAGCGGGTCACGGGCGCCGCCGTGCATTCCGGCGCGGGCTTCTATTACCAGCCAACCTTGCTCGCCGGCTGTAAACAGAGCGATGAAATTGTGCAGCGCGAAGTGTTTGGTCCAGTGGTCACCGTGACCCGCTTCGATGAGCTGGAACAGGCGGTGGACTGGGCCAATGACTCCGAATACGGCCTGGCCTCCTCTGTATGGACCCAGAATCTGGATAAGGCCATGCAGGTAGCCGCACGCCTGCAATACGGCTGCACTTGGATCAACAGCCATTTCATGCTGGTCAGCGAAATGCCCCACGGCGGCTTGAAGCGCTCGGGGTATGGGAAAGATCTGTCCAGTGATTCGCTACAGGACTACAGCGTGGTGCGCCACATCATGGCCCGCCACGGCCAACATCTTTAAAACAACAACTAAGCTTTTGCGTCACCGGTTGCACACAACTGCCCCGACCATAATTAAAGAAGAGGGAACCCCCATGTCCGCGCACAAGACCGCACTGCTCAGTGCCTTGACCACCGCGCTGCTGGCCAGCGCCAGCATTCAGGCCGCCGAACCGCTCAAGGCGATTGGCGCTGGCGAAGGCCAGCTGGATATCGTCGCCTGGCCCGGCTATATCGAACGTGGCGAAAGCGACAAGGCCTACGACTGGGTCACTGGTTTCGAGAAGGAAACCGGCTGCAAGGTCAATGTGAAAACCGCCGCCACTTCTGACGAAATGGTCAGCCTGATGGCCAAGGGCGGGTATGACCTGGTCACCGCGTCGGGCGATGCGTCGCTGCGGTTGATCGTCGGCAAGCGTGTGCAGCCGATCAACACCTCGCTGATCCCAAACTGGAAAAACATCGACCCACGCCTTAAAGACGCGCCGTGGTACGTGGTCGGCCAGCAGACCTACGGCACCCCGTACCAATGGGGCCCGAACGTGCTGATGTACAACACCAACGTGTTCAAGACCGCGCCCACCAGTTGGGATGTGCTGTTCAACGCCCAGAACCTGCCGGACGGCAAGCCGAACAAAGGCCGCGTGCAGGCCTATGACGGCCCGATCTACATCGCCGATGCAGCGCTGTACCTCAAATCGACCCAGCCGGAACTGGGCATCCAGAGCCCATACGAACTGACCGAAACCCAGTACAAAGCCGTGCTCGACCTGTTGCGCGCCCAGCAACCGTTGATCCACCGCTACTGGCACGACACCACCGTGCAAATGAGTGACTTCAAGAACGAAGGCGTGGTGGCCTCCAGCGCCTGGCCGTATCAGGTCAACGGGCTGGTCAATGAAAAGCAGCCAATTGCCTCGACCATTCCGAAAGAGGGCGCCACCGGCTGGGCCGACACCACCATGTTGCACAGCGAGGCCAAGCACCCGAACTGCGCCTACAAGTGGATGGACTGGTCGCTGCAGCCGAAGGTCCAGGGCGATGTCGCCGCCTGGTTCGGTTCGCTGCCAGCGGTGCCTGCGGCCTGTAAGGAAAGCGAACTGCTCGGCGCCGAGGGTTGCAAGACCAACGGCTTCGACCAGTTCGACAAGATCGCCTTCTGGAAAACCCCACAGGCTGAGGGCGGCAAGTTCGTACCGTACAGCCGCTGGACCCAGGATTACATCGCGATCATGGGCGGCAGGTAAGGCCTTCCAAACGACCTAGGTCCCCTGTGGGAGGGGGCTTGCTCACGATAGCGGTACATCAGACAAACCTGTGTTGCCTGACACACCGTCATCGGGAGCAAGCCTCCTCCCACATTGACCGCACTCATAGATGTTTTGTTTTTTCAGAAGTCCAGGCCGGGCCGCTGCGACGACCCGCGCCTTTTTGGAGCACCGCACCATGACGCTTGCAGTCCAATTCACCCACGTTTCCCGTCAGTTCGGCGAAGTGAAAGCCGTCGACCGGGTTTCCATCGATATCCAGGACGGCGAGTTCTTTTCCATGCTCGGCCCTTCCGGCTCTGGCAAGACCACTTGCCTGCGCCTGATCGCCGGGTTCGAGCAACCGAGCGCTGGCTCGATCCGCATTCATGGCGAGGAAGCCGCCGGCTTGCCGCCGTATCAGCGTGACGTAAACACCGTGTTCCAGGATTACGCACTGTTCCCCCATATGAATGTGCGCGACAACGTGGCCTACGGCCTCAAGGTCAAAGGCGTGGGCAAGGCCGAACGCCTGAACCGCGCCGAAGAAGCCTTGGGCATGGTCGCCCTCGGTGGGTATGGCGACCGTAAGCCGGTGCAACTTTCAGGTGGGCAGCGCCAGCGTGTGGCACTGGCACGCGCACTGGTCAATCGCCCCCGCGTGCTGCTGCTCGATGAACCCTTGGGCGCCCTTGACCTCAAGCTGCGCGAACAGATGCAAAGCGAGCTGAAGAAGCTGCAACGCCAGTTGGGCATCACCTTTATTTTCGTGACCCACGATCAAACCGAAGCGTTGTCGATGTCCGACCGCGTGGCAGTGTTCAACAAAGGCCGCATCGAACAAGTCGACACCCCGCGCAACCTGTACATGAAACCGGCTACCTCATTCGTCGCCGAATTCGTCGGCACCTCCAACGTGATTCGCGGCGAGCTGGCCCAGCGCCTCAGCGGCAGCGCGCAGCCATTTTCGATCCGCCCGGAACACGTGCGGTTTGCCGACGGCCCACTGGGTGCCAGCGAAGTGGAAGTCAGCGGCCTGCTGCATGACATCCAGTACCAGGGCAGCGCCACCCGCTATGAGCTGAAACTGGAAAACGGCCAGGCGCTGAACATCAGCCAGGCCAACAACCAGTGGCTGGATATCAGCAGCGGCCATCAGGTCGGCCAGTCCATTACCGCGCGCTGGGCGCGGGAAGCCATGACACCGCTGACCGACATTGCAGGCGAGGTGTGACATGAGCCTGGCCCTCTCCCAACCACCGATGCGCAGGTTTTCCAACCTGCTGTACCGCAAGCCCAACCTATATCTGGCGATGCTGTTGATACCGCCGCTGATCTGGTTCGGCGCGATTTACCTCGGCTCGTTGCTGACCTTGCTGTGGCAAGGCTTCTACACCTTCGACGACTTCACCATGGCGGTCACGCCGGACCTGACCCTGGCCAACTTCGCCGCACTGTTCCAGCCGTCGAACTTCGACATCATCCTTCGCACCTTGAGCATGGCGATTGTGGTGTCGATTGCCAGCGCCATCGTGGCCTTCCCGATTGCCTACTACATGGCGCGCTACACCACGGGCAAGACCAAGGCATTCTTTTACATCGCAGTGATGATGCCGATGTGGGCCAGTTACATCGTCAAGGCCTACGCCTGGACCCTGCTGCTGGCCAAGGGCGGCGTGGCGCAGTGGTTTGTGCAGCACCTGGGCCTGGAACCGGTGTTGCAGTTCGTGCTGGGTATTCCCGGTGTGGGCGGCAGCACCTTGAGCACCTCACACCTGGGGCGGTTCATGGTGTTCGTCTATATCTGGCTGCCGTTCATGATCCTGCCGATCCAGGCATCGCTGGAGCGTTTGCCGCCGTCGTTGCTGCAAGCCTCGGCGGATCTGGGCGCCAAGCCGCGCCAGACCTTTATGCAAGTGATTCTGCCACTGTCGATTCCGGGGATTGCCGCCGGGTCGATCTTCACCTTCTCGCTGACCCTGGGCGATTTCATCGTGCCGCAACTGGTGGGCCCACCGGGCTACTTCGTCGGTGGCATGGTCTACGCGCAGCAAGGCGCCATCGGCAACATGCCCATGGCAGCGGCGTTCACCCTGGTGCCCATCGTGCTGATTGCGGTTTACCTGTCCATCGTCAAACGCCTGGGGGCCTTCGATGCACTCTGAGAAATCTTCGCTGGGACTAAAGATCGCAGCCTGGGGCGGCCTGGTGTTTTTACACTTCCCGATCCTGATCATCTTCCTCTACGCCTTCAATACCGAAGAAGCTGCGTTCAGCTTTCCGCCACAGGGCTTCACGTTGAAGTGGTTCAGCGTGGCGTTCGCCCGGCCGGACGTGCTGGAGTCGATCAAGTTGTCGCTGCAGATCGCCGCCATTGCCACCCTGATTGCCATGGTGCTTGGCACGCTGGCCTCAGCGGCGCTGTATCGCCGCGAGTTCTTTGGCAAGCAAGGCGTGTCGCTGATGCTGATCCTGCCGATTGCGCTGCCGGGGATCATCACCGGTATCGCGTTGCTGGCGACGTTCAAGACGTTGGGCATCGAGCCCGGGATGTTCACCATCATCGTCGGCCACGCGACCTTCTGCGTGGTGATCGTCTACAACAACGTCATCGCCCGTTTGCGCCGCACGTCTCACAGCCTGATCGAAGCCTCGATGGACCTGGGCGCCGACGGCTGGCAGACCTTCCGCTACATCATCATGCCCAACCTGGGCTCGGCGCTGCTGGCCGGCGGCATGCTCGCCTTCGCGCTGTCGTTCGACGAAATCATCGTCACCACCTTCACCGCCGGCCACGAGCGCACCTTGCCGCTGTGGTTGCTCAACCAATTGAGTCGCCCGAGGGATGTGCCGGTGACCAACGTGGTGGCGATGCTGGTGATGCTGGTGACGATGTTCCCGATTCTTGGTGCCTATTACCTGACCCGCGGTGGTGAAAGCGTGGCCGGGAGTGGCGGTAAATAACTTTTTTATTGAAGGCACCGAGCTCAAATGTGGGAGGGGGCTTGCTCCCGATAGCGGTGGGTCAGTTGTAGATGATGTGACTGAAAGACTGTCATCGGGGGCAAGCCCCCTCCCACATTTAGAGTCGGTTGCTTCAAGGAAATAACAATAGTTTGTGGAGAGCTGAACCATGCAAACCAAATTACTGATCAACGGCCAACTGATCGAGGGTGAAGGCCCGGCTCAAGCCGTATTCAACCCAGCCCTCGGCCGCGTACTGGTAGAAATCAAGGAAGCCAGCGAAGCCCAGGTCGACGCCGCTGTGCGCGCAGCCGATGCGGCGTTCGAAGGTTGGTCGCAAACCGCACCGAAGGACCGCTCGCTGCTGCTGCTGAAACTGGCCGACGCGATCGAAGCCCACGGCGAAGAGCTGGCCAAGCTGGAATCGGACAACTGCGGCAAGCCCTACAGCGCTGCGCTGAACGACGAGATCCCGGCGATTGCCGATGTGTTCCGCTTCTTCGCCGGCGCCAGCCGTTGCATGAGCGGCTCGGCCGGCGGTGAATACCTGCCGGGCCACACCTCGATGATCCGCCGCGACCCGGTGGGCGTGATCGCCTCCATCGCGCCGTGGAACTACCCGCTGATGATGGTCGCCTGGAAAATCGCCCCGGCCCTGGCCGCCGGTAATACCGTGGTGCTCAAGCCGTCGGAGCAAACCCCGCTGACCGCGTTGCGCATGGTTGAACTGGCGTCGGAGATTTTCCCGGCCGGCGTACTCAACCTGGTGTTCGGTCGTGGGCCGACCGTGGGCAGCCCACTGGTGAACCACCCGAAAGTGCGCATGGTGTCGCTGACCGGCTCCATCGCCACCGGCGCGAATATCATTTCCAGCACCGCTGACAGCGTGAAGCGCATGCACATGGAGTTGGGCGGCAAAGCGCCGGTGATCATCTTCAACGACGCGGACATCGATGCCGCCGTGGAAGGCATTCGCACCTTTGGCTTCTATAACGCCGGCCAGGACTGCACGGCCGCGTGCCGCATTTACGCCCAAGCGGATATCTACGACGCATTTGTCGAGAAGCTCGGCGCGGCGGTCGCCAGCATCAAATACGGCTTGCAGGATGACCCGGCCACCGAACTGGGCCCGCTGATCACCGCACAGCACCGCGACCGTGTCGCGGGGTTTGTCGAGCGTGCGGTGGCACAGCCGCATATCCGCCTGATCACCGGTGGCAAGGCGGTGGACGGCAATGGGTTCTTCTTTGAGCCGACGGTATTAGCCGATGCACAGCAGGACGATGAAATCGTGCGCCGCGAGGTGTTTGGGCCAGTGGTGTCGGTGACTAAGTTCACCGACGAAGCACAGGTGTTGGGCTGGGCCAATGATTCGGACTACGGCTTGGCGTCGTCCGTATGGACCGCCGATGTAGGCCGCGCCCACCGTTTGGCCGCGCGGTTGCAGTATGGCTGCACGTGGGTGAATACCCACTTCATGCTGGTCAGCGAAATGCCCCATGGCGGTCAGAAACTATCGGGTTATGGCAAGGACATGTCCATGTATGGGCTGGAGGACTACACCACCATTCGCCATGTGATGTTCAAGCACTGATTAAGCGCCTCCCCGGCACCTGCCTTGGGTGCCGGGTCCTACAACAATAAAATCTCAGGTTCCCACCAATGGACATCACCCGCCGCGACTTCCTCAACGGCGTCGCCATTACCGTTGCCGCAGGCATGACCCCACTGCAACTGCTCCAGGCCGCACCCGATGGCCGCTACTACCCCCCTGCCCTTACCGGCCTGCGCGGCAGCCATGTCGGCTCGTTCGAAGTGGCTCACCAGATGGGCTGGGAAAAGAAAGTGTTCGACACCGAGAAATTGCCGATCACCGAGGATTACGACCTGGTGGTGGTCGGGGGTGGCTTGAGCGGTTTGTCGGCGGCATGGTTCTACCGGGAAAAGCACCCCAAGGCGAAGATCCTGATCCTGGAAAACCACGACGACTTCGGCGGCCACGCCAAGCGCAATGAATTCCAGGCCGGTGGCCGCATGATCATCGGTTACGGCGGCAGCGAGGCGTTGCAGTCGCCGAACCATCTGTACAGCAAGGAAGTGAACGGGCTGTTGAAGAAGCTCGGGGTTGATATCAAGCGCTTCGAAACCGCCTTCGACCGCCAGTTCTACCCCAACCTGGGCCTGTCGCGCGGTGTGTTTTTCGACAAGGAAAACTTCGGCGAAGACAAACTGGTGACCGGCGACCCGACGCCCATGGTGGCCGACGATATTGCGCCGGACCAACTGCATGCGCGGTCCATCAGCGACTTCATCAATGACTTCCCCCTGCCTGCAGAGGATCGCCAGGCGCTGATAGACCTGCACATGACGCCAAAGGACTACTTGCCAGGTAAGACTGCCGAAGAAAAGGCCGACCATCTGGCGGCGACCAGCTACCGCAATTTCCTGCTCAAGGACGTAGGGTTATCGGAAGGCGCGGTGAAGTACTTCCAAAGCCGTACCAATGACTTCATGGCGCTGAGCATTGATGCCGTGGCAGCGGCCGATGCCTATAGCGTAGGTTTCCCGGGGTTTGCGGGCATGAACCTGGCACCGATCAGCGAAGAAGCCGCAGCGGAAATGGAAGAGCCCTACATCTACCACTTCCCGGATGGCAACGCCTCGGTGGCGCGATTGCTGGTACGTAGTCTTATCCCAGGCGTAGCACCGGGGCACACCATGGACGACATCGTGCTGGCTACCTTTGACTACGCCAGGCTCGACCAACCCAAGGCGGCGGTACGGCTGCGCTTGAACAGCACCGCCGTCAGCGTGCGTAACGTCGATGGCGGTGTGCATATCGGCTACAGCCGAGGCGGCCAACTCGCACAGGTGCGCGGCAACCGCTGCATCCTGGCGTGCTACAACATGATGATTCCGTACCTGCTCAAAGACCTGCCAGCGCCCCAGGCCCATGCCTTGAGCCAGAACGTGAAATACCCGCTGGTGTACACCAAGGTGGTAATCCGCAATTGGCAGTCCTTCCAAAAACTGGGGGTGCATGAGATTTACGCGGCGACCCAACCGTACAGTCGCATCAAGCTGGACTACCCGGTGAGCATGGGCGGCTACGATCACCCACGGGACCCGACGCAGCCGATTGGCCTGCACATGGTCTACGTGCCCACCAGCCCCAACAGCGGTATGAACGCCCGCGACCAGGCACGCGCTGGGCGGGGCAAGCTGTATGGGCAGACGTTCGAGCAACTGGAGGCGCAACTGCGTGACCAACTGCAACGCATGCTCGGGCAGGGTGGGTTCAAGCACGAGACGGATATTCTGGCGATCACGGTCAACCGCTGGTCACACGGGTATGCGAGCTTCTCCAACAGCTTGTTTGATAACGCAGATGAGAGCGAAGCGTTGATGAATCTGGCGCGCAAACCTGTAGGGCATGTGAGCATCGCCAACTCGGATGCGGCATGGAGTGCGTACGCCCATGCGGCGATTGATGAGGCTTTTCGGGCAGTGAGAGAGGTGGGCTAAGTCGAAATAGTGTGGCTAAACGAAGTCTTGTGGTGAGCGGGCTTGCCCCGCGCTGGGCTGCGAAGCGGCCCTGAAGCCAAATGCCGCACGTTTTCAGACAGCCTGTGTGGTTTTCATGGGGGCCGCTTCGCGCCCCAGCGCGGGGCAAGCCCGCTCACTACAACAGTACGCAACTCACCTGACGACACAACTTGTTTCATATGCAACGCCATCACACAGCCATCAATCATTTTTCCTACACCATCGAACCGCTTAAGCTATCCGGCGTCTGTTTAATGTCCGTTGCGTTTGGCCGAAGGCATGTCCGAACCGTTATTTCTGATCCAGCACGTGCCAGGAACGGCGCGGGATTTGCTCACGACAGGTTGTCTCTATGCACCGCAGGAATTTGCTCAAAGCGTCCATGGCCATTGCGGCTTACACCGGTTTGTCGGCCAGCGGCCTACTGGCCGCGCAGGCCTGGGCCGGGAACCGTGCCGCCGACGGCAAGGCCGTGGCGTTCGATTTCGACGCACTGAAAGCCCAGGCCAAGCAACTCGCCGGAACCGCGTATAAAGACACCAAACAGGTGCTGCCGCCGACCCTGGCGACCATGACCCCACAGAATTTCAACGCCATTGGCTACGACGGCAAGCATTCGCTGTGGAAAGAGTTGAACGGCCAGTTGGACGTGCAGTTTTTCCACGTCGGCATGGGTTTCAAGACACCGGTGCGCATGCACAGCGTTGATCCGAAAACCCGTGAAGCCCGTGAAGTGCACTTCCGCCCTTCGCTGTTCAACTATGAAAAAACCACCGTCGACACCAAACAGCTGACCGGCGACCTGGGTTTCTCCGGCTTCAAGCTGTTCAAGGCACCGGAGCTGGACCGCCATGACGTGCTGTCGTTTCTCGGCGCCAGCTACTTCCGCGCGGTGGATTCCACCGGCCAATACGGCCTGTCGGCCCGAGGCCTGGCCATCGACACCTACGCCAAAAAACGCGAAGAATTCCCTGACTTCACCCAGTTCTGGTTCGAAACTCCAGACAAGGACGCCACGCGTTTTGTGGTCTACGCCCTGCTTGACTCGCCAAGCGCCACCGGCGCCTACCGCTTCGATATCGACTGCCAGGCCAACCAAGTGGTGATGGCGATCGACGCCCATATCAATGCGCGGACTGCCATCGAACAACTGGGCATTGCCCCTATGACCAGCATGTTCAGCTGCGGCACCCACGAGCGCCGGATGTGCGACACCATCCACCCGCAAATCCACGACTCGGACCGCCTGGCGATGTGGCGCGGCAACGGCGAGTGGATCTGCCGCCCGCTGAACAACCCCGCCAAGTTGCAATTCAATGCATTCGCCGACAAAGACCCGAAAGGCTTTGGCCTGGTGCAGACCGACCATGAGTTCGCCAGCTATCAGGACACTGTGGACTGGTACAGCAAGCGCCCAAGCCTGTGGGTCGAACCGACCACCGCCTGGGGCGAAGGCTCCATCGACCTGTTGGAGATCCCCACCACCGGCGAGACCCTGGACAACATCGTGGCCTTCTGGACCCCGAAGAAGCCGGTGGCTGCGGGTGAATCGCTGAACTATGGTTACAAACTGTACTGGAGCGCCTTGCCACCGGTGAGCACACCATTGGCCCAGGTCGACGCGACCCGTTCCGGCATGGGCGGTTTTACCGAAGGTTGGGCGCCGGGTGAACATTACCCGGACGTGTGGGCGCGCCGTTTTGCCGTGGACTTCAAGGGCGGTGGCTTGGACCGTTTACCGCCAGGCACAGGGATTGAGCCCGTGGTGACTTGCTCCCATGGTGAAGTGAAAGACTTCAGCGTGCTGGTGCTCGATAACATCAAGGGCTACCGCATCCTGTTCGACTGGTACCCGACCAGCGACAGCGTGGAACCGGTGGAGCTGCGCCTGTTTATCCGAACCCAGGACCGCACCTTGAGTGAAACCTGGCTGTATCAGTACTTCCCGCCGGCACCGGACCAGCGCAAGTACACCTGATTCAACTGTGGGAGGGGGCTTGCTCCCTCCCACATGCGTTCCACGTCGACTCTAAAACCGCGACACGCTCTTCATCGCCCCAATCAGATAACGCATCGCCACCTGATCGCTCTCGTTCAGAGCGCGATACTGCGCCAGCAACTCGACCTCATCCAAACTCAACCGGCGGCTACGCAAGGACACCCTGCGGGTCAAAAAAGACGCCACCAAACCTGCTACTCCATAGGACTTGGCCATGGACTGTTTCTCCTGATATCAATCAAATACTCCCGGCGCCCATCAACCATCTCCCGTGAAGCGCAATGCCTCCGTGGACAAACAGACTGACTCCCTGGGCCAGAAATCGGTCTTACCCTAAGCGTAGAAACAATCTCGTTACGTGTGGGATTTTTTTAGAGTATTCACTTAAAAAATTACTTCGGTAACAAATACCTACAGCGCCATCCCACAGCAACAGGCAAAAAAAACCCACCGGCTCAGGGTGGGTTTAGATGGAGCCAGCGAAGGATCAATCCCTCAAGTCAGACTCATGAATCGGTTGATCCCGATGGGTCGCGCGTTGGTACTGAGCCGGCCAGATTGCTTTGCGCCCGCCCAAGTCATCGTCGGCGTGCAACGGCCAGTACGGATCGCGCAGCAGTTCACGAGCCAGGAAGATGATATCGGCCTGGCAAGTGCGCAGGATGTGCTCGGCCTGAGCCGGTTCGGTGATCATGCCCACGGTCCCCGTGGCGATGCCCGACTCCTTGCGCACGCGCTCGGCGAAGCGCGTCTGGTAGCCCGGCCCGGTAGGGATCTCGGCATTGGCGGCGGTGCCACCGGAGGATACGTCGATCAGGTCCACGCCCAGGTCTTTGAGGCGGCGTGCCAGTTCCACGGTTTCATCGGGGTTCCAGCCGTCCTCCACCCAGTCGGTGGCCGACACCCGTACGAACAGCGGCAACTCCTGGGGCCAGACTTCACGCACGGCCTTGGTCACCTGAAGCACCAGCCGGATACGGTTTTCAAAGGAACCGCCGTATTGGTCCTGCCGCTGATTGCTGATGGGTGAGAGGAATTGGTGCAACAGATAACCGTGAGCCGCGTGAATTTCCACCACCTCGAAACCCGCGGTGAGCGCACGTTTGGCAGCGGCGACGAAGTCAGCGATCACTTGCTGGATCTGCGCTTCGTCCAGTTGCCGCGGTTGGGTGTGTTGAGGGTCAAAGGCAATCGGCGATGGGCCTACCGGTACCCAACCACCGTCCTCCGGCTTGACGCTGCCATGCTTGCCGATCCACGGCCGATGGGTGCTGGCCTTGCGCCCGGCGTGGGCCAGTTGGATGCCAGCCACCGCGCCCTGGGCGGCGATAAAACGGGTGATGCGTTGCAGCGGTTCGATCTGTTGGTCGTTCCACAAGCCCAAGTCCTGTGCCGTGATGCGGCCATCGGCAGTCACGGCGGTGGCCTCGGTGAAAATCAGCCCGGCGCCGCCGACGGCACGACTGCCGAGGTGCACCAGATGCCAGTCATTGGCCAGTCCATCGTCACTGGAGTATTGGCACATCGGCGAGACGGCAATGCGGTTCAGGAGGGTCAATTGGCGCAGGGTATAGGGTTCGAGCAGCTGACTCATGGCGCACCTCTTCTGGGTTCTATGGGCACTGTTCAACAGTGCTTAGAGCCTAGTCGACAACGATCGATTGCACAGGGTTCAGACGGAAAGCGGGAGCCGATTGCCGGCTCCCGTGCAGCAGATACTTACATCTCGACCTGGGTGCCCAGCTCGATCACCCGGTTTACCGGAAGTTTGAAGAAGCGCAGGTTGCCGTTGGCATTCTTCAACATGAATGCAAACAAGGCTTCGCGCCAGCGCGCCATGCCTTCGATTTTCGAGGCAATCACCGTCTCGCGGCTGAGGAAGTAGGTGGTGCGCATTGGGCTGAAATCCAGATCATCCAAGTGGCACAACTTCAGCGCTTCGGGCACATCCGGCTCGTCGGTGAAGCCGAAGTGCAGGATCACGCGGAAGAACCCTTCCCCGTAGGAATCCACCTCGAAACGCCGCGATGCCGGGACGCGCGGGATGTCTTCATAGACCACCGTCAGCAGCACCACTTGCTCGTGCAATACCTGGTTATGCAGCAGGTTGTGCAACAGCGCATGGGGCACGGCATCGGGCCGCGCGGTGAGGAACACCGCCGTGCCCTGAACCCGATGGGGCGGCTGCACGCGAATACTGCTGATAAAGATCGGCAGCGGCAGGCCGCCTTCGTCGAGACGTTCCACCAGTAATTGCTTGCCGCGCTTCCAGGTGGTCATCAACACGAACAGCACGATCCCCGCGATCACCGGGAAGGCGCCGCCCTGGATGATTTTCGGTACGTTGGCCGCAAAATACAGCCCATCCACCAACAGGCAGCAGAGCAGTACCGGCACGGCCAGCACTGGGGGCCATTTCCACAGCAGCAACATCACCGCCGAGACGAGGATGGTGGTCATCAACATGGTGCCCGTCACCGCCACGCCGTAGGCCGAGGCCAGTGCGTTTGAGGACTCGAAGCCCAGCACCAGCAGGATCACGCCGACCATCAGCGACCAGTTCACCGCGCCGATATAGATCTGGCCCTGTTCGGCACTGGAGGTGTGTTGAATGTGCATGCGCGGGATGTAACCCAGTTGGATCGCCTGGCGAGTCAAGGAGAACGCGCCGGAAATCACCGCCTGGGAAGCAATCACCGTCGCCAGGGTCGACAGAACCACCAGCGGGATCAGCGCCCAGCTCGGCGCCAGCAGATAGAACGGGTTGCGCGCGGCTTCAGGATCGCCCAGCAGCATGGCGCCCTGGCCGAAATAGTTGAGCACCAGCGCCGGCAACACCAGTATGAACCAGGCGCGGGCAATGGGCTTGCGGCCGAAATGGCCCATGTCGGCGTACAGCGCTTCGGCGCCCGTCAGTGCCAGCACCACGGCACCCAGGATGGCAACGCCAATGCCTGGATGAGCCTCGAAGAAACGCACGGCCCACATCGGGTTCAATGCCTTGAGCACTTCGGGATGCTGGCTGATGCCATAGATACCCAGCCCGCCCAGCACCAGGAACCAGGTCACCATCACCGGCCCGAACAGCTTGCCGATGCGATCGGTACCGTGTTTCTGGATCAGAAACAGCGCCACCAGCACCACCAACGCAATCGGCACAACCCATTTTTCCAGGCCGTCGAACGCCAGCTCCAGGCCTTCTACTGCTGACAACACCGAAATCGCCGGGGTGATCATGCTGTCACCGTAGAACAGTGCCGCCCCGCACAGGCCACACACGACCAGGAAACTGCGCAGCTTTTTACGTTCCCCCGCTGCCCGACGTGCCAGTGCGGTCAGGGCCATGATGCCGCCTTCGCCCTGGTTGTCGGCGCGCAGCACGAACAGCATGTATTTGATCGAAACGACCCAGATCAGCGACCAGAAGATCAGCGCCAGGATCCCCAAGACACCGTCATGGTTGACCTGAACCCCATACCCCCCGGTGAACACCTCTTTGAGGGTGTAGAGCGGACTGGTCCCGATATCGCCGTAAACCACCCCGACCGCCGCCACCAGCATGCCGATCGGCTTGGTGTTTGAATGCTCGGCACTTGCTGCCTGACTACTCGCGTGACCCATCAACCACTCCTGCCCTTTGACCTGAGGTCTCTTATAAACAACGCGCCTAAGCTGACCCTAGCATGCGCTGTTTTACTTCTCGTAACAGACGTTTTATTGACCCAAGGTTTTTACCCGTGCGCAACGGCGCGAAGCATAGCGCAGCACTCGTCACATTTCCCTGCATAAAGCTGGTCAAGTGAATTGCCCGTGGCTAGCATCGCGCTCTTTTCGATCACAGAGGCCTACAGCACTGGTCCGCTGCCTGGCCGTGCGCGATCGGCCACATACAGAGGTCGGACGTGCCCTCCCCGTCACCAACGCCAGGCCCTGAACTTGCCCTCGATTCAGATCCAGCGGATACAACAAGGACGTCTATGAGAAGAGTATTTATTGCTTCGCTGGCAGTGTTATCGCTGGCTCAAACATCACTGTCCTTCTCGGATAACCTCAACGGAAAAAATATCTACCTACAGCGATGCGCCATGTGCCACGGAGCGGACATCAAAGGCACGGGACCCTTGGCCAGTAAGAGCAACCCTCCGACGCCAAACCTCACCACACCCACGTTCAAGAAACGACTTAAGGATTATCCGGGCGTAATTGTGTCGTCGATAATACTTCGACCCAATGGAGACCTGATTCCAAAAACTTTGCGAGAGAACGGTGTGAAGCTGCCACCGTTCGCTTGGCGGATTAATGATCTGCGCGATTTGAATCAGTACATGACGGGTGTGATTTCAATGAGTCGGTGAGCTTGAGGTAAGCGTTGGGCACTTATAGAACACGCCGGCCAGCAAAAGAGCACTCGTCGCATTTCCCCGCATAAAGCTGGTCAAGTGCGCTGCCCATCGCTAGAATTGCGCACTTTTTGATCAGAGGCACACCAAGTGCCCGTCCACCGCCTTGTCGTGCCCGACTGGCGGCGTCATTCAATACCGAGGTTAGACATGTCCACCACCATCGCAAAAGCCAACCCTAAGGTTGGCTTTGTTTCCCTGGGTTGCCCGAAGGCTCTGGTCGACTCCGAGCGCATCCTCACGCAACTGCGTATGGAAGGCTATGACGTTGTGTCCACTTACCAGGACGCCGACGTGGTGGTGGTCAACACCTGCGGCTTTATCGACTCGGCCAAGGCAGAGTCCCTGGAAGTGATCGGCGAAGCCATCAAGGAAAACGGCAAGGTCATCGTGACCGGCTGCATGGGTGTGGAAGAAGGCAATATCCGCAACGTGCACCCGAGCGTGCTGGCCGTGACCGGTCCGCAGCAGTACGAGCAGGTGGTCAATGCCGTGCACCAAGTAGTGCCGCCGCGCCAGGATCACAACCCGCTGATCGACCTGGTGCCGCCGCAAGGCATCAAGCTGACCCCGCGCCACTATGCGTACCTGAAGATTTCCGAAGGCTGCAACCACAGCTGCAGCTTCTGCATCATCCCGTCGATGCGGGGCAAGCTGGTCAGCCGCCCGGTCGGTGACGTGCTAGACGAAGCCCAGCGCCTGGTCAAATCCGGCGTGAAAGAGCTGTTGGTGATCTCCCAGGACACCAGCGCCTACGGCGTCGACGTGAAATACCGTACCGGTTTCTGGAACGGCGCGCCGGTGAAAACCCGTATGACCGAACTCTGCGAAGCCCTCAGCAGCCTGGGCGTGTGGGTGCGCCTGCATTACGTTTACCCGTACCCGCACGTAGACGAACTGATCCCGTTGATGGCTGCCGGCAAGATCCTGCCGTACCTGGACATCCCGTTCCAGCACGCCAGCCCGAAAGTCCTGAAGGCGATGAAACGCCCAGCCTTCGAAGACAAGACCCTGGCGCGCATCAAGAACTGGCGCGAGATCTGCCCGGAGCTGATCATCCGTTCCACCTTCATCGTCGGCTTCCCCGGCGAAACCGAAGAAGACTTCCAGTACCTGTTGGACTGGCTGACCGAAGCCCAACTGGATCGCGTCGGCTGCTTCCAGTACTCCCCGGTGGAAGGTGCTCCAGCCAACCTGCTGGACCTGGCCGTGGTGCCGGACGACGTCAAGCAAGACCGTTGGGAGCGTTTCATGGCGCACCAACAGGCGATCAGCTCGGCGCGCCTGCAATTGCGTATCGGCAAGGAAATCGAAGTGCTGATCGACGAAGTCGACGAGCAAGGCGCGGTTGGCCGCTGCTTCTTCGACGCGCCGGAAATCGACGGTAACGTGTTTATCGACGATGCCAGCGGTTTAAAGCCGGGCGACAAGGTCTGGTGCACCGTGACCGACGCCGACGAATACGACCTGTGGGCCGAAAAGCGCGACTAACGCTGTAAAAATTTAAAAAAGCCCTGCTTCTGGACAAGATGCGGGGCTTTTTTACGTCTATCGTTTTGCCCATCAGCACCGATCACAGCAAGGGGCAGCGGGCATGCGTCAGCATTCGATTATCCATACACCTAAAATCAGCGACTACGCGGAGTTGGCGCGGATCTGGGAGGATTCGGTGCGGGCCACTCATGACTTTTTACCCGAGAGTTACATCGTACTGCTCAAGGGGCTGGTGCTGACCCGCTACCTGGACTCGGTGATGCTGATCTGCACCAAAGACTCACGCCAGCGCATCACCGGGTTTGCCGGGGTTGCGGCGGGCAAGGTGGAGATGCTGTTTATCGACCCGCAGCACCGTGGTCAGGGTCTTGGCCGACAGCTGCTGTGGTATGCGATCGAGCACATGAATGCTCAAGCGCTGGACGTCAACGAACAGAACCCACAGGCCCTGGGGTTTTACTTGAAACTCGGGTTCGAGGTGATCGGACGCACGGAGCATGATGGTTTGGGCCAACCTTATCCGTTGCTGCATATGCGTTTGCACCAGCTACAACAGCAGGAGCGTCAGGGCTAAATGAAATGGGGCCGGGATTAACCGCGCCCACACAGGTACAATAGCCGCCCCCTTTTGTTACGGCCCTTGTCATGACTGACCCCATACGCCTCTCCAAACGCCTTATCGAACTGGTCGGTTGCTCCCGTCGGGAGGCTGAGCTGTTTATCGAAGGCGGCTGGGTCTCGGTGGACGGTGAAGTGATCGACGAGCCGCAGTTCAAGGTCACGACCCAGAAAGTCGAACTCGACCCGGACGCCAAGGCGACAGTGCCTGAACCGGTGACCATTCTGCTGCACGCCCCTGCTGGCGTGGATGCCGAGACAGCCATGGCCTCGATCAGCGCCGAAACGCTCTCCGAAGAACACCGTTTCAGCAAGCGCCCGCTCAAAGGTCACTTCCTGCGCCTGACCGCCAGCGCCGACCTGCAAGCCAAGGCCAGCGGCCTGTTGGTGTTCACCCAGGACTGGAAGATTCTGCGCAAGTTGACCGCCGATGCCACCAAGATCGAGCAGGAATATGTGGTAGAGGTCGAGGGCGACATGGTTGCTCACGGCCTCAACCGCCTCAATCACGGCCTGACCTACAAGGGCAAGGAGCTGCCAGCAGTTAAAGCCAGCTGGCAGAACGAAAACCGGCTGCGCTTCGCGATGAAAAACCCGCAGCCAGGCGTGATCGCGCTGTTCTGTGAAGCCGTTGGCCTGAAGGTCGTGGCGATCCGCCGCATCCGTATCGGCGGCGTGTCCATCGGCAAGGTGCCGGTCGGTCAATGGCGTTACTTGTCCGGCAAAGAGAAGTTCTAAGCCGCTCCCCTTTTCTCGACACCGCCTGATGGGCGGTGTCCTCAGTTGAATACCAGGACTGCCCACCATGATTCACAACGACGTACTGCGCAGCGTGCGCTACATGCTCGACATCAGCGACAACAAGATGGTCGAGATCATCAAGCTCGGCGGCATGGACGTAACCAAGGAAGACCTGCTTACCTACCTCAAGAAAGATGAGGAAGAAGGCTTCGTGTTCTGCCCGGATGAGGTCATGGCGTACTTCCTCGATGGCCTGGTGATCTTCAAGCGTGGCAAGGACGAAAGCCGTCCGCCGCAGCCGATCGAAACCCCGGTGACCAACAACATCATCCTGAAAAAGCTGCGTGTAGCCTTCGAACTGAAGGAAGACGATATGCACGCTATCCTCAAGGCTGCCGAGTTTCCGGTGTCCAAGCCGGAGCTGAGCGCGCTGTTCCGCAAGTTCGGCCACACCAACTACCGTACCTGTGGCGACCAGTTGCTGCGCAACTTCCTCAAGGGCCTGACCCTGCGGGTTCGTGCGTAAGCCATGAGCTATCAGGTCTCACCCGTCGGTTTCGTACGCTCCTGCTTCAAGGAGAAGTTCGCCATTCCGCGCCAACCACAACTGGCGCCAGCGGCCCGAGGCGTGCTGGAACTGGTGGCGCCGTTTGACCAGGGTGAGGCAGTGCAGGGCCTGGAGCAGGTCAGCCACGTGTGGCTGTTGTTCCTGTTTCACCAGGCCCTGGAAGACAAACCACGCCTCAAAGTGCGCCCGCCACGCCTGGGCGGCAACACGTCCATGGGCGTGTTTGCCACCCGTGCGACCCATCGGCCCAACGGCATCGGCCAGTCGGTGGTGAAGCTGGACAAAGTGGAACCGGGCCGACTGTGGATTTCCGGGATTGATTTGCTCGATGGCACGCCGGTGTTGGATATCAAGCCGTATGTGCCATATGCCGATAGTGTCGCGGACGCCACCAATGGCATCGCCAGTGATGCGCCGAACCTGATTGGCGTGCAATGGCTGAAGACCGCCCTGCTGCAAGCACAAGACCACGCTCAACGCCTGGGAGAGCCTCTGGTGGAGTTGATTGATCAGTGCTTGGCGCAGGATCCACGGCCGGCGTACCAAAAGCCTGGGCCTGAGCGCGAATATGGCGCGCAGTTCTGGGACGTGGATGTGCGCTGGCACTATCCCGAGGCGGGGATGATTTGTGTGCTGGAAGTACTCCCAGCCAACTGAATAAACCGGAAGCAAAATGTGAGAGGGGGCTTGCCCCCGATAGCGGTGTGTCAGTCAGAGATGTATCAACTGACACTCGCTCATCGGGGGCAAGCCCCCTCCCACATTTGGATCTTCTTTGTTGCTTGGTCAGCACATGGGCTGACGGGATTACTTCTCGACGAACGCACGCTCGATCAAGTAATCACCCGGCTCACGCATGCGCGGAGAAACTTTCAGGCCGAAGCTGTTCAACACTTCGCTGGTTTCATCCAACATGCTCGGGCTGCCGCACAGCATGGCGCGGTCATCCTCGGGGTTGATCGGCGGCAGACCGATGTCGCTGAACAGCTTGCCACTGCGCATCAGATCGGTCAGGCGGCCTTCGTTTTCGAATGGCTCGCGGGTCACGGTAGGGTAGTAGATCAACTTGTCACGCAGGGCCTCGCCGAAGAATTCGTTCTGCGGCAGGTGCTCGGTGATGAACTCGCGGTAGGCGACTTCGTTGACGTAACGCACGCCGTGGCACAGGATCACTTTTTCGAAACGCTCGTAGGTTTCCGGGTCCTGGATCACGCTCATGAACGGAGCAAGGCCAGTACCGGTGCTGAGCAGGTACAGGTGTTTGCCTGGCTTCAAATCGTCAAGCACCAAGGTACCTGTCGGTTTTTTGCTGATGATGATCTCGTCGCCTTCCTTCAAGTGCTGCAATTGGGAAGTCAGCGGGCCATCCGGCACCTTGATGCTGAAGAACTCCAGATGCTCTTCCCAGTTCGGACTGGCGATGGAGTAAGCGCGCATGAGCGGGCGGCCGTTGGGCTGTTGCAGGCCGATCATCACGAACTGACCGTTCTCGAAGCGCAGGCCCGGATCGCGGGTGCACTTGAAGCTGAACAGAGTGTCGTTCCAGTGATGAACACTGAGGACACGCTCGTGGTTCATGTTGCTCATGTACGGGTAACTCCTGGAAATGGGTCTGCGCCAAATGTAGCTGCGCAATTGCACAGCATTCTAATGGCGGCGACAATATCTGTTAACTGGATTATTAAGATAAGGGTTATCGGTTATATAGATATGCGATTTACTCTCCGTCAACTGCAAGTCTTCGTCGCCGTCGCCCAGCAGGAAAGCGTCTCGCGCGCTGCTGGCCTTCTGGCCTTATCTCAATCGGCAGCCAGCACCTCGATTACGGAGCTGGAGCGTCAATCCAGCTGCCAATTATTCGACCGCGCCGGTAAACGCCTGAGTCTCAACGCCCTGGGCCATCAGCTTCTGCCCCAGGCAGTAGCGCTGCTGGACCAAGCCAAGGAGATCGAAGACCTGCTCAACGGCAAGTCCGGCTTCGGCTCTCTGGCCGTCGGCGCGACCCTGACCATCGGTAATTACCTGGCCACCCTGCTGATCGGCAGCTTCATGCAGCAGCACCCCGAGAGCCAGGTAAAGCTGCATGTGCAGAACACTGCCAATATCGTGCACCAGGTTGCGCACTACGAAATTGACCTGGGTCTAATCGAAGGCGACTGCAGCCACCCCGATATCGAGGTGCAAACCTGGGTGGAGGATGAGCTGGTGGTGTTTTGTGCGCCTCAGCATCACCTAGCCAAGCGCGGAGTGGCCACCATGGAGGAGCTGACCCACGAGGCGTGGATTCTGCGCGAACAGGGCTCAGGCACACGCCTGACCTTCGACCAGGCCATGCGTCATCACCGCAGCGCGCTGAACATCCGCTTGGAGCTTGAGCACACCGAGGCAATCAAGCGCGCCGTGGAGTCGGGATTGGGAATTGGCTGCATCTCGCGCTTGGCACTGCGCGACGCGTTCCGCCGTGGCAGCCTGGTGCCGGTTGAAACCCCTGACCTGGACCTTGCGCGGCAGTTTTACTTCATCTGGCATAAACAAAAATACCAGACCTCGGCGATGCGCGAGTTTCTGGAGCTGTGCCGCGCATTCACCGCTGGGGTTCAGCGCAGCGACGAGATCGTGCTGCCGAACATCGCTTGATCGTTAGATCAGGATCACGGCCCACACCAGGGTAATCATGGTCAGTGCCACAAATTGCGCGGCGCTGCCCATGTCCTTGGCGTTTTTCGACAGTGGATGGCGGTCCAGGGAAATGCGGTCGATGGCTGCTTCTACGGCCGAGTTGAGCAATTCGACGATCAAGGCCAGCAGGCACACTGCAATCAGCAGCGCCCGTTCGACACGACTGACGTTCAGGAAAAAGCTTAGCGGGACAAGGATGACATTCAGCAACACCAACTGCCGGAACGCGGCCTCGCCAGTGAACGCTGCGCGCAGGCCATCCAGGGAATATCCCCCAGCATTGAAGATACGTTTGATACCGGTTTGACCCTTGAAAGGCGACATAGACGTAGGCAACTGAACCAAAGAAGTGGGGAAACTAGATCACGCAAAGTCAAAAAAGCGTGAATCGATAACAGCTCAATGCTGCGAAATTGACTCAAGTTGTTGCAAGAGCAGCGCCGCCTGGGTCCGCGTGCGCACCCCCAACTTCCGGAAGATCGCGGTCACATGGGCCTTGATGGTCGCTTCCGACACGCTCAGCTCATAGGCAATCTGCTTGTTCAACAGGCCTTCACAGACCATGGTCAACACTCGGAACTGCTGGGGCGTAAGACTCGCCAAGCCATCACGGGCAGCCTTGGCTTCGTCAGACACGTTAATTTCTTCAAACGCTTGCGGCGGCCAGGACACATCACCGTCCAGCACCTTACGTACGGCGCTCTGGATATCTTCCATGGCGCTGGACTTGGGGATAAAGCCACTGGCGCCAAACTCCTTGGAGCGAACCACCACGTCAGCGTCTTCCTGCGCCGAGACCATCACCACGGGAATTTGCGGGTATTGCCCACGCAGCAGCACCAGCCCCGAGAAACCGTAGGCGCCAGGCATGTTCAGGTCGAGCAGCACCAAGTCCCAGTCGGATTTTTCGGTGAGGCGGACTTCCAGTTCGGCAATGCTGGCCACTTCAACCAGACGCACATCCGGGCCAAGGCCCAGCGTTACGGCCTGATGCAGCGCACTGCGAAACAGCGGGTGGTCATCGGCTATCAGGATTTCGTATGTGGCCATTGATTAAATGATCCTGTTTTTTATGGCTGCCTTGATGGGTTCAAGGTTCGCCAGTACACAAGGCAACGGCCAGGCAGCCATCGCCACAGGGCACGTTCAACGTCAAAAGCACGTGATACGACGTCGAAAATTCACGGTTGCGCCCCAATCGGCGCCCAGCATGCCCAGCGTAGCCTAGGGGGTCAAGCACTACGCCCGAGGGCATTTTAGCGGGGTGCAGGCTTACAGTGCCATCATGCCAACGTCGCCTGGCTATACCGCGGGTATATAGGGCGCAAGACGGGTATGGACGGCATCGGTCGCATCCAAAGGCATCTGGAACTTGGCGGCCAGGTAATGGGTGCTGAACACATCGAGGTAGGCATCCAGCACTTCGCTGGCAACCCCATCGCCAGCCAACTCCAGGCAGAGCGCTGCGACTTCGGCGGTACAGAAATGATCATCACGTTTGGAGCGGCGCAGTTTGTAGCGTGAGAGCTGCTCGGGCGCCAGGCTCAGAACGGGTAAGTGCTCCAGATACGGGCTTTTGCGGAACATCTTGCGCGCCTCACTCCAGGTGCCATCGAGCAGGATGAACAATGGACGCTTGCCCTGCGTCACGATGACTTCGTTGACCACCCGTTCCGGCGCCACAAATTCACCGGGAAATACAATATACGGCTGCCATTGCGGGTCAGCGAGCAGGGTGAGCAAATCCGGCTCGACTTCGGTGCGAGCCCAAGCGAAGGCAGTGGTGTCGTCGATGACGTCGGCGATCAGCCAGCCGGTGTTACTGGGTTTCATCGGTTCAACATCGTGCATCAGCAGGCACATCGCGGACCGGGCCTCGACTTTCGGGCGCCAGGCACAGAGACAGTACTCGGGAATCACCCGGCAGCCAGGGCAGCGTTCGGCACGGGAGCCTCGGTTGACGAAGGGCTTAATGGCGCGCGCCAGACGCTGGGTACGCAGACGGGAAACGGCATGGCTCATCGGATGCGCCGCAGGAACGGGTAAATCGACACGGATAGAACTCGTGAAAGGCTGAGATGGCCGCAGTTTACCAGCGATACGCCTGGCTGTAGTGGCAAGGGGTCACCTATAATTGCGCGCCACTGAACGCACAGCGCAGTGGCTGGTCTATGCACCAGTAACCGAATCAGGAGAGTTTCATGCTGCGTTCCATGCTGCGCCTTGTCGTCCCATCCATCGCACTTGCGCTGGTATTGCCTGTGGGCGCACATGCGGCCTCGCTGCTGGAGGCCCAGATGAACAGGAAACTGCAAAGCGTCGCGGCAGAAAGCAACAAGGATCTGCCCCGGGAAATCGATGAAAAAACCCTGGAAGTGGCCTACACCGTTGAAGGCATGCAGTTGATCGATCACCTGAGCGTCATGTCCGACCGTGCCGAGCAAATGCGCGCCAACCCCAAGGCTGTGTATTTCCAACTGGGGCAAAGCGTGTGCCTGAACAAAGGCTACCGCGAGCTGATGGCCAAAGGCGCCGTGATGCGCTATGAAATCACCGAAAACAAAACCAACCGCCCTGTGGCTTCGGTAAAGTTCGTGGAAACGGATTGCCCGGCTCCGGCGAAGAAGAAGAAGAAGTAATTCAACCTGACCTTCGCGCGCTGCTATTCAGTGGCGCGCACTCCCCCGCTGCAACGCCCCTCAGACGGCTAGACTCACTGTTGAGCAACCAATAAGCGGTTGCCAGCCAAGGGTTTTTCGGCCCATGATCAAGCCATCCCGACCGCTCGCTCACAGCATTTCTGATGCTGTTCTGTAACATTTTCAGGGCAAAAGAAGGTTGCCTCCTGCGGCAAGCAGCGACACATGCAGTGTCGTAGCCTCCGGCGAACATCTCGTCGGTTACCCGGCCCTGCAAGAAGGAGAAGTTGAATGCCTTACGAACCGAATGACAGCCTGCTCCAGCATTTTGAAAAAAATGGGGCCGACCTCACGCAGCAGGTCGAAGCCCAACTCCAACTGATCGCCCCCGACAGCCCGAATATCCCTCTGTATCGCGACATGATCCTCACCGTGCTGCGCATGGCACAGGATGACCGCAATCGCTGGAATGCCAAGATCACCTTGCAAGCCATACGTGAACTGGACAACGCCTTCCGTGTGCTCGAACAGTTCAAGGGCCGACGCAAGGTCACCGTATTTGGCTCGGCACGTACCCCTGTGGAAAGCCCCCTGTATGCATTAGCCCGGGAAGTAGGCGCAGCACTGGCGCGCTCGGACTTGATGGTGATTACCGGTGGAGGTGGCGGCATCATGGCCGCGGCACACGAAGGCGCCGGCCTGGAGCACAGCCTGGGGTTCAATATCACCTTACCGTTCGAACAGCACGCCAACCCGACCATTGATGGGACCGAGAACCTGTTGTCCTTTCACTTCTTTTTTACCCGCAAACTGTTCTTCGTCAAGGAAGCCGATGGACTGGTGCTATGCCCAGGCGGCTTCGGCACCCTCGATGAAGCACTGGAAGTGCTGACACTGATCCAGACCGGCAAGAGCCCACTGGTACCGGTGGTGTTACTGGATGCACCCGGTGGAGGATTTTGGCAAGGCGCCCTGGATTTTATCCGCAGCCAGTTGGAAGCCAATCGCTATATCTTGCCTACCGACCTCAAGCTGGTGCGGCTGGTGTACAGCGCTGAAGAAGCAGTGGAGGAGATCAATCAGTTTTATGCCAATTTCCATTCCACGCGCTGGTTAAAGCGCGAGTTTGTGGTGCGTATGAATCACCCGCTCAGTGATCGGGCGCTGGCCCACTTGCAAAGTGAGTTTGCCAGCCTGCGGCTAAGCGGCGAGTTTCAGCAACTCGCGTATACCGGTGAGGAGCATGATGAAGCGAGGTTCAGCCATTTGACGCGACTGGTGTTCAACTTTAATGGACGAGACCAAGGCAGACTGCGGGAGTTGGTGGATTACATCAATTTGCCGGAGAACTGGGCGCAGGCTCAGGGGAAGACGCAGCAGCGAGTGGCGCCAGAGCCGGCTTGATTTTTTAGAGCAAAAAAAGGCCCACTATTTTCATAGTGAGCCTTTTTTGGTGGTGTTTCAGTGGAAATGGGAGGCGAGCGATTGCGATGATTGGGGCTGATGCGCAGCCCAGCGCAGGGCAAGCCCGCTCACCACAACATGCTTGCTCTACACAAAAAACCTGCTCACCAATACAAACCCGCAAAAATGACAAGCACGCTCAATACAGTTTCAGTCGTCCATATCTCGGCCGCTGAACAAACGGTTGATCATTTCCATCGAAAACCCGCGGTAACTCAAGAAGCGGCCTTGCTTCGCACGCTCCCGGGCATCAATAGGCAGATGGCCGGAGAACTTGCGACGCCAAGTATCTTCCAACTGCGACTGCCAACTAATCCCGCACTCACGCAACGCAAGGTCGATATCGGCACGCTGCAGGCCACGCTGGCTCAGCTCTTCGCGAATACGCGCAGGGCCATAGCCGGAACGGGCTCGGTAGGAGACAAAACTTTCGAGGTAACGGGATTCCGACAGCAGCCCTTCTTCCGTCAAACGGTCAAGGGCCGTGTCGATCATCTCAGGGTTTGCGCCGCGCTGACGCAGTTTGCGCGTCAGCTCGACTCGACCATGCTCGCGTCGAGCGAGCAGGTCCATAGCAGTGCGCCGAACGGCGACGAGTGTATCCAGCACAACAGTCATCGTTTACTTCAGACGTCAGTGTCGGCTTCTTCCACTTCTGCAACCGGCTCGCGGTTGGCAGCAGCTTTCACGTCGGGAGCTGCAGTCAGCAACTTGTCGCGGATCTGCTTCTCAAGTGTGGCGGCGATATCCGGGTTATCTGCCAGGAACTTGGCCGAGTTAGCCTTGCCTTGACCAATCTTGCTGCCGTTGTAGGCATACCATGCACCGGACTTCTCGACGAAACCGTGCAGCACGCCCAGGTCGATCATTTCGCCGTTCAGGTAAATACCCTTACCGTACAAAATCTGGAATTCAGCCTGACGGAAAGGCGGGGCCACTTTGTTCTTAACGACTTTAACGCGGGTTTCGCTACCGACAACCTCGTCGCCTTCCTTCACCGCACCAGTACGGCGGATGTCCAGACGGACCGAAGCGTAGAACTTCAACGCGTTACCACCGGTGGTGGTTTCCGGGCTACCGAACATCACGCCGATCTTCATACGGATCTGGTTGATGAAGATCACCAGGCAGTTGGCGTTCTTGATGTTACCGGTGATTTTACGCAGCGCCTGGGACATCAGACGGGCTTGCAGGCCGACGTGCATGTCACCCATTTCGCCTTCGATTTCAGCCTTGGGTACCAAGGCAGCCACGGAGTCGACCACAATCACGTCGATGGCATTGGAGCGCACCAGCATGTCGGTGATTTCCAGGGCTTGCTCACCGGTGTCCGGCTGGGATACCAGCAGGTCATCAACATTGACACCCAACTTGCCGGCGTATTCAGGGTCCAGGGCGTGCTCGGCGTCGACGAACGCGCAGGTGGCGCCCATTTTTTGCGCTTGAGCAATCACCGACAGGGTCAGGGTAGTTTTACCGGAAGATTCAGGACCGTAGATTTCAACGATACGGCCTTTTGGCAGGCCGCCAATGCCGAGTGCGATGTCCAGACCCAGAGAGCCAGTGGAGATAGCCGGGATCGCCTGACGGTCGTGATCGCCCATACGCATTACGGCACCCTTGCCGAATTGACGTTCGATCTGACCCAGGGCCGCAGCCAAGGCTTTCTTCTTGTTGTCGTCCATTAAAGTCCTCACGTAATCAATAAGGCCGGGGCGGCCAACACCTGTATAAGTAGACAGTATTGTTCCACAAAGATTGGAGATCGCCTACCCCTGATTTTCTATTTCTGCTGCAGCTCGTCGCAACAAGCCCTCAAGCGCGGCCTTTACCGTTTGTCGGCGGACCTCATCGCGGTTGCCCGGGAAGTGCGCAAGCTCGGCCGTGACCTCATCACCCACACCAAAGGCCAGCCAGACAGTGCCTACCGGTTTGTCCGGCGAACCGCCGTCAGGCCCCGCCACGCCGCTGACTGCAACAGCGAATCGCGACAGGCTTTTTTCCTGCGCACCGCGCACCATGGCCTCCACCACTTCCTGGCTGACGGCGCCTACTTTCGGAAACAATGTTTCCGGCACATTCAACTGCCGGGTCTTCTGACGATTAGAGTAAGTGACGTATCCGGCCTCGAACCACGCCGAACTCCCGGGGATCCGCGTAATAGCCTCCGCAATACCGCCACCGGTGCAGGACTCCGCCGTGGTGACGTGAGCATTGAGCACCTGTAAACGGCGACCCAGTTCGGCGGCCAATTGAGTGATTTCCTTCACGGTCGTCTCCAGAAGTTAGCGGGCATTGGCCTACCCTACAGGAGCAAATACCCCGTGCAAGCGACAGACTGAATCGAGAGACTAGCGGGCGACGGCGCGCATACTTAAAACGGGCAAAGAAATGCCTGCTCCAAGGCGGGCTCCCGGCACGATTTGAGCGGGTTGGGGCAGCGTGATCACCATCAGTTTCATCCTGAAAAAGACGCGATGTCGACACCAGGGCCGAGGTAGAGGGTTTGAGTGAAGGATACGGTCCAACTGATGTAGTCCGTTTCGGCACCACTGAGTGGGGACGGCGCGGCGACGATCGACGTAGGCAAGTCGCACTGATCAGGCGCAAAGCCCCAGCGGTTATCCAAGGCCAGATCCATCAGTTGGCTGGCCAAATCACAGGCGTCAAAGGGCGACGACACGCTCGCAACCGTGGCCCTGAGTGAGACCGACAAGGCCTGTGCCTTGCGCCCTTCAAGGGAACGTTCACCGGGGCCATTACGTTCCACGCTGATCAACACGCGCGTCCTATTCTCGGCATCGGTCAAGGTATGGCGATTGCCTACACGCAACCGTGGAAAGGCGCCCTTCAGCGCGTCCCCGATCGCCACAGGCAGTTGAGGCGTATTTTTGAGAAGTGTCATTACATTGCGTCCTTGCAACAGTTAATGCTGATCAGGCCCAGAGGGCGGCACTTCGTTGACCCCGATGCGCTTTGCCGCCCAACGTTCATAAAGCCCGATGGCCACGTCAGCCCCCGCCATGGCGGTAAGGCAACCAATGGCGCCGGCGGTCCAGATCGAC
The DNA here is from genome assembly GCF_052113765.1 of Pseudomonas sp. W22_MBD1_FP4. Taxonomy (NCBI): domain Bacteria; kingdom Pseudomonadati; phylum Pseudomonadota; class Gammaproteobacteria; order Pseudomonadales; family Pseudomonadaceae; genus Pseudomonas; species Pseudomonas sp. W22_MBD1_FP4. Next base: position 43,633 of record NZ_JBGQOI010000009.1, on the reverse strand, counting down.
ATGCCGGCGGCGTAGCACAGCATCAGTGCCGAAACCCCGCAGACCATGCACGCGCCGGACCGCAGCGCCAGGCGCCGCATCAGGGACCAACCGCGGGCGCCCTCCTTATCGGCACGCCACATTTCGCCGGATACACCTCCGATCAGGGCCAGTACGATCACCAGCCAGATAGGCATTTCCGCCAACACTTGCAGCTCGTTTGTCATTTCACGCCTCCTGGCTGATCAATGCCGGCAACGTGCCGGCGTTCGGGTAACTCCATGTGTCGGTAGGCATTCCAAAAAGCCCGATTGCCCAGGCTTTTCAGTAATAACCTCCTCAACCCTTCGCCGCTGCTTGCGCGGTACGGATTTTTCCTCGATGTTTTTCCGACCGTGATCCATGTCTGCGGGAGAACTGCTTCGGGCTTTACGCTGCACACCCGGACCAGTTGCCAACTCTCTGAACCGTTAAGGCCGGCCTATCTCTGCTTGTCTTGTTGAAGCGATGTCACTAAAAAGCGTCGGCGTCCTTGCCGGTGTTGCCTGGCATCCCTGCCATCGCTTTTGTGGCGTCCTTGCCAATATTGCATGCCTTCCTTGTCTTCCTCAGCAGCATCCTTGCCGCCTCCACCAGACCTCGTTGGCCGGCTTGAGATGAAGAGTATGACTGGATGGATATCCAGTCAATGCATTAATGCATTTATTTTCAAAGTATGAATGCGCCAATGCATTTATAGCCCCGCGGGCAAAGGGCTTTACGACTTTTGGCAGGCGGAAAAAAACCCGCACATCGGCGGGTTTTGTCTTACTTAAGGGAGTTAACGAGCGTACATGCCCCACCAGAACACGTGGCCAAGGATTCTGATCTGCTCATCCTGGATATCCTGGAAACTGTAGTCCTCATCAGGATGCTCATCACGATTGAAGCTGCGCAGACGAATCCCGGAAGGCAAGCGGTAGAGCTGTTTAACCCGCAGTTGCCCGTTGTGATTGATGGCATACAGGTCGCCATCCACGATATCGCCAATGCCACTCTTACCGGCATTCACCCCGACCGTCGCGCCATCGCGCAATACCGGCAACATACTGTTGCCACGCACCGTTACGCATTTGGCCTGGTCGAACTGCACGCCGTTATGCCGCAAGCTGCGCTTTCCAAAACGCAGGCTTGCTTTCTCGCTTTCCTCGATGACGAATCTTCCTGATCCAGCGGCCAATTCAACCTCGCGCAGAAAGGGGATCGACACCTCGTCCTCATTAACGGGGGTGTCGTCGTCCCAAAGGCTAATGTCCTTGAGTTCCGAATGCATTGGATCTCGCTCGTCATCTCGCGAAACGCCCACCGCCACGCGCCCGCGCAACTGGTCGGTGCTGATGCGGAAGTATTCGGCAATACGGGAAATGTGCTTGTCCGACGGGTCAGCGATCTTCCCGCTGAGGATCCGGGACAATGTGGATTGAGGCACACCGGTACGCCGGTGAAGCTCCGTGGGAGAGATCCGGTCGCGGTCCAGCAGCTCTCTTAAAACGATAGAAACATTGCGTTTTTGCATGACGCGAATAGTGACGGGAGACTTGGAGAATGGCAAATGCTTAATCGCATAAATGATGCATTTTTATGCATTTGACACCCTTTTTACCGCCTAAGCGGACTCATCCCCGTGGCGAGACTCCCGTCATCATCGTTCCGCCTCGAAAGCGGGTTCCCTTAGGCTATTTCTAAACGTAAGATCCTTGATACCAAGTCGTGCATAACAGATACAAAAGGAAGAATCTGTCAATGGATACCTAAATGCACGCTAGGAAAATAAAAACTACTCAAGGAAATTTAAGTTTGATCTCAAAATTAACATCAAGAATCATCAGAAAACTTCGAAAATACTCAAAGTTACCTATAAGCTATAAATACAGAAGCTTTTCAATAAACTTGCCGGCACACCACCTATTACCTGAATTTCAAAAACAACACCCAAAATATGATAGGTTCTTGCCACACCTAACACGCTATATCAATGACTCGGAAACCATCATAGATATAGGTGCCAATATCGGAGATTCATTAGCAGGCATGGCTGAACAGAACACCACTGCTAATTATATCTGCATTGAAGCTGATGATTCTTTTTACAGGCACTTAGAAGATAATGTCAAAAGAATAAAAACTTCAATAAACCACTTAAAAGTCACTACAATAAAAGCCCTGGTAGGAAAAAACATCTCCAACGTCTCACTTGACGGACAAAACGGGACAAAACACGCGATATTACAAAATGAGGGCGGCCTAAAATCGTCGCCACTCGATGAGCTGATCCCCAATGAATCCAGCATACGCATCTTGAAAAGTGACGTTGACGGGTTCGATTACGATGTACTTGATTCTTCCATGGTAGTTATAAAAAAACACAAACCAATTCTTTTCTTTGAATGCCAATACGATCACGAATACCAAAAAGCAGGCTATTTAAAAACGCTTAGCGCGCTTCAGCAGGCAGGCTATTGTGATTGGGTGATTTTTGACAACTTTGGCGAAATCGTCATTCGCACAAGCGAGATGAGCATTATCGTCCAGCTCATAAACTACATCTGGCAGCAAAACACTGGACGCTCTACACGAACAGTTTACTACTACGACATTTTGGCAGTCCACAAAGAGGACTCTTCGCTCATAAACAAGGTTCTTGAAGAATACACTTCCCCTTTAACCTGACCATTTGTAGATATCCCCAAGCATGAGCGCCTACAATCCAACTCCGGCTGTCTGCGACCATAGATGCCAACCTTATAAATCTGCGATTACCTGCTTGGCGAACAGGCCTGCACCCTTCAGCTCAGCGCGCAGTAGTAAAGCGAAGATTGGCTAGGCAATGTGCGATATGGAATAACACGGATGACTTCATGGCGAGATCAGAGCTTCTGGAGCAAGGTGCAGACATGCACCCTACTGGCGCTCATCGGGATGTTCACAAGCTACACCGACGCGCACTGGATAGAAGGAGCCTCATCCAATAGTAAGCGGGTCTTCAGCCGAGGCTTCGTTGTGCTCTGCGCAATAGTGGCTGGGATTGAGCTGGCAGTGCTCAACCACTTCTATGCTTCGCCCGGATGAGGTGACCGCGGGGAATGGCCGGCCCTGATATCGTCCCGCCCTTAAATCAAAATGGAAACATCGACGAATGGACTCATGGAAAACGCTGACAATCGCTGTCATGGTGCTGATGGGCAATCAGGCAGTGGCGGCAGAAAATGCCAACCCCTTCGATAAAGCGCTGATGTACTCCACGTTCGTGCCAACCATCTTGGTTGCAGGCACTACTTCTCTCACGACCGAAGCGCCAAAGCTTTTTACATCATCGAAAACCGACGCCCTTGCGTTTATCGGTTCGGACGGCGAAATCCGCGGGGCCGAGTTTGAACGGGCATCTCGGTACTATCATTCGACCTACCCCGCGCCGCTTATGTCCGACATGCAATTGGCCAAGGCTATCGCCGTTTCGTACTGAGAGAGGCGTCCATATTCAGCACAGGCCGAAAGGCAAAAGGGGCGGTGCATTTAAATAAATGCGCCGCCCCTTTTTTACGTTTTACCTGACCGTTTGCGACCTGCGAAGGGCCGACCTCGCGTGTTAACCTTGCGGCCATTGCAAAATCAGCAGGGCCGAGCGCCCCACCTTTGCCCCACTCCTTTCAACGAATTTGCTAACTATCTGATGAGTAAACACACTTCCGATCTGTCCTCCCATACGCCAATGATGCAGCAATACTGGCGCCTGAAAAACCAGCACCCTGATCAGTTGATGTTCTATCGCATGGGCGACTTCTACGAGATCTTCTATGAAGACGCGAAGAAGGCCGCCAAGTTGCTGGACATTACCTTGACCGCACGCGGGCAGTCGGCGGGACAGTCAATTCCAATGTGTGGGATTCCTTACCATTCGTTGGAAGGCTATCTGGTCAAGCTAGTGAAGCTGGGCGAGTCGGTGGTGATCTGTGAGCAGATCGGCGACCCGGCGACCAGCAAGGGGCCGGTAGAGCGTCAGGTGGTGCGCATCATTACACCGGGCACGGTGAGTGATGAGGCGCTGCTGGATGAGCGTCGCGATAACCTGATCGCTGCGGTGTTGGGCGATGAACGGCTGTTCGGCCTTTCCGTGCTGGACATCACCAGCGGCAATTTCAGCGTGCTGGAGATCAAGGGCTGGGAGAACTTGCTGGCGGAGCTGGAGCGCATCAATCCTGTTGAACTGCTGATCCCGGACGATTGGCCGAAGGACCTGCCGGCGGAAAAACGTCGTGGGACCAAGCGCCGTGCGCCGTGGGATTTCGAGCGTGATTCGGCGCTCAAAAGCCTGTGCCAGCAGTTCTCGGTACAAGACCTGAAAGGCTTCGGCTGCGAAACCCTGACCCTGGCCATCGGCGCCGCCGGTTGCCTGCTCAGCTACGCCAAGGAAACCCAGCGCACTGCCCTGCCGCATTTGCGCAGCCTGCGCCATGAGCGCCTGGACGATACCGTGGTGCTCGATGGTGCCAGCCGTCGCAATCTGGAACTGGACACCAACCTGTCCGGCGGGCGTGACAACACGCTGCAATCGGTGGTCGACCGTTGCCAGACTGCCATGGGCAGCCGTCTGCTGACGCGCTGGCTGAATCGTCCGCTGCGGGATCTGAGCGTGCTGCAAGCGCGTCAAACCTCTATTACCTGCCTGCTGGATGGCTATCGCTTTGAAAAGCTCCAGCCACAGCTGAAAGAAATCGGTGACATTGAGCGGATCCTGGCACGGATTGGACTGCGAAATGCGCGCCCTCGTGACTTGGCACGCCTGCGCGACGCCCTTGGCGCCCTGCCGCAGTTGCAAGTGGCGATGACCGAGTTGGACACGCCGCACCTGCAACAGCTCGCAATCACGGCGGGCACCTACCCGGAACTGGCCGCGCTGCTGGAAAAAGCCATCATCGATAACCCGCCGGCGATCATCCGTGACGGTGGTGTATTGAAGACCGGTTACGACAGTGAGCTGGATGAACTGCAAGCCCTGAGCGAAAACGCCGGGCAGTTCCTGATTGACCTGGAAGCCCGCGAAAAAGCCCGCACCGGTCTCGCCAACCTGAAGGTCGGCTACAACCGCGTGCACGGCTACTTTATTGAGTTACCAAGCAAGCAGGCCGAGTCGGCACCGATCGATTATCAACGTCGCCAGACCCTCAAAGGCGCCGAGCGCTTTATCACACCGGAACTCAAAGAGTTCGAAGACAAGGCGCTGTCAGCCAAGAGCCGTGCCCTGGCCCGCGAGAAAATGCTCTATGAGACCTTGCTCGAAGACTTGATCAGCCAATTGGCGCCGCTGCAGGACACTGCCGCCGCCCTGGCGGAGCTGGATGTATTGAGCAACCTTGCCGAACGTGCGTTGAACCTTGATCTCAACTGCCCACGCTTTGTCAGCGAACCGTGCATGCGCATCGTGCAGGGCCGCCATCCGGTGGTGGAACAGGTCTTGACCACGCCGTTCGTCGCCAACGACCTGTCCCTGGACGACGATACACGCATGCTGGTGATCACCGGTCCTAACATGGGTGGTAAATCGACCTACATGCGCCAGACCGCTTTAATCGTGTTGCTGGCGCATATCGGCAGCTTCGTGCCGGCGGCCAGTTGCGAACTGTCCCTGGTCGACCGGATTTTCACCCGGATCGGCTCCAGCGATGACCTCGCCGGTGGCCGCTCGACCTTTATGGTGGAAATGAGCGAAACCGCCAACATCCTGCACAACGCCACCGAACGCAGCCTGGTGCTGATGGACGAAGTGGGTCGCGGCACCAGCACCTTCGACGGTCTGTCCCTGGCATGGGCAGCCGCCGAGCGATTGGCGCATCTGCGGGCTTACACACTGTTTGCCACCCACTACTTCGAACTGACGGTGCTGCCGGAAAGCGAGCCACTGGTGGCCAACGTGCACCTCAATGCCACGGAGCACAACGAACGCATCGTGTTCCTGCATCATGTGTTGCCTGGGCCCGCCAGCCAAAGTTACGGACTGGCGGTGGCGCAATTGGCCGGAGTGCCGAACGACGTGATCGTGCGTGCCCGTGAACACCTCAGTCGCCTGGAAACCACGGCTCTGCCCCATGAAACCGTGGTTACCAGCCCAGCCAAGACCGCCAACAAACCTTCCGCGCCTCACCAAAGCGATATGTTCGCCAGCCTGCCACACCCCGTGCTGGATGAGCTGGCCAAGCTTGACCTGGACGGCTTAACACCGCGTAAAGCGCTCGAAATGTTATATGCACTGCAAGTTCGGATATAACGCAGACGCTTGCAAGCTGGTAGACTCTCGCGCGGTTTGGGATGCTGCGGGCTCTTAGCCTGGCCTGCAGACTATCGCTCCCGAACCTCGCGAGCCCTGCCACACAGGGTTTCGCTGCCGCCGCCTGAGGAGAAAATTAGAAATGACCTTCGTCGTTACCGACAACTGCATCAAGTGCAAGTACACCGACTGCGTCGAAGTGTGTCCGGTGGACTGCTTCTACGAAGGCCCGAATTTCCTGGTCATCCACCCGGATGAGTGCATTGATTGCGCCCTGTGTGAACCAGAATGCCCGGCCGTCGCTATCTTCTCCGAGGATGAAGTCCCGGCGGATATGCAGGAATTTATTCAGTTGAACGTCGAGCTGGCGGAGATCTGGCCGAACATCACTGAGAAGAAAGACTCGCTGCCTGACGCAGCAGATTGGGATGGTAAAAAAGGTAAGATCAAACACCTGGAGCGCTAATAGCGCCGCCGCCCAACTGAAAAAGCCCCTTTCCGGGGCTTTTTTGCATTCTGGAGCAGGCATTTACTTTTTTGCAGGCAAAAAAAAGGGGCGGTATGACCCGCCCACATTTTTTCCCTAGTCCCTTTATTCCTTTTCATCATCCTGATGAATCGCATCCTGCGATGTTCCCTGAGCCATCGTTCCTTAATGGCTGTGTCAATCCGTGGACACAGGACTGATGTTAGAGAGTTCCAAGGGAAGTTCAATGGGATCCAAATCGCCGACCGACACGTGATCGCTCTCTGGCGAAGATAAATAATCTTTATATTTCATATAGATAGAAAATGCCTTCATCGATTTTAGCCGCACACGCCAGGTAAAAAACCCAAACACTTACGCAAAAGTAGGCGATTGCTTACACGCCTGATTGCGTAAATGCGCAACTAATATTCGTGGGCGGTTTTGCGAGCAAGAAAAAGCCCCGACAACGCGAGGCTTTTTTCGCTGCAACCTTTTCAGTCTTCGCTCACCGTAATCGTCGGCATTGCCGGTGCTGATGCTTCCTGCAGTACGATCCGCGCCCCCACGTGACGGGCCAGCTCCTGATAAACCATGGCGATCTGACCATCAGGCTCGGCCGCAACAGTAGGTTTACCGCCGTCGGCCTGTTCTCGAATCGCCATCGACAACGGCAACGAAGCCAGCAACTCAACCCCGTACTGGGTCGCCAGCTTTTCACCGCCGCCTTCACCAAACAGATGCTCAGCGTGGCCGCAGTTGGAGCAAATGTGCACGGCCATGTTCTCCACGACACCCAGCACCGGGATGTTGACCTTACGGAACATCTCCACACCTTTTTTGGCATCGAGCAGCGCCAAATCCTGGGGCGTGGTCACGATCACCGAGCCGGCCACAGGGACTTTCTGCGCGAGGGTCAGTTGGATATCGCCAGTGCCTGGCGGCATGTCGATGACCAGGTAATCCAAATCGCCCCAGGCGGTCTGCGTAACCAATTGCAGTAAGGCGCCGGAGACCATCGGGCCACGCCATACCATCGGCGTGTTGTCATCGGTCAGGAACGCCATGGACATGACTTCCACGCCAAGAGATTCGATAGGCACGAACCACTTCTGATCCTTGACCTTCGGCCGCGTGCCTTCTGCAATTCCGAACATCACGCCTTGGCTTGGACCATAGATATCAGCGTCTAGAATGCCCACTCGAGCGCCTTCACGTGCCAGCGCCAGGGCAAGGTTGGCAGCCGTGGTGGATTTCCCCACGCCGCCCTTGCCGGACGCCACGGCAATTACATTCTTGACGTTAGCCAGGCCCGGGATCTGCGCCTGAGCCTTGTGCGGCGCGATTACGCACTGGATGTCGACCTTGGCAGATGCCACACCATCCAGACCTTCAATGGCGATTTGCAGCATCTGCGCCCAGCCACTCTTGAACAGACCGGCGGCATAGCCCAGCTCCAGGTGGACCGACACCTGATCGCCCTGGACCTCAATGGCGCGCACACAACCGGCACTGACCGGGTCCTGATTCAAATAGGGGTCGGTGTACTGGCGAAGAACGGCTTCCACCGCTGCGCGATTCACGGCGCTCATGGGCTACTCCCGAAAAAAGACTGACTGAAACAGGCGGCTATCCTAACCGTTCCGGCCGCTTAACGGCATGCTTTCGAAGATGGGGAAGATGCTGAAACAGCGCCACGGGGTGAAATAAATTTCCTGGCGCTTTATAGTGGCCGACCTCCGTTTCATCAAGTAGCCGAGCCCCATGTCCGAGCCACGCAAGATCCTCGTCACCAGCGCCCTGCCCTATGCCAATGGTTCTATCCATCTTGGCCATATGCTTGAGTACATCCTGACCGATATGTGGGTGCGCTTCCAGAAGCATCGCGGCAACCAATGCATTTATGTCTGCGCGGACGACGCCCACGGTTCGGCCATCATGCTGCGCGCCGAAAAGGAAGGCATCACCCCGGAACAACTGATCGCCAATGTGCAGGCTGAACACAGCGCCGACTTTGCCGAGTTCCTGGTGGATTTCGATAACTTCCACTCGACTCACGCTGAAGAAAACCGCGAACTGTCGAACCAGATCTACCTGCGGCTGCGCGACGCCGGGCACATTGCCCAGCGTTCGATCACACAGTATTTCGACCCGGAAAAGAAAATGTTCCTGGCCGATCGCTTCATCAAGGGCACCTGCCCGAAATGCGGCACCGAAGACCAGTACGGCGACAACTGCGAAAAATGCGGTGCGACCTATGCGCCCACCGATCTGAAGGATCCGAAGTCGGCCATCTCCGGCGCCACACCGGTGCTCAAGGATTCCCAACACTTCTTCTTCAAGCTCCCGGATTTCCAGCAGATGCTGCAAACCTGGACCCGCAGCGGCACCCTTCAGGATGCCGTGGCCAACAAGATCGCCGAATGGCTGGATGCGGGCCTGCAACAGTGGGACATCTCGCGCGACGCGCCGTACTTCGGCTTCGAGATCCCGGACGAGCCAGGCAAGTACTTCTATGTGTGGCTGGACGCACCGATCGGCTACATGGCCAGTTTCAAGAACCTCTGCGACCGTACGCCGGAGCTGGACTTCGACGCGTTCTGGGGCAAGGACTCCACCGCCGAGCTGTACCACTTCATCGGCAAGGACATCGTCAATTTCCACGCACTGTTCTGGCCAGCGATGCTCGAAGGTTCGGGCTACCGCAAGCCTACTGGCATTGCCGTGCACGGCTACCTGACGGTCAACGGGCAGAAGATGTCCAAGTCCCGTGGCACATTCATCAAGGCGCGCACCTACCTGGACCACCTGTCCCCGGAATACCTGCGCTACTACTACGCATCCAAATTGGGCCGTGGCGTCGACGACCTCGACCTGAACCTGGAAGACTTCGTACAGAAGGTCAACTCGGACCTTGTGGGCAAAGTCGTGAACATCGCCAGCCGTTGCGCCGGATTTATCCAAAAGGGCAACGCCGGCTTACTGGTGGCAGAAAATGCCGCACCGGAACTGACCGATGCGTTCCGGGCCGCCGCGCCAAGCATCGCCGACGCCTATGAAGCCCGCGACTTTGCCCGCGCGATGCGCGAGATCATGGGCCTAGCCGACCGCGCCAACGCCTGGATCGCCGATAAGGCCCCGTGGTCGTTGAACAAGCAGGAAGGCAAGCAGGCGGAAGTGCAGGCGATCTGCGCCACAGGTGTCAATCTGTTCCGCCAGTTGGTGATCTTCCTCAAACCGGTTCTGCCGTTGCTGGCAGCCGACGCGGAGGCGTTCCTCAATGTTGCGCCACTGACCTGGAACGACCACACCACCTTGCTCAGCAACCACCAGTTGAACGAGTTCAAGCCGCTGATGACCCGCATCGATCCCGTGAAAGTCCAAGCCATGACCGACGCTTCGAAAGAAGACCTCGTTGCTAGCCAGACCGACACCGGTTCGACTGCACCAAAAGGCAATGGTGAATTGGCCAAAGACCCACTTTCTCCGGAAATCGAGTTTGACGCCTTTGCCGCCGTTGACCTCCGTGTTGCGCTGATCATCAAGGCGGAAGCCGTAGAAGGTGCCGACAAACTGCTGCGCCTGACGCTGGATATCGGTGACGAGCAACGCAATGTGTTTTCCGGGATCAAAAGCGCTTATCCGGATCCGTCCAAGCTCGATGGTCGCCTGACCATGATGATCGCCAACCTCAAGCCTCGAAAAATGAAGTTCGGTATCTCCGAAGGCATGGTGATGGCGGCCGGCCCTGGGGGTGAAGAGATCTACCTGCTGAGCCCTGATAGCGGCGCCAAGCCGGGTCAGCGCATCAAGTAACGCTGCAATACAGCCCTGTCGTCTCGGCGACAGGGCTATAAACGCGGGCGTGTTGGGCCTGGTATTGCTGTGGACTCACACGCAAAGATCCTACCTCACATGTTCGCGATGAGCCTGGACACCGGTCTCGGTTTTTGGCCGTTGCTGAGACTGTTCAGCGACTTACGCCAGCAGATCGCGGGCAATGACATTTTCCTACCTTTTCGCGGCCTACCGGTCGAGCTGATGGCGCTGGCATTCCGGGGCTTCAATGCAATGATCAAAACATGAGCCTGATTCAACGTATCGACGCACTGCTGCCGCAGACCCAATGCGGCAAGTGCGGACACCCAGGGTGCAAGCCTTACGCCGAGGGCATCGCCCAGGGCGAGGCCATCAATAAGTGCCCGCCGGGTGGGTATGAAACGATTGCGGGCCTGGCGCAGTTGCTGAGCCTGCCGCTGCTGGAACTGGACACCACCCGTGGCGAGGCACCTGCGCAGGTTGCGTATATCCGCGAGGCCGAGTGCATCGGGTGCACCAAGTGCATCCAGGCCTGCCCGGTGGATGCCATCGTCGGCGCTGCCAAGTTTATGCACACAGTGATTATCGACGAGTGCACGGGCTGTGACCTCTGCGTCGCGCCCTGCCCGGTAGACTGCATCGAGATGCGTCCTCCGATCACCGTACTGCCTATCGTAGGTGGCTTGGCGGCCAACGACGAAGAGAGGCATGAACGTGAAATCAAGCGCAATCGCGCACGTTGGCGCTTCGAGCAACGTAACGCGCGCCTGCAACGGGAAGAGGACCACAAGCTCGCAGAACGTCTGGCGCGGGCCAAACGTCCAGCGCAGGTGACGCCTGTGCCGCTGGATGGAGCACAGGCCGCACAGGACGCGGCGGTGAAAAAAGCCAAAGTCAATGTCGCGATGAGCCGCGCTCAGTTGCATAAATCATTGAAAGCCTTCGGGCATCCGCCGACGTTTGACCAGCAATCCCAGTTGATCGTCCTACAACAACAGTTTGAGGCAGCTGAGCAGGCACTGGCCAAACTTGAACCCGCCAACATTCTCGCAGCGCCTGTGAGCAACACCGCTGGCCTCAAGCGCGCCAAAATCCAACTGGCGATGCGCCGCGCCGAATTGAAGAAAGCCCAGGATCAACAGGCCGATGCACAACAATTGGCCGATGCGCAAAACAAGCTCGATGAAGCCCAGCGTCAGGTAGATGCCCATGGTGCTTGACCTGTGGCTGGGCGCGCCGCCAAGTATGGTTGTACTCACGCTATCGATGGGCGCTCGGAATTCAGACTTCGCGGTGACTGGTAGCAGGGTTCCAGGCTTGGGACCACTATTCGAAACCACGTTGCTCGCCAACAAGGAATCTTCTGCCTCATGAACGCCGCAAAACGCCTGGAAATTTTCCGCAGACTTCACGAAGACAATCCGGAACCCAAGACCGAACTGGCATACTCCTCGCCGTTCGAGTTGCTGATTGCGGTGATCCTGTCGGCCCAATCCACGGACGTTGGCGTCAACAAGGCCACGGCCAAGCTGTATCCCGTGGCAAACACGCCAGAGGCGATTTATGCGTTAGGCGTGGATGGGTTGTCGGAATACATCAAGACCATTGGCCTCTACAACAGTAAGGCCAAAAACGTCATTGAGACCTGCCGCCTGCTGGTAGAGCTGCATGGAAGCGAAGTGCCGCAAACCCGTGAAGCATTGGAAGCCTTGCCGGGTGTGGGCCGCAAAACCGCCAACGTTGTGCTCAACACTGCATTCCGGCAACTGAGCATGGCCGTGGACACTCATATCTTCCGGGTCAGCAACCGAACGGGCATTGCACGTGGCAAGAACGTGGTTGAGGTAGAAAAGCAGTTGATGAAGTTCGTGCCAAAGCCCTACTTGCTCGACTCCCACCATTGGCTGATCCTGCACGGGCGCTACGTTTGCCAGGCACGCAAGCCACGCTGCGGCAGCTGCCGTATCGAAGACCTGTGCGAATACAAGGACAAAACGTCGGACGATTGAGGGGGCATTAGTTTTCTCGATCAGTCGATTGAAAAAATCTTTTTTACCCGTTCATGGATTATCGTTATAAGGAGCGCCAACGGCAGTCTTACTCCGGAGTTAACGTTATGAGCACTGACAAAGAACAGTTGGATGTGGAAGACGACCTCGTTGAGTCGGATGATGATGGTGCAGAGGCTCCCGTGATAGAGGTCGCCAAGACCAATCTGAGCAAACGCCGTACTATCGACAATCTTCTGGAAGAACGACGCTTGCAAAAACAACTGGCCGACTACGACTTCGATCTCTAAGCCAGCGGTCGAGGGCCGGAAGCCTCCCTTACGGAGGCTTTTTTCTGCGGACTATGCTGGGCTAGGTGCAGCCTGCAAGCCTTCTATACCAAGCCGTTGCGCTGGGCCAGTTCGATCAAATCCACCAGGGAACGAGCATTGAGCTTAAGCAACAAGCGAGTCTTGTAGGTGCTGACAGTCTTGTTGCTGAGGAACATACCGTCGGCGATTTCCTTGTTCGTCCGGCCCCGAGCCAGTTGCTGCAATACCATCATTTCCCGGCCTGACAACCGCTCGACCATATCAGCCTCACTGGCGTTGCCCATGGTGGAGCGTACCGAGTTGAGTGCCTGGTTTGGAAAGTAGCTGTAACCCGACAAAACCGCTTTGATCGCACTCAGCAATTCAGTCAAGTCCTGCTGTTTGCACACATAACCCGCAGCGCCCGCCTGCATACAACGCATGGAAAAGTGACCTGGGGCCTGGGACGTGAGCACTAGCACCTTGAAGGGTATAGGTTGTTTGGCAGACGACAACCGGCAAATAACTTCCAGGCCATCGAGTTTGGGAATCCCAATATCCAATATGACAATGTCCGGCATATGCTCCCGCGCAAGTTGCAACGCATCGACACCGTTATTGGTCTCGGCAACGACCTCATAACCATGACGCTCCATTAGCATACGCACAGCAAGACGAATGACGGGATGATCATCCACGATCAGCACTTTATTCATGAGAAAGTCCAATTTCGCTGTTCGAATTATTTAGAGCAAGCACAATAGCCTAGTCGTTTCATAGTTGGCATAGCGTCCCCCCCCGAGCAACAGCAAGCAGAGACCCAACCCACAGCGATAAAGGAAACGCCCTACAAAAAAACACCGATTCGAATGTTTCCGGTTTTATGGAGCCTTTCAGACCTTTCCGTCCCATCACACATTTTGAGTAAAATTTCCAGGTTACCAAGGGCAGAACGTGAATGAGCCCCACACAACTATCAGGAAATGCCCCTTGTCTTTCGACTACGGATACTGGAGCTGGTGGAGAAAAGTCGGTAGTTTCAGTTCCATTCAACATATTTTTTTACATCCCTATTTACTACAGAGTCTTAGGTCTCTCACATGTTCTCCCGCACCCACATGAGTGAATTATCTGTAAGACTAGTTCCTATGCAGATGTAAAAAATTCATTCCTCCCTACAAAAAATCGCAGACAGCACACAGCAATCGAGAAAAAAACACATTATTCGAATAAGTTTGAACACTGATTAAACAACGTTAAACAATACCGATCTATTTAGAATACTCAGGCAAAAAAAATGGCCCCTTGAACAAGGGGCCATTCTTCAAAACAAGCTAAACACTCAGAATAACGAGCGGCCTTTATTAGCGGCAATGCGCATGCGCAGTGCGTTCAACTTGATAAAGCCTGCTGCGTCAGCCTGGTTGTAAGCGCCGCCATCTTCTTCGAAGGTGGCGATGTTGGCGTCGAACAACGAATCATCAGACTTGCGACCGGTAACGATCACATTACCCTTGTACAGTTTCAGGCGCACAACGCCGTTCACGTGAGCCTGGGAGGCGTCGATCATCTGTTGCAGCATCAGACGCTCTGGGCTCCACCAGTAGCCGGTGTAGATCAGGCTGGCGTACTTGGGCATCAGCTCGTCTTTGAGGTGAGCCACTTCGCGGTCCAGGGTAATGGACTCGATGGCGCGGTGAGCGCGCAGCATGATGGTGCCGCCTGGGGTTTCGTAGCAGCCACGAGACTTCATGCCCACATAGCGGTTCTCTACGATGTCGAGACGGCCGATACCGTGTTCGCCACCGATACGGTTCAGGGTCGCCAGCACAGTGGCCGGGGTCATTTCGACGCCGTCCAGTGCGACGATGTCGCCGTTGCGGTAGGTGAGCTCCAGGTACTGCGGCTTGTCTGGAGCGTTCTCCGGGGAGACGGTCCATTTCCACATGTCTTCTTCGTGCTCGGTCCAGGTGTCTTCCAGCACGCCGCCTTCATAGGAGATGTGCAGCAGGTTGGCGTCCATCGAGTACGGGGATTTCTTCTTGCCATGACGCTCGATCGGGATTGCATGCTTTTCAGCGTAATCCATCAGCTTTTCACGGGACAGCAGGTCCCATTCGCGCCAAGGGGCAATCACTTTCACGCCGGGCTTGAGCGCGTAGGCACCCAGCTCGAAACGTACCTGGTCGTTGCCCTTGCCGGTAGCGCCATGGGAAATGGCGTCAGCGCCGGTTTCGTTGGCGATTTCGATCAGGCGCTTGGCGATCAGCGGACGTGCGATGGAGGTACCCAGCAGGTACTCGCCTTCATAGACGGTGTTGGCGCGAAACATCGGGAAGACGAAATCGCGGACGAATTCTTCGCGCAGGTCGTCAATGTAGATCTCTTTCACGCCCATGGCTTGCGCCTTGGCACGTGCAGGTTCGACCTCTTCGCCCTGACCCAGGTCAGCGGTGAAGGTCACCACTTCACAGTTATAAGTATCCTGCAGCCACTTGAGGATCACCGAAGTGTCCAGGCCGCCGGAATACGCGAGAACGACCTTGTTTACGTCGGCCATGCCATCACTCCACGGGGTTGTACGGAAAGGCGTCGATTCTACCGATCAAAACCGTGGATTTACAGGGGCGCGACAGCAAATGAAGATAAAGCGACAGATTATGTCGAGCGAGCGACCGATGGTCGCACGTCAGGAGGTGTGTGCAGGGTTGCTCGGCCCCGCCGCCTGGGGCGCCGGTTTCTCGGGGACAGCCACACGTTCGAGCTGAATATTCACACGGCGGTTGCGGGCCCGGTTGGCGGCATTGGTATTGGGCGCCAAGGGGTAACTTTCGCCATGGAAACGCAGGGTAATCTGGGACTCCTGGATACCATTGGCCTTGAAGTAGTCCATCACCGCCAGCGCGCGGCGGCGTGAAACATCGCGATTGCTCAGGCGATTGCCACTGTTGTCCGAATGGCCATTCAATTCGACATGGTTGACGGTAGGATCCGCTTTCATGAATTCGAGAATCACTGCCAGCTTCTGCTTGGCCGCGGCGTCAAGCTCGATGCCCCCCCCAGGGAAGCCGACTTCAGTCTGCTTGACCTGATCGTAATTCATCGGCAACAACTTGGCCGTGCACAGCTGATAGTCGCTGTAGGCCTTGTTGAATTTCACCGGCAGCAGGCGAATTTCTGAATAGCCGCCCTCACGCCCATAGTGCCGCACGGTGGGCGAGCGGCCATCGAGCAAACCGTTGAACAGACGCCCAGCCTGGGCTTGAGAGCTGTTGAACAGTACATCACCGCTGCCAGCACGTACGGCACCGAGGTTGATGTCACCCCGACCGGGCTGCCAAGGGGCAGCGGCAGCCAACAAGGTGGCCGATCCTGCGCCCAGCGATCCGTTATAGGCTTTCAGACGGAACGTCGCCTGCTCACCCGCCCGGCGCACGAACTCACCCGAACCGAAATCGGTGATCGGTTGGGTTAGGCGGCACTCGAACTTGTCGCCCTCTACTTTCCACTCAATATTCTCCAGACGTGTCTGGAACGTGAGGGCCATCGCAGGCAGGCTGGCGAACACACTGAGCAGGGCTAGATAATGCTGGCGCACGGGAGGCTCCACTGGTTTCTACAACACTTCAAAGCGTCATACATCGATAAGGCATACGAAAGGCTATCGGATGCATCCTGCAAAACTTGATAGCGAGTGCCTGCAAGAGTCTTTTCCGGTAGCATTCCCACCAGATTGACCCGCCTGGAATCCCCAATGTCCGACCGCCTGACCCTGCTGCGTCCCGACGACTGGCATATTCATCTTCGCGATGGTGCTGCGTTGCCCCAAACCGTGGCCGATGTAGCGCGTACGTTTGGCCGCGCCATCATCATGCCTAACCTGGTACCACCGGTGCGTAACGCCGCTGAAGCCGATGCCTATCGCCAGCGTATCCTCGCTGCACGACCGGCCGGCAGCCGCTTCGAACCGTTGATGGTGCTCTACCTCACCGACCGCACCCAGCCCGAAGAAATTCGCGAGGCCAAAGCCAGCGGTTATGTACACGCCGCCAAGCTGTACCCGGCTGGCGCGACCACCAACTCCGACTCCGGCGTGACCAGTATCGACAAGATCCTGCCCGCCATCGAAGCCATGGCCGAAGTGGGCATGCCGCTGCTGATCCACGGTGAAGTTACCCGTGGCGACGTGGACGTGTTCGATCGCGAGAAGATCTTCATCGACGAGCACATGCGCCGCGTGGTCGAGCTATTCCCGACCCTCAAGGTGGTGTTCGAGCACATCACCACGGCCGATGCCGTGCAGTTCGTCACCGAGGCCTCGGCCAACGTAGGCGCAACCATCACCGCCCATCACCTGCTGTACAACCGCAACCACATGCTGGTGGGCGGGATTCGGCCGCACTTCTATTGCCTGCCAATCCTCAAGCGCAATACCCACCAGGTGGCCTTGCTGGATGCCGCGACCAGCGGTGATCCGAAGTTTTTCCTCGGCACCGACTCCGCGCCTCACGCCCAGCACGCCAAGGAAGCCGCGTGCGGCTGTGCCGGTTGCTACACCGCTTATGCCGCTATCGAGCTGTACGCAGAAGCGTTCGAACAACGCAACGCCTTGGACAAACTCGAGGGTTTCGCCAGCCTCAACGGCCCACGTTTCTATGGCCTGCCGGCGAATACCGACCGCATTACCCTGGTCCGTGAAGACTGGACCGCCCCTGCCAGCCTGCCATTTGGCGAGCTGACCGTTATCCCGCTGCGCGCCGGTGAAACACTGCGCTGGCGCCTGCTGGAGGAAAGCAAGTGAGTGAAGACCATTACGATGACGACCAGGAACACGGCGGTGGCGGTTCGCGCCACCCGATGGCCGAACGTTTCCGTGGCTATCTGCCTGTCGTTATCGACGTAGAAACCGGCGGTTTCAATTGCGCCACCGACGCGCTGCTGGAAATTGCCGCGACGACCATCGGCATGGACGAACAGGGCTTTGTGTATCCAGAACACACCCACTTCTTCCGCGTCGAGCCGTTTGAAGGTGCCAACATTGAAGCGGCAGCCCTGGAGTTCACAGGGATCAAGCTTGATCACCCACTGCGCATGGCGGTGAGTGAAGAAGCAGCGCTGACCGATATCTTCCGTGGAGTGCGCAAGGCGTTGAAGGCCAATGGCTGCAAACGCGCGATCCTGGTCGGGCATAACAGCAGCTTCGACCTGGGTTTCCTGAACGCAGCCGTGGCGCGGTTGGACATGAAGCGCAACCCGTTTCACCCGTTCTCCAGCTTCGACACCGCAACCCTTGCCGGCCTCGCCTACGGTCAGACCGTATTGGCCAAAGCCTGCCAGGCCGCCGGTATCGATTTCGACGGTCGCGAAGCCCACTCGGCCCGATACGACACAGAAAAGACAGCTGATCTGTTCTGCGGCATCGTCAACCGCTGGAAGCAGATGGGCGGCTGGGAAGACTTCGGCGACTGAGTTCAAATCCCGCCTATAAAAAAACCGGCCTGTTACAGGCCGGTTTTTTTGTACCTCGATTCTGGCTTACAGCTTGCCAGCGTTCTCGGTCAGGTAAGCAGCAACGCCTTCTGGCGAAGCGTTCATGCCTTTGTCGCCCTTCTTCCAGTTGGCAGGGCACACTTCGCCGTGCTCTTCGTGGAATTGCAGAGCGTCGACCAGGCGAATCAGCTCTTCCATGTTACGGCCCAGCGGCAGGTCGTTGATGATCTGCGAGCGGACAACGCCTTTGTCATCGATCAGGAACGCGCCACGGAAAGCCACGCCGCCTTCGGACTCAACGTCGTAAGCCTTGGCAATGTCGTGCTTCATGTCGGCAGCCATGGTGTATTTGACTTTGCCGATGCCGCCATCGTTGATGGCAGTGTTGCGCCAGGCGTTGTGGGTGAAATGGGAGTCGATGGAAACGGCGACCACTTCAACGTTACGCGCCTTGAAATCGTCCATGCGGTGGTCCAGAGCGATCAGCTCCGAAGGGCAGACGAAAGTGAAGTCCAGCGGGTAGAAGAACACCAGGCCGTATTTGCCTTTAATGGCTTCAGACAGTTTGAAGCTGTCAACGATTTCGCCATTGCCGAGCACGGCAGGTACGTCGAAATCCGGGGCTTGTTTGCCGACGAGTACGCTCATTAGGTATCTCCTGATGTAAGGGTGACGATTGAAGTAAAAGGACCGGCCCTGAGTCTGCCGCATTCAAGCGACAGCCCTGTGACGCAGTCACGCTTCGTGAAGACCGACCATCATACACTGAAAAAACCGTTCGTCAGCGTGAGGGCGGTGCGGGCAAATACCCTACGAATCTACTTTGACAATCATTCTCGTTAACATTAAGATCCATCGCACTTAAGCCTTAACCCCGCGACGGTTCTCCCTATGTATGTGTGCCTCTGTACTGGCGTCACCGACGGACAAATCCGCGAAGCAATCTATGAAGGTTGCTGCAGCTACAAGGAAGTGCGTGAAACCACCGGCGTTGCCAGTCAATGTGGCAAATGTGCCTGCCTCGCCAAGCAAGTGGTACGGGAAACCCTGACGCAGCTGCAGACAGCCCAGGCAGCACTCCCCTACTCAGCAGAATTTACACACGCTTAAATAGGCGTGTTTTAAAGAGCCGGACTTAGTGTCCGGTTTTTTTATGCCTGTAATTCAATTAGTTAGCCCCAAGACGCGGAACACAAACATTCTTATTCCGATTAATTTTCATTTATTATTCAATAACTTAGGTTTGACACTGAGGTTTTCGCCGCTCAAACTCCGCCCTATACACAGCTATTACAGGGCAGGACCCCAGTCATGAAAGGCGACATCTCAGTCATCCAGCAACTCAACAAAATCCTTGCCAATGAACTGGTCGCGATCAATCAGTACTTTCTGCATGCACGCATGTACGACGATTGGGGCCTGGAAAAGCTTGGCAAGCGCGAATACAAAGAATCCATCAAAGCCATGAAGGATGCAGACGCGCTGATCAAGCGCATTCTGTTCCTGGAAGGCCTACCGAACGTCCAGGACCTGGGCAAGCTGAACATCGGCGAGCACACCCAGGAAATGATCGGCAGCGACCTGGGTTTTGAACGCAAGAGCCACAGCGACCTCAAGGCGGCCATCGCTCACTGCGAAGCCCAAGGCGATTTCGGCAGCCGTGAATTGCTGGAAGATATCCTGGAAGATCAGGAAGAACACATCGACTGGCTGGAAACCCAATTGGGCCTGATCGACAAGGTCACCCTGGAAAATTACCTGCAATCGCAGATGGGCGAATAAGCCTTATCGGCTTGCCGGTAAAACCCCACAAAAAAGCCCCGCTCTCTCACGAGAAGCGGGGCTTTTTATTGCAGGCGAATCAAGCGTCAGTCTTGGCCGCCGCATTTGCCGCTGCGTCTTTGATCAGCGTCTGCAACGAACCATCAGCTGCCATTTCAGTGATGATATCGCTACCGCCAACCAGCTCACCGGCTACCCACAGCTGTGGGAAAGTCGGCCAGTTGGCGTACTTCGGCAGGTTGGCGCGGATTTCCGGGTTTTGCAGGATATCCACGTAAGCGAACTTCTCGCCACACTGCATAACAGCCTGGGAAGCCTTCGCGGAGAAACCGCACTGAGGAGCGTTAGGGGCGCCCTTCATGTAAAGCAGAATGGTGTTATTGGCAATCTGCTCTTTGATCGTTTCGATGATATCCATGGAACACCTCGGCTGGAACTTTGCGACTCACAGGTCGGCACGGTGGCGCATTGTAACGCAAAATTCCAGCCGGGTGCTCAGGCCGCTGCTACCTGGACCGGAACGCCATTGAGCGCAGCGTTCCCCGATAGCTCATCCAACTGCCGCTCGTCGGTCAAGTCATTCGCGCTCGCCCCCGGTTGCCCGCTGGCGATGGTCATCTGGACGCCCGGGCGAGCGTGGCCCCAGCCATGGGGCAGGCTGACGACCCCGGGCATCATCTCCAGACTGGCCAGCACCTCTACCTCGATCATGCCAATGCGCGAACTCACGCGAACCCGCTGACCATCACTCAGTTGCCGACTGACAAGGTCATCGGGATGCATCAGCAATTGATGTCGGGGCTTGCCCTTCACCAAGCGATGATAATTATGCATCCAGGAATTATTGCTGCGCACATGCCGACGGCCGATCAGCAGCAGTTCGTCAGCCATGGGCAGCGGCTGCGCGGCGAAGCGCGCCAGGTCGGCAAGAATCACAGCGGGCGCGGCCTGAACCTTACCGTCAGCCGTTTTCAAGCGCGCACAAAGATTGGGCTGCAACGGCCCCAAATCCACGCCATGGGGGTGATCGGCCAGCATCGCAACCGACAGTTTATGACTCGACGCATCACCATACGCCCCGGCACGCAGTCCGAAGTCGATCATCTTGGCCGGCGGCATCGTCGGTTTAAGCACAACACCGGTCTGCGCCGCAAAGGCGGTGGCCAGACCGACGAAAATTTCCCAGTCATGCAAGGCCCCTTCGGGCTTGGGCAAGATCGCGCGGTTGAAACGGGTGACGTTACGCACCGCAAACATGTTGAAGGTGGTGTCGTAGTGATCGTTTTCCAGGGCCGAGGTGGACGGCAAAATCAGATCGGCGTACCGAGTGGTCTCGTTGATGTAAAGATCGATACTGACCATGAACTCCAACCCATCCAGCGCCTGCTCCAACTGGCGACCGTTAGGGGTCGACAGCACAGGATTGCCCGCTACCGTGACCAATGCGCGAATCTGCCCTTCGCCGTCAGTAAGCATTTCTTCAGCCAGGGCCGACACCGGCAACTCGCCGCCGTACTCCGGACGCCCGGAAACCCGGCTTTGCCAGCGGTTGAAATGCCCCCCGCCGGTCGACGCCACCAGGTCCACCGCGGGCGTAGTGCACAAGGCGCCGCCAACCCGGTCCAGGTTGCCGGTAACCAGGTTGATCAACTGCACCAACCAATGGCAGAGCGTGCCAAACGCCTGGGTCGACACACCCATACGCCCATAACACACGGCCTTGTCCGCTGCGGCAAAGTCCCGCGCTAATTGGCGGATCTGTTCGGCAGGCACCGCACACTGGCGGCTCATGGCCTCGGCAGTAAAGCCTGCGATAGCACGGCGAACGTCCTCAAGACCGTCTACCGGTAAATGACTGGGGCGTGTCAGGTTTTCGGTAAACAAGGTGTTGAGCACACCGAACAACAGCGCCGCATCCCCACCCGGCCGCACGAATAGGTGTTGATCAGCAATCGCCGCCGTTTCACTGCGCCGAGGGTCTACCACCACCACTTTGCCGCCCCGGGACTGAATGGCCTTAAGGCGCTTCTCCACATCTGGCACGGTCATAATGCTGCCGTTGGAAGCCAGCGGGTTGCCACCCAGGATCAGCATAAAGTCGGTGTGATCGATGTCCGGGATCGGCAGCAGCAGGCCATGGCCGTACATCAAGTGGCTGGTGAGGTGATGAGGCAACTGATCCACAGAGGTCGCGGAATACCGATTGCGCGTCTTGAGCAGGCCGAGGAAGTAGTTGCTGTGAGTCATCAGCCCATAGTTGTGCACGCTGGGGTTGCCCTGATACACCGCCACCGCATTCTGCCCGTGCCGGGCCTGGATACCCGACAGCCGCTCGGCGACTAACGAGAACGCTTCGTCCCACGGGATCGCTCGCCATTCGCTGCCCGTTCGCAACATCGGCTGGTGGAGGCGGTCCGGGTCATTCTGGATATCCTGCAACGCCACCGCCTTTGGGCAGATATGACCACGGCTGAAGGTGTCCAACGCGTCGCCCTTGATCGAGGTAATCGCCAGGCTGCCGTCTTCGGCTTGGGTAGTTTCCAGGGTCAAGCCACAGATGGCTTCACATAGATGGCACGCACGGTGATGGAGAGTCTTGGTCATGGCCAGTCTCTTTATAGGGGCTTTGGTCTGACTATGGGCCGCGACCATGACAGACGCCAGTATCGTTCGTCCTGTGAATCGGCAAGCATTAGGCCAGGCCATGACCAAGCATGAGCAAATGTTACAAAACGCTATATACAGCCCCGGAAACCGACGCGGCCTGATCCGAGCCCGCCCCCGCGCATTGCAAAAGGTTGCGACGCCAGTGTACAAATGGCCCGCTGCCGTCAGGAAATCGTCTTCAAAAGCGCTCTCGCGCCCTTCTTGAACACCCCTAAAAACGTAGCCCTATTGGTAAGACGCGACATTTAATGTCAATATCGCGCCTTCCCCTATTTCGTCGCCCCGTGCGGCTTTCGCCGCAGGTCTCGCCCGTTGTCACAATAAACAAGGCTTTGAGTATCTGCGGTCTGTTGCAAAAAGGTAGTTAATGATGAGCGCAAGGCACTTTCTCTCCCTGATGGATTGCACGCCCGAAGAGCTGGTCAGCGTGATCCGTCGAGGCATTGAGCTTAAAGACCTGCGTAACCGCGGCGTACTGTTCGAGCCTTTGAAAAACCGCGTCCTCGGCATGATTTTCGAGAAGTCGTCGACCCGCACCCGTGTGTCTTTTGAAGCCGGCATGATCCAACTAGGTGGCCAAGCCATCTTCCTGTCTTCGCGCGACACTCAACTGGGTCGTGGCGAGCCTGTCGCCGACAGCGCCCGCGTCATGTCGCGCATGCTGGATGCGGTGATGATCCGTACCTTTGCCCACAGCACCGTCACCGAATTTTCCGCCAACTCACGAGTTCCGGTGATCAACGGCCTGTCCGATGACCTGCACCCGTGCCAGTTGCTGGCTGACATGCAAACCTTCCTTGAGCACCGTGGCTCCATCCAAGGCAAGACCGTGGCCTGGATCGGTGACGGCAACAACATGTGCAACAGCTATATAGAAGCGGCGATCCAATTCGACTTCCAACTGCGCATTGCTTGCCCGCAAGGCTACGAGCCTGACGCGCGCTTCCTGGCACAGGCCGGCGATCGCGTCACCCTGGTGCGTGACCCACGTGACGCCGTGCTGGGCGCGCACCTCGTCAGCACCGACGTCTGGACCTCCATGGGCCAGGAAGACGAAACCGCCCAGCGCCTGGCCCTGTTCGCGCCTTACCAGGTAAATCGGGCCTTGCTCGACCTGGCTGCGCCGGATGTGCTGTTCATGCACTGCCTGCCCGCTCACCGCGGCGAAGAAATTAGCCTCGACCTGCTTGACGATGAGCGCTCGGTCGCCTGGGACCAGGCCGAAAACCGCCTGCACGCTCAGAAGGCTCTGCTCGAATTCCTCGTCCCGCCTTCGTACCACCACGCATGAGCCAGCCACTTCTGCTGAACCTGCGCAATCTGGCATGCGGCTATCAAGATCAACGGGTGGTACAGAACCTCAATCTGCACCTGAACGCGGGTGATATCGGTTGCCTGCTCGGCTCATCAGGCTGCGGTAAAACCACCACTCTGCGCGCGATTGCCGGTTTTGAGCCGGTGCATGAAGGCGAAATCAGCCTGGCGGGAGAAGTGATCTCCAGTGCCGGTTTTACCCTGGCACCGGAGAAACGTCGCATCGGCATGGTGTTCCAGGACTACGCGCTGTTTCCCCACCTCAGCGTGGCCGACAACATCGCGTTCGGCATCCGCAAGCATCCACAAAAGGATCGCGTGGTTACCGAGTTGCTGGAACTGGTCAACCTGAAGAATCTGGGCAAGCGCTTCCCTCACGAACTGTCCGGCGGCCAGCAGCAACGTGTCGCCCTCGCCCGCGCCCTGGCGCCGGAGCCGCAACTGTTGCTGCTGGACGAACCCTTCTCCAACCTTGATGGCGAACTGCGGCGCAAGCTCAGCCATGAGGTGCGCGACATTCTCAAGGCGCGCGGCACCAGTGCGATCCTGGTCACCCATGACCAGGAAGAAGCGTTTGCCGTGAGTGATCAGGTCGGCGTCTTCAAGGAGGGCCGTCTGGAGCAGTGGGACACGCCCTACAACCTCTATCACGAACCTCAGACACCCTACGTCGCCAGCTTTATCGGCCAGGGTTATTTCATTCGTGGTCAATTGAGCTCGCCCGAGTCCGTCAGCACCGAACTGGGTGACCTGCGCGGCAATCGCGCCTACACCTGGCCGACCGGTGGTGCGGTGGATGTGTTGCTACGCCCGGATGACATCGTCTACGCGCCGGACAGTGCATTGAAAGCCCGGATCGTCGGCAAGACGTTCCTCGGTGCATCCACCTTGTACCGTCTGCAGTTGCCGACCGGCGCGCAACTGGAATCGATTTTCCCCAGTCATGCCGACCATCAGGTGGGGTCGGATGTGGGGATTCGTGTAGCCGCTGAGCATCTGGTGCTGTTTCAGGCTTCGGGCAGCACCGCGGCGCAGATCCCTCGATCCGAGTCGGGCGTACGGCGCTACAACCCGGCACACTGAGTATTTGAAGAATACTGGTCATCATGTGGGAGGGAGCTTGCTCCCGATGGCAGTGGGTCAGCTGTAGATACACCGGCTGACCTACAGCGATAGTGAGCAAGCGCCCTCCCACATGGGCTCGCCAGGAGCCTGGGATTACGCCCGACCAATTTCTGCGAATATGGCCTGGGTGTGCTCCGCCAGCACCGCTGCCGACAACTCCACTTCCAAACCCCGCCTCCCCGCACTGACAAAAATCGTCGTGAACGGCTGCGCTGTCACATCGATAAACGTGCGCAAACGCTTCTTCTGCCCCAACGGACTGATGCCACCTAACAGATAACCGGTAGAACGCTGCGCCGCGGCGGGGTCGGCCATTTCTACTTTTTTCACCCCCGCCGCGTGCGCCAGGGCTTTCAAGTCCAGACTTCCGACGACCGGCACCACAGCCACCAACAATTCGCCTTTTTCGCTGCTGGCCAACAAGGTCTTGAACACCTGCGCCGGGTCGAGGCTCAACTTTTCTGCGGCCTCCAGGCCATATGAGGCGGCCTTGGGATCGTGTTCATAACTGTGGATGCGATGTTCGGCGCGAACTTTTTTCAACAAATCCAATGCGGGGGTCATGGCGTCTCCGGCGGTGGCAAACAGGTGGCCAATTCTAGGCCAAGCCCGCGTAAAACGCTCTAATGCGCACCTCTCTTCAAACGATACTCCGTAGGGCAAGCATGATCATTCATCAAACCCATAGTTCGAAAGTGACTGACCGTTCACTTTCGACCTTTGACAGCGGTCATTCTTGTCTATATTTTTTCGCTTACGAACACTGTAGTAATACACCTACAGTATTCCAGCAGTAAGCCGTGCCTTGGATGGGGATCCTCGTCACGGTGAAAATCGCGCCACCGCCCGTTGAGGCAGTGCGCCAGACAAGAACAACAATTGAGGTTTTCCATGACAACTGCTCTTCAACAGCCTTCACTTTCGAGCCAATGCATGGCCGAGTTCCTGGGGACTGCGCTTCTGATCTTCTTCGGTACAGGATGTGTCGCTGCTCTCAAGGTCGCGGGTGCCAGCTTTGGGTTATGGGAAATCAGCATCATCTGGGGTATCGGCGTCAGCATGGCGATCTACCTGAGCGCCGGTATTTCCGGGGCTCACCTCAACCCAGCCGTCAGCATCGCCCTGTGCCTTTTCGCCGATTTCGAAAAGCGCAAACTGCCCTTCTACATCCTCGCCCAAGTGGCCGGCGCATTCTGCTCAGCGGCGCTGGTGTACACGCTCTATAGCAATCTGTTTTTCGATTACGAACAAACCCATCATCTGGTACGCGGCACTCAAGCCAGCCTGGAATTGGCGTCGGTGTTCTCCACCTACCCTCATGCCCTGCTGAGCACTGCACAGGCTTTCCTGGTGGAAATGGTCATTACGGCGATTCTGATGGGCGTGATCATGGCCCTGACCGATGACAATAACGGCCTGCCACGCGGCCCGTTGGCGCCACTGCTGATCGGCCTGCTGATTGCGGTAATTGGCAGCGCCATGGGCCCGTTGACCGGCTTTGCGATGAACCCGGCGCGGGATTTCGGGCCCAAGCTGATGACCTTTTTCGCTGGTTGGGGTGAAATGGCCTTCACTGGCGGCCGCGATATTCCTTACTTCCTGGTGCCGATTTTCGCGCCGATTGTCGGCGCATGCCTGGGTGCTGCGGCCTATCGCGGGCTGATTGCCCGTCATCTGCCGAGCGCCGCACCTGCTGTCGCCGAAACCCAAGACACCGCCGTCACTGGCGAAACCCGTATTTCCTGATAATACCGCCTGGTCCCTACTGCCCTTTTAGTGGCCCAGGCTGTTGATCCACTCCCTTATTTCTCGTCCAAGGCAATCGACATGACCGACATTCAGAATAAGAACTACATCATTGCCCTTGATCAGGGCACCACCAGTTCCCGGGCAATCATCTTCGATCGTGACGCCAACGTGGTCTGCACCGCCCAGCGTGAGTTCACTCAGCACTACCCACAGCCTGGGTGGGTTGAACATGACCCGATGGAAATCTTCGCTACCCAGAGCGCGGTGATGGTCGAAGCCCTGGCACAAGCCGGCCTGCACCACGACCAGGTCGCCGCCATCGGTATCACCAACCAGCGTGAAACCACCGTAGTGTGGGACAAAATCACCGGCCGCCCGATCTACAACGCCATCGTATGGCAGTGCCGCCGCAGCACCGAGATCTGCCAGCAGCTCAAGCGTGATGGCCACGAGCAATACATCAACGACACCACCGGCCTGGTCACCGACCCGTACTTTTCCGGTACCAAGCTCAAGTGGATCCTCGATAACGTCGAAGGCAGCCGTGAGCGCGCGCGCAACGGCGAACTGCTGTTCGGCACTGTGGACAGCTGGCTGATCTGGAAATTTACCGGCGGCAAAACCCACGTCACCGATTACACCAACGCCTCGCGCACCATGCTCTTCAACATCAATACCCTGGAGTGGGATGCGAAGATGCTGGAGATCCTCGACGTTCCTCGCGAAATGCTGCCGGAAGTGAAGTCCTCTTCGGAGATCTACGGCCGCACCAAGAGCGGCATCGCCATCGGCGGTATCGCCGGTGATCAGCAAGCGGCGCTGTTCGGCCAGATGTGCGTGGAAGCCGGCCAGGCCAAGAACACCTACGGCACCGGCTGCTTCCTGCTGATGAACACCGGCGACAAAGCGGTGAAATCCAAGCACGGCATGCTCACCACCATCGCCTGCGGCCCGCGTGGCGAAGTGGCCTACGCACTCGAAGGCGCGGTCTTCAACGGCGGCTCCACTGTGCAGTGGCTGCGTGACGAGTTGAAGATCATTGCCGACGCCACCGACACCGAATACTTCGCCGGCAAGGTCAAGGACAGCAATGGCGTGTACCTGGTCCCGGCCTTCACCGGCCTGGGTGCTCCGTACTGGGACCCCTACGCCCGTGGCGCACTGTTCGGCCTGACCCGTGGCGTACGCGTGGATCACATTATTCGTGCAGCCCTGGAGTCGATTGCCTACCAAACCCGTGACGTTCTCGATGCCATGCAGCAGGACTCCGGCGAACGCCTCAAGGCCCTGCGTGTGGACGGCGGCGCGGTAGCCAACAACTTCCTGATGCAGTTCCAGGCCGATATCCTCGGCACCCAGGTCGAGCGCCCGCAAATGCGCGAGACCACGGCATTAGGCGCCGCCTATCTGGCCGGCCTGGCCTGTGGCTTCTGGGGCAGCCTGGACGAGTTGCGAGGCAAGGCAGTGATCGAGCGCGAATTCGAACCACAGCTCGATGAAGCAGCCAAAGAAAAACTCTACGCTGGCTGGCAAAAAGCTGTCAGCCGCACCCGCGACTGGGAACCGCACGAAGGCGCCGAATAAGCCAAGCTCCGGTTGTAACTGGCCGGGAGCGGATTCCTGCGTCATCATGGGCCACTTTTGTATGGCAGCCCAAAGGACGCCCCATGAATCTGCCTCCCCGCCAACAACAAATCCTCGAACTGGTCCGCGAGCGCGGCTACGTCAGTATCGAGGAAATGGCGCAGCTATTTGTTGTCACCCCGCAAACCATCCGCCGCGATATCAATCAGCTGGCGGACGCCAATTTGCTGCGCCGCTACCACGGCGGCGCGGCCTATGACTCCAGTGTCGAAAACACCGCGTACGCCATGCGTGCCGACCAGATGCGCGACGAGAAACAGCGCATCGGCGAGGCCATTGCCGCGCAAATCCCCGACCACGCCTCGCTGTTCATCAATATCGGCACCACCACCGAGTCCATCGCCCGTGCGCTGCTGAATCACAACCACCTGAAAATCATCACCAACAACCTCAACGTCGCCACCATGCTCAGTGCCAAGGATGACTTTGACGTGCTGCTGACCGGCGGCAACGTGCGGCGTGACGGCGGTGTGGTGGGCCAGGCCAGCGTGGACTTCATCAACCAGTTCAAGGTCGACTTTGCCTTGGTGGGTATCAGCGGCATTGATGAAGATGGCAGCTTGTTGGATTTCGATTACCAGGAAGTCAGGGTTTCCCAGGCGATCATCGCCAATGCCCGCAAAGTGATCCTGGCGGCGGACTCGAGCAAATTTGGGCGCAATGCCATGATTCGTTTAGGGCCGATCAGCCTGGTGGACTGCCTGGTGACGGATCAGCAGCCGGTGCCGGCGCTGGTGCAGTTGCTGAATGACCATAAGGTTCGCCTGGAAGTCGTATAGCGTCTGCACTGACGTCATCGGGGGCAAGCCCCCTCCCACCCTTCGAGCTGTGAATACGCTCGAATGTGGGAAGGGGCTTACTCCCACAATGGCGCGCCATCACACACCCTTTTCCTCAAGCCTTTCCAAGGCTCATGTTCACAATTCTTCCTTTTCCCGCCCTTTGATGAGTTTTTTCAATCAAAGTCGAGTGGCTGTGCGCGCGTTTATCAGCTACCATTTTCGCAAATGAACATTAATGTTCGAATTCCAAGACGAAAAAATCGCGAGGCCAGCCGATGAACCCTTCCACCTTGCCTGCATCACCGCTTGCCGAAGTCTATGACGTTGCCGTAATCGGTGGCGGGATCAACGGCGTCGGCATTGCAGCAGACGCAGCCGGTCGCGGTTTGTCAGTATTCCTTTGCGAAAAGGACGACCTGGCCAGCCACACCTCCTCCGCCAGCAGCAAGCTGATCCACGGCGGCCTGCGCTACCTCGAACATTACGAGTTCCGCTTGGTGCGTGAAGCATTGGCCGAACGCGAAGTGCTGCTGGCCAAGGCCCCGCACATCGTCAAGCAGATGCGTTTTGTATTGCCGCACCGCCCGCACCTGCGCCCGGCGTGGATGATCCGCGCAGGTCTGTTCCTGTATGACCACTTGGGCAAGCGCGAAAAGCTCGCCGGCTCCAAAAGCCTCAAGTTTGGCGCTGAC
The DNA here is from genome assembly GCF_052113765.1 of Pseudomonas sp. W22_MBD1_FP4. Taxonomy (NCBI): domain Bacteria; kingdom Pseudomonadati; phylum Pseudomonadota; class Gammaproteobacteria; order Pseudomonadales; family Pseudomonadaceae; genus Pseudomonas; species Pseudomonas sp. W22_MBD1_FP4. The sequence goes on along the minus strand of NZ_JBGQOI010000009.1, from coordinate 13,524 downwards.
AGCCCGCTGAAAAGCGAAATCACCAAGGGTTTCGAATACTCCGACTGCTGGGTCGATGACGCCCGCCTGGTGGTGCTCAACGCCATGGCCGCCCGCGAAAAAGGCGCGCACATTCACACCCAGACCCGCTGCATCAGCGCGCATCGCAGCAACGGTATGTGGGATATGAACATGGAACGCGCCGACGGCAGCCTGTTCTCGATCCGCGCCCGCGCTTTGGTGAATGCCGCCGGCCCGTGGGTCGCCAAGTTCATCAAGGAAGACCTGAAGCTGGATTCGCCCTACGGCATCCGCTTAATCCAGGGCAGCCACCTGATCGTGCCGAAACTGTACGAAGGTGCCCACGCGCACATCCTGCAGAACGAAGATCAGCGCATCGTCTTCACTATTCCGTACCTGAACCACCTGACCATCATCGGCACCACCGACCGCGAATACACCGGGGATCCGGCGAAAGTGGCGATCACCGAAGGTGAAACCGACTACATGCTCAACGTGGTAAACGCGCACTTCAAGAAACAACTGAGCCGCGATGACATCGTCCACACCTACTCCGGCGTACGCCCGCTGTGCAACGACGAGTCGGATAACCCATCGGCGATCACCCGCGATTACACCCTGTCGGTGTCGGGCGGCGCAGGCGAGGCACCGATTCTGTCGGTGTTCGGCGGCAAGCTGACCACCTATCGCAAGCTCGCCGAGTCGGCGATGGCGCAATTGGCCCCGTATTTCACCCAAATGCGCCCAAGCTGGACCGCCAAGGCCAGCCTGCCGGGTGGCGAAGACATGACCTCACCAGAAGCCCTGGCCGAAGCCATTCGCCACAAATTCGACTGGGTGCCGAGCGAGATCGCACGCCGTTGGTCCACCACCTATGGCAGCCGCACATGGCGCCTGCTGGAAGGCGTGCAATCGCTGGCTGACCTGGGCGACCACTTGGGTGGCGGCCTGTATACCCGAGAAGTCGACTACCTGGGCGCCGAAGAATGGGTGACCCAACCTCAGGACGTGCTGTGGCGCCGTACCAAGCTTGGCCTGTTCACCACACCGGAAGAACAGGACAACCTGCAACGTTACCTGTCCCAAGTTGAGCAGAACCGCAGCAAGACTCAGGCGGCCTGACAGACTCTTCATACAAATGCCCCTGCGCCGCGAGGCCCAGGGGCTTTTTTATGCGCACCAAGTCATTCGGTTTTCCGAACGCAACACTCCAAGCTATTCGGTTTGCCGGACCGTACAGTTACATATTTACCGTCACACAAAGTTAATCATCATATAAATCATACGGTTAGCCATTTAGCCCTGGCCTGGCACGACTCATGCTCTACACTCTTGGACGATTGCCTGGGACGCCTCAGGAGCCGTCACGGGCATTCGCTGTACAAGAGAGCCGTCTAACTGGCTTCATAAAAAAAACAAATGTCGAGGAAGTATTGATGCGCATCGTTCCCCATATCCTGGGCGCAGCTATCGCTGCTGCTCTGATCAGCACTCCAGTTTTTGCCGCCGAACTCACCGGCACACTGAAGAAAATCAACGACTCCGGCACCATCACCCTCGCGCACCGCGACAGCTCCATTCCGTTTTCCTACATCGCGGATGGTTCGGGCAAACCGGTTGGCTACTCCCACGACATCCAAGTAGCTGTCGTCGAGCAACTGAAAAAAGACCTGAACAAGCCCGACCTGAAGACCAAGTACAACCTGGTCACCTCGCAAACTCGTATTCCGCTGATCCAGAACGGCACTGCGGACCTTGAGTGCGGCTCCACCACCAACAATGCCGAGCGCGCTCAGCAAGTCGACTTCACCGTCAACATCTTCGAAATCGGCACCCGCCTACTGGTCAAGAAAGACAAGGACGGCAAGCCGTCTTACGCCGACTTTGCCGACCTGAAAGGCAAGAACGTCGTGACCACCGCTGGCACCACGTCCGAGCGCATCATCAAAGCGATGAACGCCGACAAGCAGATGGGCATGAACGTCATCTCCGCCAAAGACCACGGCGAATCCTTCCAAATGCTCGAAAGCGGCCGCGCCGTTGCGTTCATGATGGATGACGCCCTGCTGGCCGGCGAAGAAGCCAAGGCCAAGAAGCCGGATGATTGGGTAATCACCGGTACTCCACAGTCCTTCGAAGCCTACGCCTGCATGGTTCGCAAAGGCGATCCAGACTTCAAGAAAGCCGTAGATGGCGCCATCACCGCCCTGTACAAATCCGGTGAAATCAACAGGATCTACAGCAAATGGTTCGAGAGCCCGATTCCACCTAAAGGCCTGAACCTGAACTTCCCAATGAGTGACAAGGTTAAAGAGCTGATCGCCAACCCAAGCGACAAGCCAGCGCCTGACGTAAAAATCTGACACTGATCTAACCTTATCTCCTGAGGGAGCAACCCTCCCTCAGGCGTCTGTAATTACCTGCTGGATTTAACTTGGAACACTCGACCTGGCGGTTTTCGAGCCGATCGTGTGTGCCTGGCGTTCATCGCCAGGAGGGAATGGATTTTCCCCAAGCGGGTGCTTGTACATCGATCGATCTCGAGGGGAGACCCTAATGAATTACAACTGGGACTGGGGCGTGTTCTTCAAGTCCACCGGCGTGGGCAGCGAGACTTATCTCGACTGGTACATCGCCGGCTTGGGCTGGACCATTGCCATCGCTGTCGTGGCATGGATTATCGCCTTGCTGCTGGGCTCCATTCTGGGGGTCATGCGCACTGTGCCAAACCGCCTCGTATCGGGCATCGCGACCTGCTACGTGGAACTGTTTCGTAACGTGCCGCTGCTGGTTCAGCTGTTCATCTGGTATTTCCTGATACCCGACCTGCTGCCGCAAAACCTGCAGGACTGGTACAAACAAGACCTGAACCCGACCACCTCGGCCTACCTGAGCGTCGTCGTGTGCCTTGGCCTGTTCACTGCCGCCCGCGTGTGTGAGCAAGTGCGCACCGGCATCCAGGCGTTACCACGTGGCCAGGAATCCGCTGCGCGCGCCATGGGCTTCAAGCTGCCGCAGATCTACTGGAACGTGCTGCTGCCGCAGGCCTACCGCATCATCATTCCGCCGCTTACCTCGGAATTCCTCAACGTGTTCAAGAACTCCTCCGTGGCGTCCTTGATCGGCTTGATGGAACTGCTGGCACAAACCAAGCAGACCGCCGAGTTCTCGGCCAACCTGTTTGAAGCCTTCACCCTGGCCACGCTGATCTACTTCACCCTGAACATGAGCCTGATGCTGCTGATGCGCGTGGTCGAGAAGAAAGTCGCAGTGCCCGGCCTGATCTCCGTGGGGGGTAAATAATGGAACTCGATTTCAGCGGCATCATCCCCGCGATCCCAGGCCTGTGGAACGGCATGGTCATGACCTTGCAGTTGATGGTCATGGGCGTGATCGGCGGTATCGCCCTGGGCACGATCCTGGCGCTGATGCGCCTGTCGTCCAGCAAACTGCTGTCGCGCCTGGCCGGCGCCTATGTGAACTATTTCCGTTCGATCCCGTTGCTGTTGGTGATCACCTGGTTCTACTTGGCCGTACCGTTCGTACTGCGCTGGATCACCGGCGAAGACACACCCATCGGAGCGTTCACCTCCTGCGTCGTGGCCTTCATGATGTTCGAAGCCGCGTACTTCTGTGAGATCGTGCGGGCCGGCGTGCAGTCGATTCCCAAGGGCCAGATGGGCGCAGCGCAAGCGATGGGCATGACCTATGGCCAGACCATGCGTCTGATTATCCTGCCCCAGGCGTTCCGCAAGATGACCCCGTTGCTGCTGCAACAGAGCATCATCCTGTTCCAGGACACCTCGCTGGTCTACACCGTGGGCCTGGTGGACTTCCTCAATTCCGCCCGCTCCAACGGCGACATCATCGGCCGCTCCAATGAGTTCCTGATCTTTGCCGGTGTCGTCTACTTCATCATCAGCTTTTCCGCCTCGCTGCTGGTCAAGCGTCTGCAAAAAAGGTTTGCCGTATGATCTCTATCAAGAACATCAACAAGTGGTATGGCGACTTCCAGGTGCTGACCGATTGCAGCACCGAGGTCAAAAAAGGCGAAGTGATCGTTGTGTGCGGGCCTTCGGGCTCGGGTAAATCCACCCTGATCAAATGCGTCAACGCGCTGGAACCGTTCCAGAAAGGCGACATCGTAGTCGACGGCACCTCCATCGCCGACCCGAAGACCAACCTGCCGAAACTGCGCTCGCGCGTGGGCATGGTGTTCCAGCACTTCGAACTGTTCCCGCACCTGACCATCACCGAAAACCTGACCATCGCACAGATCAAAGTGCTCGGCCGCAGCAAGGAAGAGGCGACCAAGAAAGGCCTGCAACTGCTGGAGCGCGTCGGCCTGTCGGCGCACGCCCACAAGCACCCAGGCCAACTCTCTGGCGGCCAACAACAACGTGTGGCGATTGCCCGCGCCCTGGCCATGGACCCGATCGTCATGCTGTTCGACGAACCGACCTCGGCCCTGGACCCGGAAATGGTCAACGAAGTGCTGGACGTGATGGTGCAATTGGCCCAGGAAGGCATGACCATGATGTGCGTAACCCACGAAATGGGCTTTGCCCGTAAAGTGGCCGACCGCGTGATCTTCATGGACGCCGGCAAGATCATCGAAGACTGCCCGAAAGAAGAATTCTTCGGCGACATCAGCGCCCGCTCCGAGCGTGCGCAGCACTTCCTTGAGAAAATCCTGCAGCACTAAGCACTACATAGCTCCTGCTGTAGAAACCGGGCCAATATGGGAGGGGGCGTGCCCCCGATAGTGGTGGATCAGCGATAGATATACCGACTGACACACTGCAATCGGGGGCAAGCCCCCTCCCATGCTGGACCGCACAGGCTGGCAGCTCTGGTTGACCCAAGGCATCTGTGATGAAATGCGACCCCAACCAATTTCGCGCCGCACCGCCATCACTTGCCGTGAAGCCTCGTCTGATTCGCCAACTGTTCCTGCCGCCGTTGATCGTCGCCCTGATGATCGGCTTGGGTTATATCGGCTTTTGGATCAGCGAGTACTACGGCATACGCACCCTCAGCGACACGGGCGAACGCCAGTTGGAGCTGCATGCCCGCACCGTCGAAAGTGAACTCAGCAAATACACTTACCTGCCCAGCCTGCTGGAGCTGGAGACCAGCGTCTCGCAGCTGCTCGCCGACCCGAGCCAGGAAACCCGCAAAAACGTCAACGACTACCTCGAAGGCCTGAACCGACGCAGTCGCAGTCGGGCCATCTACGTGATGGACACCACCGGTCGGGTGCTGGCCACCAGCAACTGGCGCGATGCCGACAGTTACCAAGGTGAAGACCTCTCCTTCCGCGCGTATTTCCAGAACGCCGTGCGCGGCCAGCCCGGGCGTTTCTACGGCATCGGCAGCACCAATGGCGAACCCGGTTATTACCTGGCCCACGGGCTGGAAGAGCACGGCAAGATCATCGGCGTCGCAGTGGTCAAGGTACGCCTTGAAGCGCTGGAAGAACGTTGGCAACGTGCGCGCCTGGAAGCCTTCGTCAGCGACGAGAACGGCATCATCATCCTCTCCAGCGACCCGGCCCGCCGCCTCAAGGCCGTGCGCCCGTTGAGCAATGAAACCAAGGATCGCCTGGCCCACAGCCTGCAATATTACTGGGCCACGCTGAACGAGCTTGAACCGCTGGCCCGTGAGCGCTTGAACGAAGGCACCGAAAAACTGACCTTTCCGGCCAACAGCGAAGTGGTCAACGACGAACACGAAGTCAGCTACCTGGCGCAAACCCGACCGCTCAACGACACACCGTGGAATTTCACCCTCCTCACTCCCCTCAATGACCTGCGCCGCGCAGCGATCAACCAAGGCATTCTGGTGGCTGTCGCATTTGGTCTGGTGGCATTCCTGCTGATTGCCTGGAATGAGCGACGCAAAGTCATCGCCACCCGCCTCGCCGCACGGGAAGCCTTGCAGGAAGCCAACAGCCAGTTGGAGCGTCGGATTGCCGAACGCACCGCGGACCTGCGCGCCAGCAACGAACGGCTCAAAGGCCAGATCCGCGAACGACGCCAGGCCGAAGAAACCCTGCGCCGTGCCCAGGATGAGCTGGTGCAGGCCGGGAAACTGGCGGCCATCGGCCAGATGTCCACCAGCATTGCCCACGAATTGAACCAGCCGTTGGCCGCGCTGCGCACCTTGTCCGGCAACACCGTGCGCTTCCTGGAGCGCGGCGCTCTGGACACCGCCAGCGCCAACCTCAAGACCATCAACGAACTGATCGACCGCATGGGCCGCATCACTGCCAGCCTGCGCTCCTTTGCCCGGCGCGGTGACGACCAGGGCGAAGCCAACCTCGCCAAGGCGGTGGACGCTGCGTTCCAGGTACTGGGCGCGCGCCTGGACAGCCTGCCGCTGACCGTGCATCGCGACTTCGTTGCGGCCCATTTGCAGATCGACCAGACACGCCTGGAGCAGATCCTGGTCAACCTGATCGGCAACGCCCTTGACGCCATGCAGGCACAACCCGCTCCCGAGTTGTGGCTGGAAGGCAGTGTCGCCGAAGGCAAATACCGCCTGCATGTACGCGACAACGGCCACGGCATCGACGCCGAGGCGCGCAAGCATTTGTTCGAACCGTTCTTCACCACCAAGCCCGGCGAGCAAGGTCTGGGCTTGGGCCTGACCCTGTCCGCCAGCCTCGCGGCGGCCACCGGCGGCACGCTCGCCGTTGAGCATCCGGCCAGTGGTGGTACCGCTTTTGTCCTGAGCCTGCCGCTGGTAGGCGCTCAACAAGCTGAGTCGACATGAATATTGATCCTCAAGACCTCACCGTGCTGATCGTCGAAGACGACCCCCATGTGCTGCTCGGCTGCCAGCAGGCCCTCGCGCTGGAAGATATTCCCAGCGAAGGCGTGGGCAGTGCCGAAGAGGCGTTGAAGCGCATCGGCGAGAACTTCGCGGGCATCGTGATCAGCGACATTCGCCTGCCGGGCATCGACGGCCTGGAGCTGCTCACCCGCCTCAAGGCCCTGGATAAAAGCCTGCCGGTGGTGCTGATCACCGGGCACGGCGATATCTCCATGGCCGTCGGCGCCATGCGCAATGGCGCTTACGATTTCATGGAGAAGCCCTTCTCTCCCGAACGCCTGGTGGATGTCGCTCGTCGTGCCCTTGAGCAACGCGCACTGGCGCGGGAAGTCTGGTCGCTGCGCCGTCAGTTGGCCGAGCGTGACTCCCTGGAAGGCCGCATCATCGGCCGCTCCCCTGCCATGCAGAACCTGCGCGAGCTGATCGCCAACGTCGCCGACACCTCAGCCAACGTGCTGATCGAAGGCGAGACCGGCACCGGTAAAGAACTGGTCGCCCGCTGCCTGCATGATTTCAGCCGGCGCCACTCGCACCAGTTCGTCGCCCTCAACTGCGGCGGTCTGCCGGAGAACCTGTTCGAAAGCGAGATTTTCGGCCACGAAGCCAACGCATTTACCGGCGCCGGCAAGCGGCGCATCGGCAAGATCGAGCACGCCCACGAAGGCACGCTGTTTCTCGATGAAGTAGAAAGCATGCCGATCAACCTGCAGATCAAATTGCTGCGGGTGTTGCAGGAACGCACTCTGGAACGCCTGGGTTCGAACCAGAGCGTGGCCGTGGATTGCCGCGTGATCGCCGCCACCAAGTCCGACCTCGACGAACTGAGCCGCGCCAGCCAGTTCCGCAGTGACCTGTACTACCGCCTCAACGTGGTCACGCTGGAACTGCCGCCGTTACGCGAGCGCCGCGAAGACATCCTGCAACTGTTCGAACACTTCCTGCAGCAGTCATCCCTGCGCTTCGACCGCACCGCGCCGGAGTTGGACAACCAGACCCTGTCCAGCCTGATGAGCCATGACTGGCCCGGCAACGTGCGTGAGCTGCGCAACGTCGCCGAACGTTTCGCCCTCGGCCTGCCCGCCTTCAAAAAAAGCGGCGCAAGCAGTGGCAGCCACGGCCTGGCGTTTACCGAAGCGGTGGAAGCCTTTGAGCGCAACCTGCTCAGCGACGCCCTGCAACGCAGCGGCGGCAACCTGACCCAGGCCAGCCAGGAACTGGGGATGGCCAAGACCACCCTCTTCGACAAGGTCAAGAAATACGGGTTGAGTCACTGATGGATCTATTCTTGAAAGCCGCCCTCGGCGCGGCGGTGGTACTGATATTGGCCGCATTGGCCAAGACCAAAAACTATTACATCGCGGGGCTGGTACCGCTGTTTCCGACCTTTGCGCTGATCGCCCATTACATCGTCGGCAAGGGCCGTTCGGTAGACGATTTGAAGACCACGATCCTGTTTGGGATGTGGTCGATCATTCCGTACTTTGTGTATCTGGCGACGTTGTATGTGATGGTTGACCGCATGCGGCTGGAGGCCTCTTTAGCCGTAGCCGCGGTAGCGTGGCTGATCGCCGCGACGATCCTGGTGAGTATCTGGGTACGCCTCCATACCTGACCCGACTCGGTCAAAAAATGTGGGAGGGGGCTTGCCCCCGATAGCGGTGGATCAGTTAAAGATGAGCTGACTGACACACCGCTATCGGGGGCAAGCCCCCTCCCACATTTTTAATCGAGGTGTGTCAGCGGACTATCTTGTCGACCTGGATGCCCAGCTTCTTCAGGCGATACCAGAAACTGCGCTCAGAGATCCCGATCTTCGCCGCCGCCGCAGCCTGCACGCCATTACTCTCCTGCAACGCCGCCAGAATGTAGGCCTTCTCCACCTCCGCCAGCGCCGCATCCAAGTCCTGAGGAATCCCTGGCCCGTCGCTGAGAATCGTCGTCACGCCCAGCTCGCTCGGCTTCGACGCAAACAGGTAACCCGGCAGGTCGATATCCTCGATGACCGGCGAGGCCGCCACAATCGTTGCGCGTTCCACACAATTTTGCAGCTCGCGGATATTGCCGGGCCAGTGATACGCGGCCATCGCCTGCAATGCTTCGGGGCTGAAGCCGGTGATGCGTTTGCCCGCAGTGGCGCTGAGGGTCTGGGCGAAGTGGCGGGCCAGGGGCGCGATGTCTTCGACGCGCTCGCGAAGGGCCGGCAAAGGGATCGGGAACACGTTGAGGCGGTAATACAGGTCTTCGCGAAACTCCTTCTTGGCCACCGCTTCCAACAGGTTCTTGTTGGTGGCCGCGATCACTCGCACATCCACCTTGCGCTCGCGGGGATCGCCCACCGGCTCGATGACCCGCTCCTGCAATGCACGTAGGATCTTGGCCTGCAACGCCAGAGGCATATCGCCGACTTCATCAAGGAAGAGCGTGCCTTTGTCGGCCTGCATAAAACGCCCTACCCGGTCCGCTACCGCGCCAGTGAATGCGCCTTTGCGGTGGCCGAACATCTCGCTTTCCAGCAGCCCTTCCGGGATTGCGGCGCAGTTGACCGCCACGAAGGGTTTGTCGGCACGGCTGCCGTGTTTGTGGATGGCACGGGCGACCATTTCCTTGCCGGTGCCGCTTTCGCCGGTCAGCAGGACAGTGGCGCTGCTGTCACGCACCGATTCCACCGCTTGCAACACCGTGCGAAACGCCGGGCTGTCACCCACCAGGCTGTCGAACTGGGCATGCTCATCCAGCTCGGCGCGCAGGCGTGCGTTGTCGCGCATGATGTCGCGAAATTGCAAGGCTTTGCTGACGGTGATGTCCAGTTCGTCGATATCGAACGGCTTGGCGATGTAGTCATAGGCGCCGTTGCGCATCGACTGCACGGCGTTTTTAACCGTGCTGTAGGCGGTCATCACAATCACCGGCACATGGGGGTAGCGTACCTTGATTTCCGCCAGCAGCGCCGGCCCGTCCATGCCCGGCATGCGCCAGTCGCTGATCACCAGGTCGATGTCTTCCTGCTCCAGCACCTTGAGCGCGTGCAGCCCGTTACCGGCGATAAATACCTGGATGCCGTTCTGACTCAGGGCCGACGCCAGCAGATCACAGAGCTTGGGTTCGTCGTCGACCACTAGAATGTTATGCGTCATGACTGTCCTCGTCGTCTTCGCCCATCGCCGGAATGTACAGGCTGAAGGTGGCGCCGGCATCTTTCTCGCTGGCGCATTCGATGCTGCCATCGTGACTTTCCATGATCGAATAGACCTTGGCCAGACCCAAGCCAGTACCCGAGGCCTTGGTGGTGACGAAGGGCGTAAAGATGCGCTCGACCATCTCTGCCGGAATGCCCTGGCCGGTGTCGGCAATGCTGATAACGGTGTTGTCGCCCACCGTGCGAATCCCCACGGTCAGGCGCCCGCCTTCGGGCATCGCGTCGATGGCGTTGAGAATCAGATTGAGGCACGCCTGTTTGAGCTGTTTGGCATCCGCGTAAATAGTCGCGCCCGGTGCCTGGTCGTCGATCTGCGCATCGATGTTGTGAGTAGCCAGTTCCGGGGCGCAGAAACCGAAGATTTCCTCCACCAGCGGACGTGCCGGCTGCACCACACGTAGCGGCGGATTGGGCTTGGCGAAATCGAGGAACTCGGTGATCAGGTCGTTGATGCGGCTGACTTCACTGATCACGTACTCCAGGTGGCGCTTATCGGTGTCCGCCAGGTCGGCGCGGCGGTGCAGCAACTGGGTAGCGGTCTTGATGATGCCCAGGGGGTTGCGGATCTCGTGGGCCAGGCCCATGGCGACTTCGCCCAGTGCATGCAGGCGATCGCGGCGGCGCAACTGGGCTTCGAGGTGATGCAACTCGCCCAGGCGCTCGGTCATATGGTTGAAGGTGCTGCTCAATTGCGCCAGCTCATCGCCGCCGCTGACCGCTACGCGATGGGTGTAATTGCCGGAAATCACCGCACTCACGCCTTGGGACAAGTCTCGCAGCGGCCGGGTCAAGCGCCGCGACACCAACACCCCCGCCGCCAATGACAGCGCCGAGCTGACCAGGAATATCAAGACGAACAGATTGCTCTGGTTGACCAGCCCCACCAGGCTGCTATGGCGCAGCAGGCCGCTGAAAATCACGCCCTGCAAATCGCCCGCGTCGTTGAAGATCGGCCAGTACAAACCGCTGTAGTTATTGGTGAATTGCTCGCTGGGCTGTTTGGTGCTGCGCATAGCCGCTTCAACATTTTTGGGGATGCGCGACGGGTGATCCTCGAAGCGCTGGGTCGAGAAAATTTCCGAGAAGCCCTCGGGGTTGGCCAGGTACAGGCGCAGGTCAAGGGAGTGCACATCGGCCACGCTGGTGAGGAAACTGCTGTCCAGGTAAGTGGCCACCAGCAACTGGTAGTCGACGCCGTCCCGGGAAGTGTCGAACGTAGAGACCACAATGCCCGTGCTCACGCCCGCCACCTGCACCGTCTGCAACACCGCGTTGCTGGTCAGGCTGATCTGCTTGACGATGTCGTCGGAGGCGGTGCTGAACACCGTTTTGTGGTCACTGACGCGAATCAACGCGACCACGTCAATGTCCGTGGCATCGGCGATGTCGGCCGTCAGCCGGTCGTGCCGGGCAGCTTGCCGGTTCTCCGGCGGGCTGGTGTAGCGCAGGAACAATTTGGCCATGCGCGCGTTGTCATGAAGGATGTCGCCGATCTCGTCCTTGACGATCTTGGTCGACTCCTGCAGCCAGATCCGCACGTTGCTGTCGAAAATCTGCGACAGCGTGGTGGCGGCCAACTCCGCCGCGATCATGGTGGGGATCACGCTGACCAACCAGAATGCCAGCACCAGCTTGCGCTGGACACTCCAGCGCGAAATGGCAAAGGGACGGGCTTTCTGGCGGGTCTTGGTGATCATCGGGTTTCGCTTATCGCAGCAGCCATGGCAGGGTCGGAACGGTCCGGTCGAATAAACAGTTTTACAAGCTTGAGCAGGCCATTGACCAGCCGGTTGCGGTGGCGGAAAAACAAACTGTTGCCCTGGAACTCGCAGCCCAGGCGCAGCTTACTGGCATACCCGGCCTGCCCGCACTCGTACACCGCAATATTGTGCTCAATACAATAGTCGACGTTGGTCAGCCAGCTACGGAAATACAGGTTGTAGTCGCGGGTGAAGTTCACGTCATGCCCGAAGAACTTGTCCACCAGCCGATGCTCATCCACCAGCATCAGGTTGAACGCCACCAACTGCTCGTCCACCCAGTAAAGCGCACACACCGCGCGTGACTCAAGGCGTTCAAGCACACCGGTGAAGTAGCCCGCAGGCAGGCGTTCGAACTGCAGCTCGGCTCGGGTGAGTGTGGCTTCGTAAAGGCGCATGACCTCAGGCAGTACATCGTCGATGTTGCGCCGCCACTCCACCCGTGGCCCCGGTGCGCGCAGTTTGCGACGCAGATCCTTGCGCGTGGATTTGCCCAGAGAGCCCAGGTAGGCGTCCACTGAACCGTAGGGCAACGGCAACACACCGGTGGGCAGGCTCGGCATGGTCTGGAAACCGGCGGCGCGGCAACTGTCGGCCCAGTGCGGATCGTTGCTCGGCGCGTCCTTGACCGCCACCAGGCCGATACCGAAGTCATCGGCGTCGTGGCGTGCGGCGTCCAGCACATGCTTGAGCAACAACGGGCGGCGCGACTCGGGGACGTGGCGGGAAAATCCGGCATCACAGCGCTCGGCAACCGGCGAGCCGATGGCATAGAGGCCCAATGTCAAAACCCCCGGCCACCGTCGCTCAAGGCGTTCGGTGAAACGCTTGCCGACGCCTGAAACCGTGGTGTCGAGGCGGTAATGGGTGATGAACGCGGGGGCGACTGCCACCAGGGTTCCGTCTTCGTAGACCGCAAGGTAGCGCCACTGGAAATCATCGAGGGCCGCGTTTTCCACGGCGACGTAATAGTCCCAGTCTTCCAGGGCACCGGGGAAGCAATCGTTCCACGCACTGCGCTGGAGGGCCCGGATGGTGGGGAAGGCTTGGGTGGTGATCACATCGTTTCCATATTCAGGGCCTGGGGCCGGCGATTTTTTGTGGTGAATGGGGCTATTTGTGATGAAAGGTTTTTTGTAGTGAATGGTACTTTTTGTGGTGAGCGGCACCTTTTGTGGTGAATGGTACTTTTTGTGGTGAATGGCACCTTTTGTGGTGAGCGGTACTTTTTGTGGTGAATGGCATCTTTTTTGGTGAGCGGTACTTTTTTGTGGTGAGCGGGCTTGCCCCGCGCTGGGCTGCGAAGCAGCCCCACTCCAGGCAACGAGTTTCTCCAGCTAGACCGCAATGGCCGGTTTTGGGGCGGCTTCGCCACCCAGCGCAGGACAAGCCTGCTCACCACTAGAGCCCTGCACACCACAACACTCTGGAGGGTCCGGAGGGTGGGTAAGGATTGGGTGGTGATCACATCGTTTCCATATTCAGGGCCTGGGGCCGGCGATTTTTTGAGGTGAATGGGCCTATCTGTGATGAACGGTTTTTTTGTAGTGAATGGTACTTTTTGTGGTGAATGGCACCTTTTGTAGTGGGCGGTACTTTTTGTGGTGAATGGCACCTTTTGTGGTGAGCGGTACTTTTTTGTGGTGAATGGTACTTTTTGTGGTGAGCGGGCTTGCCCCGCGCTGGGCTGCGAAGCAGCCCCACTCCAGGCAACGAGTTTCTCCAGCTAGA